>CAZPJP010000139.1:1455-10272 GCA_964586915.1 uncultured Anaerolineales bacterium
CCGGGGTTCTGCGCGAAGTTCGATCGCTTCCATCCTCTATCCTCCATATGTTTTGTGTCTCTCAAATAAGGCCAGGTGAAGGCCTGCTGTCGGTGATTCAGTATCGACCGGATTATTGATCCTGTTGACAACCTCCGTTGTCAATCAAAAAGGCCGCAGCAGAGCGGCCTCTTTGCGCAGGCGACGGTAAGCTATGTTACCGCAAACAAGATGAATGTCAACTCAAAACCCCGTCATCCCCGCCCCTTCTCAAAGCCCTCAGACGCGGCAACGATAGATGCTCCATCCGGACCGTCGTGAACCACGAGAGCGCCAAGCCGATAGCGTGGGTGAGCAACAACGCCCACGCCCAGTCTCCGGCGGGTGTTCTCAGATTTGGAAAGAAGCTCATCAACCGCACAACGATGTTAACGCCCTGAACGAAAATCAAGAGGCTCCGAGTGCCCTCGGTTGACAGTGTGCCGGTATTGATCCCGACAATCGCGAGCGCGAAGAGGATCAGGAGCCCGGCAGGCATGATCGCAGCTTGAGGTGCTCGCTGGAAGTAGGTGGGAGGATAGATGAGGATCGCCACCACCTGCGCAACGACCAGTACCGCAAACGGCAATCTCGATCTGGACATATCTCACTCCTTGAGGTCCTCTACCAAGCGTGGTATAATCCCGCGCATGTTTTGTGAAGCGACCATCGTACCTGTTTGGACGTTACAAAGCTCATAGTCTTCGGCCAGAGCGCGCTCTGATCACCCCGCGGGAGGCAAGTCCCCTCGAACGTGGCTGCCGACCCTGTCGGCTGCGACGCTGTTGGCTGCACTGACAAAACATTATATTCGACATTCCTAAGAGGTCAAATTTGACACTTGACAGGGTTTTCGGTACAATGGGGACTGTTTAGTGTGGCAGGCTTGGTATCTGCGCCCCACAACCAGCCAAGGAGGTGAGGTAGCAAGGGTGATTTCGGAAGATGTCGTGAGGAGTAAGCCGTAGTTTCGTTGCTGTAGCGTGTCAGTGTCCCATCTGTCGCACCATTGGATCCTGCCCGTTGCTCAGGTTCTGTTTGTTATCCGGTTTCGTAACCTGAAGGGGCGTTGCCTGGGATCCAAATCTCATGTTAGGAGGAGAGATATGCGTACGCGAATCATGATTGTTGCTTTGCTTATGTCTATGCTGGTTCTGTCTGCCTGTGGCGCTGGCGGCGGCACGCTGAAGGTTGCCGTTCTGGCTCCACTGAGCGGCGATGTGAAGACCTTTGGTGAGTCGACGCGCGACGGTGTGCTTCTGGCCGTCGAGGAGTGGAACGAAAATGGCGGCGTCTTGGGTAAGGAGATTGAGACCATTGTCGAGGATAGCCAGTGCAGCGCTGAAGTAGCCGTGAGTGCGGCCAACAAGGTCATCAACCAGGATGGCGTCAAGTTCATCATCGGCGAGGTCTGCTCGAGTGCGTCCATCCCCGTCTCAGAGATCGTCACCACCAATGAGGTGTTCCAAATCAGCCCGACGTCGACCAATGCGAGCGTCACCGTGACCGAGGACGGTACGGTCAAGCCCACGGTCTTCCGCGCGTGCTTCATTGACGAGTTCCAGGGCGCCGTCGCGGCCAAGTTTGCTCGTGAAAACCTGGGCGCTCAGACCGCCGCTGTGTTCCTGGATCAGGGTAATGACTACGTGCGTGGCTTGGCTGAGGTCTTCATCAACGAGTTCGAGGCAGCCGGCGGTGAGGTTGTCGTAGAGGAGAGTTACACCACGGATGATACCGACTTCTCCGCGATCCTGACCAAGGTCAAGGATGCCAATCCCGACGTGCTCTACCTACCCGACTATTATGACAAGGTCAATCTGATCGGCGCCCAGGCCCAGGAGCAGGGCATCACGGCGACGAAGCTGGGCGCTGATGGTTGGGATTCGGCCGATCTCGACCGCTCCGTCGTCGAGGGTGGCTACTTCACAAACCACTTCTCGCCTGATGACACGCGACCGATCGTGCAGGATCTCGTGAGCAAGTACGAGGCGAAGTACGGCAACACGCCCGATGCTCTGGCGGCACTGGCCTACGATGCGGCCAACATACTCTTCCAGGCGATGGAGAACGCAGATTCCACCACAGATCCACAGGCGGTGGCGGATGCGATGGAAAGCGGTACGTTCCCGGTTGTCTCCGGTGATATCTCCTACGATGAGTATCACAATCCTGTGAAGGCCGCCGTCGTGCTGGCGGTTGAGAACGGCGAGATCGTCTACACCGACACGGTCTCACCCTAGTTCCTGGGGAAGATCTCCCCGGTACGATCAGTCAGGCAGCGTTGGAGAAGCCGGGGCCACCATAGGTGAGCCCTGGCTTTTCCCTTGGCAGGTCGTGGGTCTAGCCACCGATCGGGTTGGAGGAAGGTGATGGCATGGAGCAGAGTCTAGGGGTCGCAGAGGCTGGCGGACAGGGCCCGGTTGGCGGAGACGCTGCATTACACCGCCGTGATGGGACGATCCTTAATCGCATCAGCCAGGGCGTCTTTGCGCTGGGCGGCCTGTTCATCCTCTACGTCTTGGGGCGCGCGGCATTGCAGAACCCGGGCGTCTTTGTGCAACAAATACTCAACGGATTGCAGTTGGGGTTCATCTACGCATTGATCGCCCTGGGTTACACGATGATCTACGGCATCGTGAAGTTGATCAACTTCGCCCACGGTGACGTCTTCATGATTGGCTCGTTCACGAGC
This sequence comes from uncultured Anaerolineales bacterium, assembly GCA_964586915.1. GTDB lineage: Bacteria > Chloroflexota > Anaerolineae > B4-G1 > SLSP01 > PWVB01. The sequence goes on from CAZPJP010000139.1 coordinate 4,166, forward strand.
TTCTATACAATATCCACCTTGAGCTTGCACCGTTGGGTGACGTGGGTCGCGCCGGGAGTTCCCGCCGGTATCGCCACGATCATCGGCACGATCACGGTCATCCTGTTGTCGATGGTTGTCTGTGGTGGGCTCGCCGTGGTGATAGAGCGTTTCGCCTATCGTCCATTGCGGAACAAACCCCGTATCGCAGCCCTGATCACGGCCATTGGCGTGTCTTTCTTCCTGGAGTACTTCGGTGCGTTGCCCTTCGTGTATACCGGTAACTACATTACCTATGATCGGCCCTTTGAGGTTGAGGTGTACCGGGCAGGCCGAGTTTCGCCGCTGTTGATGGTGGCCATGTGGGTCGTCTTCGGGATTTCGCTTGTCGTCTACGGGGTGCTCTATGCGCGAAGCCGGCGTGGCGATCTTCGTGCCGGGGCCTGGTTGCGGCATCCCTTGCTGTTGTTTGGTCTACAGTTCGGAGGATTCCTGGGTGTGGTTCTGACCTTGGCTGGTATCCAGGTCGAGACGGGGGGCAAGGCCTGGGATCTCTCGGCGTCGAATATCACGCTGGTCATCATGGGGGCCTCCATCTTGCTACAGGTCGTGCTTCAGTACGTGGTCAACAACACACGCCTCGGCAAGGCTATGCGAGCGGCGGCTTATGATAAACCGGCTGCGCGGCTGATGGGCATCGATGTCGATGGTGTGATCGCGGCCACCTTCGCCCTGGGGGGCGCGCTGGCAGGCGCCGGCGGGGTGCTGTACGCTACTGCCTATAAGCAGGTTCACTACCTGATGGGTATCATCCCGGGCCTCAAAGCTTTCGTTGCCGCGGTGGTAGGGGGGATCGGGAGCATTCCCGGTGCGTTCGTTGGTTCCCTCATTATGGGACAGACGGAGGTGTTGACCGCCGGCTTCATCTCAACCCCGATGCGCGACGCGATTGCCTTCTCGCTACTCATCGTCGTGCTGCTCGTGTGGCCACAGGGCATCTTCGGTGAACCGCCGGCTGAGAAGGTGTAGGGGGAGACAATGTTGACGAAATTCCGGAAGCCCAATGTGATCTTCATCGCGGGCGCACTGCTCGTCTTCGCGCTCGTCCAGATCCTCTTGAGCTTCAACGTGCTCAATAACTTCTGGCGTGGCATCATCTACTGGGGAGCGGCGATTACCATGGTCGCCCTGGGGCTGAACCTGATCTATGGTTTCAATGGTCAGTTCTCCCTCGGACAATACGGTTTCTACGCGATTGGGGCCTATACGGCGGCCGACATCACGTGGCGGTGGACCCACGACGATCCATCAGGTCTGGTGGTGGTGCTGGTTGGATCGTTGGTCGCTCTCGGACTCTATATTCTCGTGTCACGGTTCCTGGGCGGCTTTTTTCGCGTCAACGTGATGACTCACTTTACTTTCTACGTGCTCGTCACGGTGGCTGCCTTTTGGATCACCGTGCAGTTCATCTCCCCCTGGCTTAGCCCAGCCGTCGGGAGCGCCCTGGCCGCATTGCCACGCGTGATCTCTCAGCAACTGGTCTTCTTTATCGCCCTGCTAGGTGGGGCGGCGCTCGCTGGGATTGCGAGTTTTCTCTTTGGGATCCCGGTGCTGGAGCTCGGCTCCGACTACTTTGGCATCGCCACCCTCGGCTTCACGATCATCGTCAAGGTCCTGCTTGACAACACGGATACCATTCTGCCGTTCCCCGAGATGAAGGGTGCGCGGGGTATGATTGGGATTCCCCAATGGACGACGTGGCCTTGGGTCTTCTTTTCGTTTGTGCTGGTCGTCCTGGTGATGCGGAATCTTCTGCACTCGAGCACTGGCCGTACGATCGTGTCCGTGCGCGAGGATGAACGGGCAGCGGAGTTGGTGGGGATCGATGTAGCCAGTACCAAAGTCCTGGCGTTCGTCGTGGGAAGTGCCATCGCCGGCCTTGCCGGTGGCATTCGAGCGCACGATCTGGCCTTCCTACATCCCCAGTCCTTCAATTTCATCCAGTCCTTCAACCCACTCATCATTGTTGTCTTTGGAGGGCTGGGCAGCATGTCCGGCACGATCATCACGGGGTTCCTGTGGATCCTGCTTCTCGAGGGTCTGCTACGGCTGTACCTGCCCCAGGGATTCGAGACGTGGCGGTTTGTCATCTACCCGCTGGTGCTCGTGTTGATGATGCTGCTGAGGCCGGAGGGTTTGATGGGGCGCTATGAGATTCCGTTCCTGCGGCAGAAGACACCCGCGCTGCTTGATCGCTCCGAGGAGGAAGCCCCCGATCTCAGCCGCGATCCGTCCGCGCACATCGACGGGACGGTCGATGCTATGGAGGTGACCGCATGAAGGGTCGCCCGGATAGTGTAACTGCTGTGTCTGACGCCTCTCCCGTGGTCCTGGAGGTCGATGACGTCACGCACTACTTCGGCAATCTTCGAGCTGTGCACGACTTCGATCTCACCTTGAGGCACGGTGAGTTAGCGGGCCTGATCGGGCCCAACGGGGCGGGTAAGACAACCGTCTTCAACTTGATCACAGGCGTCTACGATCCCAGTGAGGGGAGCATCCGCTTTAAGGGTGTGGAGTTGGTAGGTCTCCCCTCTCACCAAATCACACAGATGGGGATCGCGAGGACCTTCCAGAACATTCGCCTCTTTTCGAACCTCACGGTCCTGGACAATGTGCGGATCGCCTATCATCCGCACGCAGGTTACGGCCTGCTGGACGCCGTCTTGCACACTCCGCGATTCAGCGAGAAAGAGCAGGAGATGACGGAGCGGGCTCAGGAGTTCCTTTCGATCTTCGGACTGGCGTCGCGACAGAACGAGATCGCCGGCGGCTTGCCCTACGGCCTGCAACGCCGCCTGGAGATTGCGCGTGCGCTGGCGGCGCAGCCTCAGCTGCTGATCCTCGATGAGCCGGCGGCAGGTATGAATCCGCAGGAGATCGACGAGCTGATGGCGTTGATTCACTTCGTCCGTGATCGGTTCGATCTGACGGTGTTGCTGGTGGAGCATCGAATGCGGCTCGTGATGAGCATCTGTGAATGGATCACCGTGATGGATTTCGGTGAGGTGATCGCCCGTGGTCTGCCGGGGGAGGTTCGGTCGAACCCCCAGGTAATCGAGGCCTACCTGGGACGTGATGCGCGTCTGTGATGCAGCGCGTGGCGCCCAGATACTGCGGCGCGTGGCGATGAGGACGATGAGGACGATCTATGGCATTATTGAACGTTAAGGACCTAAACGTTGCATACGGCGCGATCCGAGCGCTGCACGGTGTCTCCTTTCACGTTAATAAGGGTGAGGTGGTGACGCTCATCGGCGCTAATGGCGCCGGCAAGTCGACCACGTTGCGCACGATCTCTGGTCTGCTTCCTGTGGTCGGCGGCGATGTCATCTACGACGGAGAGCGGATAACGGGCGCTGAGGCGAGCGGGATTGTGCGTAGGGGCATCATTCACGTGCCGGAGGGACGGAGGATCTTCGCCCCCCTGACGGTACGCGAGAATTTGGAGATGGGTGCATTTACGCGCACGGATCCCGTCGAGATCGAAGAGACAATGGAGCGTGTCTTTCAGCTCTTTCCCCGGCTCAAAGAGCGGCTGGAACAGACGGGCGGCACGCTTTCGGGCGGAGAGCAGCAGATGCTCGCCGTCGGACGGGCTTTGATGGCGAAGCCGCGCCTCCTGCTGATGGATGAGCCCTCGATGGGTCTCGCGCCTATCTTGGTGGAGGAGATCTTCGAGATCATTGAGGAGATCAATCAGGACGGCGTCACGATTCTGCTGGTCGAGCAGAATGCGCATATGGCTCTATCTGTGGCTGATCGCGGCTACGTGCTTGAGACCGGCACGATCGATCTTGAAGGGTCGGCGATGGAGCTTGCGGAGAACCCGCGGGTGCGCGCTGCCTATCTGGGCGGCTAGATTCAGTCGCAGCATCGATTGCGCGCCGAGCGGCGAAGATATTGCGGCGAAAATGCCGCGGCGAAAATATCGCCGCGATATTTTCGCCGCGATATTATCGCTTTGGACTGTGCGAGCGGGAGGCCCTAGGACCTCTCGCTCCTTCCGTTTTCTGGGGTGCTGTCCGGGAGTGGTGAGTCGACCTTAATGGTGGGGGCGATTGGGTGATAAGCAGTCGTGTGGATCGGCGAGGGTGGATGCTGCTGGTTCTGCTGCTGTTGTCGGGGTGCGGTCTCCGCCCGCGGACCGACCCGGAAGTCCTGCGCGTGGCTATTGTCGCGCCGTTCAGCGGCGAATATGAGCCTCTTGGCCGTAGCGTCCGTGATGGCGTTCTGCTGACAGTGGAGGCGCGCAACCAACGCGGGGGTGTGCTCGGTCGTCAGATTCAGTTGATCCTTGAGGACAGCGCCTGTGATTATACAGAGGCGCGCGCTGCTGCCCGAGCCGCGATCGATCAGGGCGCTTCGTTCATCATCGGTGCCGTCTGCGCGGACGCCTCCGAGGGTGTCGCGCAGGTCGCTAGCGAGTTGGGGGCTTTACAGGTCAGCCCGGCGTCCGTGGACCTGGACCTGACGTTGGATGTCGACGGCGAGGTGCGACCTTTGGTTTTTCGCGTGCCTTTCTTGGACCGGGATCAGGGGATCGTCGCCGCGCAGTTCTCCCTGGACCGGCTGGGCGCCGAAAGGGCGGCGCTGGTTTATGCCGGTGGGAGTGACTATGGCGTCACGTTGGCCGAAGCCTTCCGCGAGGCCTTTGAGGCCGGAGGCGGCGAAGTGGTGGTGCGCGAGGTCTACGATCAGACCGCCGAGTCCTTCTTCGAGGAGCTTGAGGTCGTGCGCGAGGCGGAGCCCGACCTACTCTATATGCCAGGATACCACAACGTGGCCAACGTCCTGGTGGCTCAGGCGCGTAGCTTCGGGCTGTTGCAGCCGATTGTCGGCAGCGATGGGTGGGACGCCCCCGCGTTGGATCACGGGGTCGTGGCGGGCGCGTATTTCACCACCCATTTCCTGCTGGATGAACCCCGGGCGATCCTGCGCAGCTGGGTCGAGCTCTACCAGTCACGCTATCTCGCACCGCCCGATGCGCTGGCCGCGTTGAGTTACGATGCCGCTGAGCTGATCTTTATGGCGATTGACGGCACCGGCGTGGTCGACCCTATTCTGGTCGCCCAGACGCTCGCTACGGTGGAGTTCGAAGGTGTCTCCGGATCGATGTCCTTTGATAGCGTGCACAATCCGGTAAAGCCGGTGCTTATGGTGCGCGTGGCGGAGGACCGGCTGGTCCTCGAGGCACGGCTCTTACCGGAGCAAGGCGAGGAATGACGGCTAAGTAAGTCGGAAGAAATAGTTTAGGATCCAACCCCAGCAGTTTGGAGCAGAGAGGTCGGTGATTGCTGGGCGAAGAACGAATGATACGCCTCTTGGATGGCATCGAGGGTGCGGGTGACATTGGCTGCGACGCGCTGCTTGACGATACGCCAGATGTGTTCCACCGGATTCAGCTCCGGCTCGTACTTGGGCAGGAAGAGCGCCCGAATCCGGGGATGCTGGCGCAGCCACGTCGTGACCTTGTGGGAGGTGTGATAAGAAGCCTGGTCCCAAATCAGCAGGATGCGCTGCTGGGGATACTGAGAGAGGAGGTCGTTCAAGAACGTCAGCGTGGTCGCGGAGTTGGCCTTGGGGGCCAACCGATCCTGCCACTCGCCCGTGACCAGATCCAACGCGCCATAGCTGTAGACGTGGTGGTTTTGCTTGGGGGTGGGGACGCGGACTTAGTGGCCCTGCCGCATCCACATGCGGCGCAGCGGCGGGAGAGTGCGGAACTTGGTTTCGTCTTGGACCAAGCATACCGTGCCGATCGTCGCCGTCTCCAGGGCGCGTAGGATGCAGTCGAGACGATACGCCGCGTCGGGGTCGGTGTGCTCGATCGCCCAACGGGGCCGACGCCAACGGTAGCCTAAGGCATGCAACGTCCGCCGCACCGTATCGGCGCAGACGGTGATCGCGTGGCGGCAGCGCAACAGATCCCGGAGCAGCGGCGTGGTCCAGATCGTGGCCGGATAGCCGTAGGCTTCGGGCGTCCGATCTAGGGCGGTCAGTAAGCACTGCTCCGCCTCGGCATCGATCTCCGGGGGGCGTCCCGGGCGCGGCCGATCATAGAGACC
>CAZPJP010000140.1:0-10271 GCA_964586915.1 uncultured Anaerolineales bacterium
TGGAAGAAGTCCGAGAAGACATCCTCGCCCCGGAAGCCGCCGGGGCCCGTCGTGTATGTGTAACGAGCGCCACCCGGTCCGGCGCCCTGTTGGCCACCCCACTGCTGCCAGAAGTCCTCAGGACTCCCGCCCCGCTGCTGCCAGGTCTTCCAGTCGCTGCCAAACTGATCGTAAAGTTTGCGCTTCTCGGGGTCCGAGAGCACCTCGTACGCCTCATTGACCTCTTTGAACTTCTCCTCGGCAGCCTTGTCGTCAGGGTTGAGATCGGGATGGTACTTGCGCGCGAGCTTGCGATACGCTGACTTGATGTCCTTCTCGCTTGCGTCCTTGGCGATGCCAAGTACACTATAATAGTCCTTATAATCCATACCTACCCCCTGCCCGATACAGACTCACCGCCCAAGGCTCAATGCTCACGCTTGGCGACGACGACCTTTGCCGGTCGCAGTATGCGATCGTGGTACCGATACCCGGGCGACATCACCTCAACCACGCGCATATCCTCGGTCTGTCCTTCGTCCGCCGGCACGACAGCGACGGCCTCGTGGCGGTCGTGGTCGAAGGCGCGCCCCAATGCGAACACCCGCTCCACACCCTCCCGAAGCAACAGGCTCAGAATGCTATCATACGCCATCTGCACACCCTGGTGCGCCGGATCCGCAGCCTCGATGTATTCCAGCGCGTGCTCTAGGTTATCGGCGACGTCCAGGAACCTGCGGAGCAGACGAGCCTTCTCGCGTTCAATCTCATCCTGAGCCCAGCGCTTCTGGCGCTTCCGATAGTTCTCCATCTCAGCCTTCAGCCGCAACGCCGCATCCCGCCAGTCGACGGTCTCATCGGACTCAGGACGCTTCAGCTCCGGCGCCTTCGGCGGCCGGCGCCGTCCACGCGACCCTCGGGCCGCGACGCGATCCGGTTCCTTACGCATCGGCGGGCTCGGTCCGTCGCTTGGATTATGACTAGGTCGATGCTCTTGTTCGTCCTCAGCGCGCGCCTCCTGATCCTCACCTTCGCGGCGGATCGGAACACGTGTTGCCTCTTCACTCCAGTTCATACCTTACTCTACCTCGTTGTTATGATAATGCCTATCTAGGTGCCTATTCGAGCAATGAGGGGTGGCCGAGGCCACCCCTCATCAATTCTATCATGCTAGACGACGCGTCTTGGGCGACGCCGCCATCCGCGATGCTAGCCTGGCGCAGCCGTGTGGGCTGTCCAAATTCAGTCTCTAGCTAACCTCGCGGTACTCGCCCTCGACGACATCGGGGTCCTCGCCGGACTCACCACCGCCAGCCGGTCCTGCGCCGGGCGCGTGACCGTAGCCGGGGCCAACATTCGGACCAGGTGTAGGACCCGCCCCGGGCTGCTGACCGGCGCCGGGCTGCTGGCCGTAGGCCTGCTCACCCATCTTCATCGAAGCCTCACGAAGCTGATCCATCTTGCGGCGGATTGCCGACGCATCCTCGCTGGTGTCCTTCAACTCACGCAGGTCACTGATCAGACCCTCGAGCTCACCACGGACGTCGCTCGGGACTTTCTCGCCCAGCTCGTCCATCGTGCGCTCAATCTGGTAGATCATGCTATCGGCCTCGTTGCGCGCATCGACCAGCTCTTGCCGCTTCTTGTCCTCCTCGGCGTGGAGCTGCGCCTCCTCGACCAACTCCTCGACCTCGTCTTCACTCAGGTTCGTGCTGGCTGTGATGGTGATATGCTGCTCGCGGCCCGTCGCCTTGTCCTTCGCGTTCACGTTCAAAATGCCGTTCGCATCGATATCGAAGGTGACCTCGATCTGCGGCACACCGCGCGGCGCCGGTGGGATACCATCCAGCCGGAACTGGCCGAGCAGCATGTTGTTAGCCGCCATCGGGCGCTCGCCCTGGTAGACCTTGATGTCCACCGCCGTCTGATTGTCCTCAGCCGTTGTGAAAGTCTCGCTCTTCTTGACGGGCACCGTGGTGTTGCGCGGGATCAGGTTCGTCATCCGACCGCCCAGCGTCTCAACACCCAGTGACAGGGGTGTCACATCCAACAACAGGATGTCTGTGACGTCACCGGCGAGCACACCCCCCTGGATCGCGGCCCCAACCGAGACGACCTCGTCGGGGTTGACGCCCTTGTGGGGCTCCTTGCCATCGGTTAGCCCGCGGACCAGCTCCTGGATCATCGGCATACGGGTAGCGCCACCGACCAAAACGACCTCGTCCAGCTCGCTTGCCGAAATCTTCGCGTCGCTCAGCGCGCGCTCGAAAGGCGTACGACAACGCTCGACCAGATCCTCGGTCAACTGCTCAAACTTCGCGCGCGTCAGGCGCGTCTGCAGGTGCTTCGGCCCCGTCGCATCCGCGGTAATGTAAGGCAGATTGATCTCCGTCTCCATCGTCGTGGAAAGCTCGATCTTGGCCTTCTCAGCCGCCTCGCGCAAACGCTGCATCGCCTGGCGATCCTTGGACAGATCGATGCCCTGCTGCTTCTTGAACTCGTCCAACATATATCGGACAATTCGCTCATCCCAGTCATCGCCACCGAGGTGTGTATCGCCGTTGGTGGACTTCACCTCAATCAGGCCCTCGCCAACCTCGAGGATGGAGACATCGAAAGTGCCCCCACCGAGGTCGAAGACCAGGATTGTCTCATCCTTTGCCTTATCCAGACCGTATGCCAATGCAGCCGCTGTGGGCTCATTGATGATCCGCATGACCTCCAGGCCCGCGATCTGACCGGCATCCTTAGTCGCCTGGCGCTGGCTGTCATTGAAGTAGGCCGGCACCGTGATGACTGCTTGGTTGACCGGCTCACCCAGGTAGGCTTCGGCATCGTTCTTCAGCTTCTGAAGGACCATTGCCGATATCTCCTGCGGCGTGTAGACCTTGTCCTGCACAGGTACGCGAATCCGCGCATCCCCCTGTGGACCTTCGACGATCTCATAGGAGACCATCTCGCGGGTCACCTCGACCTCGCGCTCGTCGGCACGACGGCCCATCAAGCGCTTCACCGAGTAAACCGTATTCTCAGAATTCACAATCGCCTGGCGCTTTGCCGGATCACCAACAAGGCGATCGCCCCCCTTCGTGAATGCGACAACGGAGGGACAGAGCCGTCGTCCCTCGGCTGTGGGGATAACAGTAACCTGACCACCCTCCATGACTGAGACAACAGAGTTTGTCGTCCCTAAGTCAATCCCTACGATTCTTGCCATATTTTACCTCCGTGGTTCATCATTCCAGACATCAGTATACCGCGGAAGTATTTGAAACGCATAAGAGGGATATAAGAATCGCGTAAATGTTGGCACCGCGGTGGGGGGCGTCTTATCCAACGAACCCGCCCCGAAACGAGGCGGGTCATCTCCGTCGAGCGCAACAGGCTGACCGATCAACCGTGGATGAAGACGCGACCTTCCAGAGGGGGCACGGTCAGCGCGAGCTGGCCTCCGCGGGCCTGGACCTGACTGTCGGCCCACGCTTCCGTCAGCACCGGGTCGGAAGGGGCGCCGTCAGGCAGCACCTCGTGCAGATCGATCTCGAGATCGGCAGGCTCCTCGCCGGCATTAAGCACAACCACGATCGTCTCACTCCGCCAGCGGCGCGCGAAAGCGTAGGTCTCCTCGCCAACATGCAACTCCGCGTAAGTGCCCCGCCGCAATGCCGGATGGCTCTGGCGTAGCGCGACGAAGCGCCGGAAATCGGCGTGGAGCTCAAGATCCCAGTGGCGCTCGTCCCAAGGAAAGGCGCGCCGGCAATCGGGGTCGGGGCCGCCCACCATGCCGATTTCGTCGCCATAATAGATCGACGGCACGCCGGGAAAGGCCATCTGGAAGAGGGTCGCCAGACGTAGACGCCGCCGGTCACCGCCCACCATGGTCAAGAAGCGCGGCTCATCGTGGCTACTGAGCAAATTGTACTGCCCCAGCGTCACCTCCCAATCGTAGAGGTCCAAGAGACGCGCAATCTGCCTGCTAAAGGCCGTCCCGTGCATCCGTTCGATGTGATAGCCACCGGGACGCGCCGATGTGTCGAGCCAATCGCCGCCGAAGAAACCGTAGCACGCCCGGTTGAACCCATAGTTCATCGTGGCGTCGAAATGGTCTCCCCCAAGCCACCTCTCCGCATCGCCCCAGATCTCGGCCAAGATGTAAGCATCGGGATTGATAGCCTTGACCCGATCCCGGAACTCCTCCCAAAAACCCGGGGTCTTGATCTCCAAGGGCACGTCAAGCCGCCACCCATCGATGCCGCGACGCACCCAATACCCAGCGACGCGCATAAGGAAATCCCACACTTGGGGGTTATCAGTATTCAGCTTCGGCAGCTCACGGAGGTTCCACCAAGCTGCGTAGTTCGGCGTCCTGTGGATGTCGTAAGCTAACAGCGGAAAGCCCTTCACGATGAACCAATCCAGATAGGGTGAGTGCTCACCGTTCTCCAGGATATGGTTGAATTGGAGGAATCCACGGCTCGCGTGGTTGAAGACGCCATCCAATACCACCCGAATGCCCCGCTCGTGCGCTCCCTCCAGAAAGGTCTCGAACGCCTCATTCCCTCCGAGAATTGGGTCCACGCGAAAGTAGTCGTGGGTGTGATAGCGGTGATTGGCCGCGGACTGGAAGATGGGGTTGAAATAGATAGCGTTCACGCCCAGGTCCACGAGGTAGTCAAGGCGCTCAAGGATCCCAATCAGATCCCCCCCTTTGAATCCCCGGCGCGTAGGAGGAGAGTCCCACGGTTCCAGATTAGCAGGCTTAGTGACGCGCTCGCTGCGAGCGAAGCGATCGGGGAAGATCTGGTAGAAGATCGCGTCCTTGACCCAGTCGGGGGTGTGAATCGTCATTCAGAAGCTCCTTTCGACGTCGATGAAGTATGCGCCGACGCCCAACATAGGCGCTGTCGCCACACGCCGGTCACAAGCAGTAGCAGGGAAAGCGCGCTCACCCCGCCGGCGATCAGCAGCCCCGCATCCTGCCAGAATGGTAGCGGGAAGAGCCGGATCAGGGTATCCGAATACGAGAAGACCCACGTCCCGGGCTCGAAGAAGAGCCCGTGAAAGAAGGTGAAGAAGGCGTTGAAGCCGACGAGCATCCAGAACCCCAGCCCGACCAGCAGCGCGAGCGTCAGCCCTCCGCCCTGGGCTAACGCTCCCCACACAGCGCAGCGCGCCCCGCGCCGCACCAGGCCCCACGCGCCAACCACGGCAGCGGCGAGAAGCAACAGCGCCAGCAACGTCAAGCCGTTATAGACAGCCCTGACGTCCTCCATATGCTCAAGCTCGCGCGGGTTATAGGCCGGCGAGCCATCGGGAAGCTCCAGTCTCTCCAATGTATCCGCTTGCCACGGCACGTTGAGGAAACCGATAGTCTCCCGTGCCAGCCGTAGGCGCTCCTCCTGAGACAGCCCCAAGGGGTCATCCGGGAAGCCCTCCCGCCCATACTGCCAGGCAGGGTACCAGGGCAGGGTCAGGAGGCGGACCGCTGCCATCGTCAGAACAACAGGAACAGCCAGGGCGATCAGAAACTGCAGAAATCCTCGCATCAACGCTCCTTCAGGCGACAACGACTTGAGTTATACTGTGAAGTGGGTAAAATGCCACTGTTATGCCATTGATGAACACCAATAATTGTACCAAGTCATGGTAAGCTGACACGTCGGCCCACACCATCTGCAGCAAGGCCTTTCGGCTATCGCCTGCGGCTGCCATGATATAATGGAGCTATTATGGAAGAGACCCCGATCACGCTGAAGGGAACGGCGGACGGCATTCTGCTGAAGCTGAGATCCTATGTCTGGGCGAAGGTTTTGGAGGCGCTCGAAGAGGCGCTGACGGAGGCCGAGGCCTTCTTCCGGGGGGGACGGCTGATTGTGGAGGCCGGAGCTCGTGAGCTCACGCAGGAGCAACTATACTCGCTGCGCGCGCTGCTATCCCGATACGATATCGAGCTCTGGGCCATCCTGAGTGAGAACGACAAGACGGTGCGCCTGGCCCGCTCTCACGGCGTTCTCACACGGTTACCGAAGGATCCGGAACCGCGAAAATCGGGCAGCGAGGTGTTGCCGCTGGACCAGCAGTCGCTCTTCCTCAAACAGACGCTCAGGTCGGGCCAGCAGATCAACTACCCGGGACACGTGACCTTGGTGGGCGATGTTAACCCGGGGGCTGAGATCGTCGCAGGGGGCAGTATCATCGTCTGGGGGGCTTTGCGCGGCGTGGCGTATGCCGGCGCCTTCGGCGACGAGGAGAGCGTGATTTGCGCGCTGGACCTGCAGCCGTCGCAGATTCGCATCGCCGGGTATATCGGGCGGTCTCCGGAGCAGCGACGACGCACCTCGGAGCCCGAAACCGCCAAGGTTGAGGGCGGGCAGATTGTGGCCGAAGCCTGGGGCGGCTGAAGCCCGGGGCGGCTGAAGCTTGGAGTAGAAAAGGATAGGTATGGCAGGAAAAGTCATCACGATTTCATCGGGAAAGGGCGGGGTGGGAAAGACCACCACGACCGCCAATCTGGGCATCAGCCTGGCGATGCTGGGCTACCGCGTGACCTGCATCGATGCGGACATCGGGCTCCGCAACTTGGACGTGATGCTCGGTTTGGAAAACCGCATCGTCTACGACATTGTCAACTACGTAGAGGGACGATGCCGATTCCGGCAGGCTCTGGTGCGCGATAAGCGCTTTCCCGAGCTCTTTCTTCTCCCGGCAGCGCAGACCCGCGACAAGGAGGCGATTACCGTCGCAGACATGGCCCGCGTCGCCCGCGAGGCCGCCGAGCTGGCCGACTTTGTGTTGATCGATTCCCCGGCCGGCATCGAGCACGGCTTCCGTTACGCGGTAACTCCCGCCGATCTGGTGCTCATCGTGACCAACCCCGAGGTGACCGCCGTCCGCGATGCCGACCGCGTGATCGGCCTGCTCGAGGCTGAGGGGTGGGCGCCAGCGAAGCTCGTGATCAACCGGTTCAAGGCCGATCTGGTCCGCCGTAACGAAATGCTGGATTCCGACACCGTGGTCGATCTGCTGGCCATAGATCTGATCGGCATCATTCCCGAGGACACCGGGATCCTCTCAGCCAGCAACCACGGACAACCCATCGCGCTGGACCAGCGATCCGCCGCGGGTAAGGCCTTCCGCAATATGGCCCGCCGGCTCACGGGCGATGATATGCCCTACGAGGTCCTGCAGAAACAGACATTCTTCCAGAAGCTCTTCGGCTCACGCTGAAAGGAGCGCCCATGAGGTTTCTTGATATATTCCGCCGCAAATCCAAATCGAGCCAGGACGTCGCTGCGCAGCGGCTGCGCCTGGTGCTGACCCACGACCGCGCCAACATCTCGCCGGGTATGCTCGAAGTCCTGAAGGACGAGATCATCTCGGTGATCTCGAAACACCTCGACATCGAGACCGACAAGGTCGTCGTCAGCTTCACTGAAGACGCCCGTGAGACGCGCTTGATGGCTGACATCCCGGTCCATACGCCCCGCAGCCGACGAGGTGAGGCCCGGGGCTAGGCGTTATCGAAGGGGATGCACTGAATGCGGAAATCGCCCTGGCAGTACTTTGACTGGACGTTGCTGCTGATCGCCATCGCCCTGACCGTGATCGGGCTGGCGATGATCTACAGTGCCACACAGGGCTCTGAGGACCTTGCCGATATCTGGCGACGTCAGGCCGTTTACGGCGCCATCGGGGTAGGCCTGATGTTTCTGGTGGCCTCGGTGGATTACCGGCTATTGGAGAGCTTGGAGTGGCCCCTCTATTTCGTCGCCTTGGGGATCCTGGGCTTTACCCTCACCTTCGGCCGCAGCGAGATTGGTGAGGTGCGCCGTTTTATCTATGTCGGTGGCACCTCCATTCAGCCTGCCTTCCCGGCCCTCCTTTTGCTGATCGTCAGCCAGGCGAGCCTCCTGGCCCGCAATGCCCCCGATCCCCCGGGACTGGTGGAGTTTTTCACCTCAATGGCCCTGACGGCTCTGCCGTCCTTCCTTGTCTTCAGCCAGCCCAACCTGAGCACCGCCACGCTCTACGTCGCCGTCTGGATCGCGATGATCTACGGATCCGGGCTTAGGTTTGGCTACCTTGCCGGCGTCGGCGGCCTCGCGCTGCTGGCAGCGCCGGTGGTTTGGGCCAACCTCGATCCCTATATGCAGGATCGCGTCAGCAACTTTCTGGATCCTAGTCGAGATCCGGACGCCTACTTTAACGTACAGCAGGCCTTGATCAGCATTGGATCGGGCGGGCTCCTCGGTAAGGGATTCGCGACTGGCACACAGAGCCAGCTGCACTTTCTCCGGGTCCGGCACACAGACTTCATCTTCTCGGTGGTCTGCGAGGAATTGGGGTTTGTGGGGGCAGCTCTCATTCTTCTGGTCTTCGTCATCCTGCTCTGGCGGTTGCTTCGTATCGCCGGGAACGCCGACGACGTCACCGGTCGGATGATCGTGACCGGAGTGGTCGCCTACGTCTTCTACCAGCTCCTGATCAACCTCGGGATGAACCTAAATGTCATCCCCGTCGCCGGTCTGCCAATGCCCTTTATCAGCAGTGGCGGCAGTGCACTGGTCGTGACCTTCTTGGGGCTCGGGCTGGTGCAGAGCGTCGCAATGCATCAAAGGCGATTGGAGTTCTGAAGAAAAGCTCCTATAATAAGCAGGATAAGTCAGATAGCGAGGAGTGATTCCTATGTCAGTTCGCGTTCGCTTTGCCCCCAGTCCCACCGGGTATCCTCACATTGGCAACATCCGCACCGTCGTCTTCAACTGGCTCTTTGCCAGACAGCAGCAGGGCACCTTTGTCCTGCGCATCGAGGACACAGACCAGGAGCGATACGTCGAAAACGCGCTCCGGGTTATCGAGAACAGCCTGGAATGGCTCGGCATGGACTGGGACGAAGGTCCCGGTGTCGGCGGCGACTACGGCCCCTATGTTCAGTCCAAACGCCTTGCGATCTATAAGGAGAAGGCAGAGAAGCTCGTGACGCAGGGCAAGGCGTACCGCTGCAACTGCTCGCCCGAACGGCTGGAGCGGGTTCGCGAGGCGCTGCGGGCCCAGGGTAAGAATCCGATGTACGATGGGCACTGTCGCAATAAGCCCGCGGATGCCATCTCGCCGGACGAGCCGCACGTCATCCGTCTTAAGGTCCCTCACGAAGGCACAACGAGCTTCCACGACGCGCTGCATGGGGAGATCACCATTGAGAATGAACTGATCGACGATCAGATCCTGCTCAAGAGCGACGGCTTCCCTACGTATCATCTCGCCGTGGTGATCGACGACCACATGATGGGGATCACACACGTGATGCGAGGTGACGATTGGATCCCGAGCACGCCCAAGCGCATCCTGCTCTACGAAGCGTTTGGCTGGGAACCCCCAACGTTTGTGCACGTCCCGCTCGTTCTGGGGCCCGACGGGAAGAAGCTCGGCAAACGTCATGGCGCCACCTCGGTGGACGAGTTTCGTCGCCAAGGGTACCTCCCCGACGCGCTTTTCAACTTCCTTGCCCTGTTGGGCTGGGCGCCAGGTGAGGGTGAGGATCGCGAGATCTTCAGCCGTGAGGAGCTGATCGAGCGGTTCGACATCCACCGGATCAATCTATCAGCCGCCGTCTTCTCCTACGACAAGCTGGACTGGATGAACGGTCAGTACATTCGTCGGATGAGCAAAGAGGAACTGCTGGACAAGCTCATCCCATTCTGGACCGATGCCGGCCTGATCTCCACGCCGGTCTCGACGGCAATGCTGCCAACGCTGCGTATCCTGGTGCCGCTCGTACAGGAGCGTCTCACGACGCTGCGCGACGTGGTTGACCTCACCGACTTCGTCTTCCGGAAGATCGAGACGCCGCCCGCAGAGGAGCTTATCGGCAAGAAGATGACGGCGGGCGAGAGCCTCGAAGCCATTCGACGGGTTCAACGCCTGTTCAGCGGGCTCGTCCAGTTCACACCTGAGGCGATGGAGCAGCCGATGCGGGATCTTGCCGACGAGATGGACCTTAAGGCCGGGCAGCTCTTCGGAATCGTGCGCACCGCCGTCACGGGTAAGCGTGTGTCGCCGCCGCTCTTCGGCAGCATTCAGGCCGTGGGGCGCGAGCGTACCCTAAAACGATTGGAAGCCGCGGAGCAGGCCCTGATCGCTTACATCATGGAGAACAACGGCGAGTAGATCCCGCCTGCAGGATAGCAGGTCCCGCCTGCAGGATGCGCAGGATAGCAGATGCTGTCCACACAGGATCTGCACGCGTTCTGTGAGAGGGTGAGGTCCTAGCCGAGAAGCGGCAGGAGCGCGGC
>CAZPJP010000141.1:0-10259 GCA_964586915.1 uncultured Anaerolineales bacterium
GCCGTCACGCGCTCGCTACGGGATCCAAACTGACGCACTAGGTTCTCGGCTTCGATGAGGTATTCGTTCATAGGGGTTCCTCACTGGTCGTATGTGGGGCGTTCTCCGCCAGGCTCGCGGCATCCTTCTGTACGAGATCGTAGTGGAAGCAGGCCACAGTATGCCCCTCCCAAAGCACGGCCTCAAGCTCGGGCTCCTCGGCCCGGCAACGCTCTGTCGCGTAGGGACAGCGAGGATGGAACTTGCAGCCGACGGGTGGATCGATCAAGTCAGGTGGGGCTCCGGGGATCGAGGCCAGTTCCTGAAAGTCTCCAGTGACGGTAGGCACCGCCCGAATAAGTCCTAGCGTGTAGGGATGGGCAGGGCGGTAAAAGATGTCATTGACAGGGCCCAGCTCCACGATTGTGCCGGCATACATCGTCGCAACGCGGTCCGCAAGCTCCGCCGCGGTTGACAGGTCGTGAGAGATAAACATCATCGAGAAGCCCAGCTCGGCTTTAAGCCGACGCAGCAGGTCAATAATCGTACGCTGCGTCAGGATGTCCAACGCTGTCGTGGGCTCATCCAGGATGAGGACCGGCGGGTCGAGGAGCAGACTCATCGCGAGCAACACGCGCTGGCGCATTCCGCCGCTCAGTTCATGGGGATAGGCGTTGATGACGCGCTCGGGATCGAGCTGGACGTGTTCAAGCAACTCCATCGCGTGGCGGTAGGCCTCAGCTCTCGAGATGACGCCGTGGGCTTTCGCGGTGTCGTAGATCTGATCACGAATGCGCAAGACGGGGTTGAGAGCGTTGAGCGCCGACTGAAAGACCATCGCGCATTCGCGCCAACGAAAGCGACGCAGTTCACGATTGTTGAGGGAGAGAATGTCGATTTCCTCTCCGTTGAGCCGATAAATGATAGAGCCTCTACGGATGTTCGCCGCCTTGACGAGCAACCGAATCAAGGAGAGGCCCAATGTGGTCTTGCCACAGCCGCTCTCGCCGATGAGGGCGAGGCTTTCCTCCGGATAGAGGTCGAGATCCACGCCGCGAACAGCTTTAACCAAACCGCGCTCAACTTTGTACTCGACCCAGAGATCCTGTATCGAGAGCAGCGGGAGTTGGTTTTTCTGGCTTATCGAATTCATGATCTGCACCGCCTTAGCCCGTGCGGAGTCGAGGGTTAAAGATCTCCTCCAGTGACCGGCTCATCCAGACGACCGAGAGCTGGAACAACGCGATAGCAGCAACCGGCGCCATGATGAAATAGACGCTGTCCCTGAAGAAGATGGCGCCTTGCGTCCAAGCCAGATTGATCATCACACCCCAGTTGCGGGTGAGGGGCACCAATCCCAAAAAGACCAAACCGACCTGAGCATAGATGGCGGAGGTCATGCCAAGGGTGAAGCTGATCGCGATGTAGCTCATCATGTTTGGTAGAATCTCCTGAAAGATGATGTGCCTCAACCCCAGGTCCAACGCCACCGCAGCCTCGACGTAGTCCCGCTCCTTCACGGAGAATACCTGAGCGCGAATAGCGCGATAGAGGCCGGCCCACGAGAGGAAAGAGAGTAAGAGCGCCAAGACAACCAAGTTGTCGAGCTTGATCAGGGTTGCCACCACCGCCAGCAACGGAAACTGGGGAATGGTAAGCCAGACGTCAGCCGCGGTCGTGAGAAGCGCGTCGAACGCCCCACCGATCACGGCACTGAGGGCGCCCAAGGTGATGCCGATGAAGGTCGAGATCACGCCGGTCAAGAGCGCCATCTGGATGATGGCTCTGCCCCCGTAGACGATCTGCGCCCAAATGTCCTTACCCTGACTATCCGTCCCTAGTATATGCTCCCACGAGGGGGGGTGGTAGATCTTGGTGATGTCAGCCGTCCTCGCCTCGGAGACAAATAACGGCCCCACATAGGCTAACAGGATGAAGCCGATAAACATAAGGAAACCCAAAAAGCCCGTCTTGTTGCGACTCATAAGCTTCAGGAACCTGAGGATCCCGTTCCCAATGTCTGCAAGCCATTGGAGTGGCCTGCGTTCAGCGCTACGTACCAGTTCGGTCATATGCCTATTCACCTCCGGTGACGCGAACACGGGGGTCGAGCCACCCGTAGACGAAGTCTGCCAATAGATTCGATATAACGACCGAGATCGTGATGATCAGGAAGATCGCCTGCATGAGCGGGTAGTCCCGCGTGTTGAGAGCTTGTAGAAGCCGGTAACCGATGCCCTGATAGACGAAGATGCTCTCGATGAGGATGGAGCCACCGACAATGAACCCTATGCTGATGAGGAGCTGGGTGACCAGGGGCAGCATCGCGTTGCGGCCCACATACGCCGTCCGGATCCGCCTCTCTGGGAGCCCCCGGGCTCTTGCCACGGTCACATAGTCCTCGCCCAGGGTGCTCATCGTGCTGCTTTTCATTGAGAGGATCCAACCACCAATCGTGGCCAGGACATAGGTGGCGATGGGCAGCGCGGCGTGGAAGAAGATGTCCTTGATGAACTCGAACGTGAAACCGATCTCGACCCCGGGCGATCGCGAGCCGCGCATCTGATGGATAGGAACCAGCCCCCAATAGACGCCGAGGTAGACTAGCAACACGATGCCGATGATGTAGCTGGGAATCGAGCTGAGCATCGACGCCACGCCCGAGAGTATGGGCTCCCACCACGCATCTCGTTCGTAGGCCATAATCATGCCGAGGAAGACGCCCAGACTGAAACTGAGGAGGAGGCCTATGCCCACGCTGAAGATCGTCCACGGCAAGAAGGCTTTGATGATGTCCAGGACCGGCGTGCCGGGGGAGCGCAGCGATGTCCCCAGATTGCCGCGTGCCATCTGGCTCACGTAGTCAAAATACTGCTGAATAAGGGGCTGGTCTGGGTCGAAGGCAAAGAGGGCTGTGGCCTGGTCTCGGGCCTCATCGTAGGAGAGACCATACTGCACAATCAACTCGTTGATGTAGACCTGAACGGGGTTCGAGGGCATCAGGCGGACCAGAAAGAAGGTCAGAGAGGTGACAAACCAGATCGTGAAGAGAGCCTTGACGATCTGCCTGACAAGAAAGTTAGATCTGATACGACGGAACCAGTATCCGATGAAGCTTCGTTCAGCGCGCGTCTTTGCGCTTGTTGTAGTGGTGCTCAATTCGGCCTCCTTTGTCATATACCCCGCCGGCGCCGTGGCCAAAGCTTGCCAGAGATGTGCTCCGTCATTCCAACAAGGGCATCCTTTGCATGATGCTACGGGTAGAGCAGATAGGGACGGCGCGCCTCGGTCCAGTCGGTGAGATCACCAGCCCAACTGTCGACGAGCCCATCGACCTCTATCCCCCTGTCAAGAGCCTCTCGCACCTGCGATGACCCCATCAGAAGGTCAAAGTGAGGACGAGCGCCCTCACCACTTCCCTCCTGCCAAGCGAACTCATCCGGATGGCGTCGCCGCATAGCCGCGATGAGATGCAAGCCAACGGCGAGCGGGCGCAAGGCCTGACGGTCCGTGACGTGAACTTGGACGCCGTCGCACAGCTCTCCCGCAAATCGACCCGGGGCGCCCGGCACGAAGCGCGTAGGTCTGAATATCACGCCATCCAGCCCTCGTGCGTTCAGATGGGCTGCCAAGGCATACCCATCGACCCAGGGCGCGCCACAGATCTCAAAGGGCAATGGCGTGCCGCGGCCTTCGGAGAGATTAGTTCCCTCTGAAAGGCACATGCCAGGATAGAGCACAGTCGTCGAAGTATGGGGCATAGCCGGCGACGTCGGTACCCAAGGCAGACCCGTGTCCTCAAACCACATGTGGCGACGCCAGCCTTGCATCGGTATGACGGCCAGGTCCGAGCTGAGACCCATCTCCTTATTCATATACTGCGCCAACTCCCCAATTGTCAAGCCGTAGCGGATTGGAATTGGCGCGATGCCCACGAAAGATGTGTAGTCTGGGTCCAGAATTGGGCCTTCCACGGTCAGGCTGTCGATGGGATTCGGACGATCCAGCACAATAACAGCCGTCCCGGTCTCGGCAGCGCTCTTGAGCACATAGTACAACGTACTGATGAAGGTATAGAATCGCACGCCCACATCCTGCATATCGAACACCAGCACATCGATATCGTGTAGGACGGCTACCGGTGGCGCCTTCTCCTCCCCGTACAGGCTGTAGATGGGCAGCCCCGTACGCGGGTGGCGCGCATTGGCTACGGAAGCTCCATCGGCGGCTGCGCCGTCAAGGCCGTGCTCCGGGCTGAAGAGGACTTTGATATCCAAGCCTATCCGAATCAAGGCGTCCAACGCGTGCACCAGGTCGGACCGCACGGCTGCAGCGTGGGTCGCGAGACCTATGCGCCTACCCCGGAGCAGCCCGGAGTGTTGTTGGATGAGTCCTTCCAGCCCTGTGTGAACGGCCATGCTTACCAGTCCTCAACACACTGGATGCTGTTGGTCAGTAAACGCCTAATTCGCGGGTCAACAGCAGCGCTGCTGTCCCCAGGATGACTATGTCATCACCTAGATTCGTGAAAGACACGTCCGTGTTCTCGACCAATGCGGTGAGTGAGCGCTGCGCAATCTGAGCGCGGATCATCTCCAAGAATGACTCGCCGAGGCAGGCCACCTTACCCGCCAGTCTGATATGGCATCCCCCCAGAATCCCGACGAGATTGGCCGCGGCAACACCCAACCCCCGCGCCGCGTCATCGACGGCTTGGCTGACGAGCGGATCGTGCTTGCTGTGCATCTCACACACGGTCTCAAACGTGATCTTCTCCGCATCGCCCCCATTGCTGAGGGTGGCGGCCTGGCGTACCCTCTCCTGCGTTCTGGCTACGATCGACTGGGCGCTGGCGACGGTTTCGAGACAGCCGTATTTGCCGCAGCGGCAGCGGGTACCCTCCTCCACGACCCTCACGTGACCGATCTCCCCAGCGCCCAGGGGATTGCCGTGGAACAGTTTTCCCCCCAGCACGATACCCGAGCCGATACCCCATTCGATGTTGATCACGACCAAGTCTTGGTCGCGATCGCTCTTGCCAAACGTGTACTCACCCAGGGCCGCGACATGGCAATCATTGGCGATATAGACGGGCACGTCGTATCGCGTTTCGAGCAATTCTCGGAGTGGCACATCGTGCCAATCCTGATTGATGCCCTGGACCATGACCCCGGCAACCGCGTCAATAAGGCCCGGGGCACCGACCCCGACGCCGAGGAGAGGGCGGGTCGCAGAGGCCATCAATGCGTCGAGCAGATCATAGAGGGCGCTTAGGGAAGCAGCCTCACCGGTGCTGGAAAAGCGCCGGCGGTCCCGGTGGAGGATATTGCCGCGCAGATCGAGTATCGCGCCCCGATAATCCCCTATTGCGAGGTCAACGCCAACGAGATGCCGGGCATCTTTGTCGACGCTGAGGCACATCGGGGGCCGGCCGCCAGTCGACGGCCCGTATCCCACCTCGATGACAATCCCTTGCTCCATAAGGTCTGCGACCACATCGGAGACCGTAGGGCGGGTCAGCCCTGTGACGCGGGCAATCTCGGCACGACTGATCCCCTCACTGTGGTAGATCGTCTTGAGGATCAGGCGCTGGTTCACAATGCGTGTCTGCTCTCGCGTCGCTTTCTCGATCACCGTATCTCGTGGCGGGACTGGGGTTGGAAAGTTATCTTTACTTACAAAGTCCTACACCACCATTATACGCGAGATAAGCTGGTATGTCAATAGCCTTTTTCGAGATTAAAAGGCATTCAGGGGCGCCGCGTCCTCAGCTTCTGACGCAGCAACTGGAGCACGGTCTGTGGTTGCGCCCGCCCGCGGGTGGCCCGCATCACCTGGCCCATAAACCATTGCAGCAGCGATTCCTTGCCATCGAGGTAACTCTGGACCTGCTCGGGATGTTCAGCGAGCACCTGCTCCACGACATGGGCCAGCGCTTCCTCATCGGAGATCTGGGCCAGACCCTTCTCCTCCACGATAGCCTCAGGGGCTTTACCCGTCTCGAACATCTCGGCAAGCACGTCCTTGGCGCTGTTCTGATTGATCGTGCCGCTGTCGACAAGCTCGACCAGCGAGGCCAGAGATGCAGGCTCAACGCGGACCTCCTCGATGGAGACGCCCTCCCGATTCATCAGATATGCTAGCTCGCCCACCACCCATTTACTGATCGACGCAGGCTCACCGTCATAGGCCGCTGCCGCAGCCTCGAAGTAGTCCGCGAGGGCACGCTCGGACACCAGAATGCGCGCGTCGTTTTCGGGGAGGCCCAGTTTGGCGACGAAGCGCGCGTACTTGGCGTCTGGCAGCTCCGGCAATGTCGCGCGGACCTCCTCGATCCAGGGCTCATCGACGTGCAGCGGTGGCAGGTCGGGCTCCGGAAAATAACGATAATCGTGCGCGTGCTCCTTGCTGCGCTGCGAGTAGGTCACGCCGCGGGCCTCATCCCACCCGAGGGTCTCCTGCACGACGACACCGCCAACCTCCAGCACCTCAATCTGGCGCGCGATCTCATACTCAACGGCCCGGGTCAGCGCTCGGAAGCTGTTCAGATTCTTGATCTCGGTGCGCGTCCCGAGCGTCTCGCTGCCACGTGGGCGGACGGAGACGTTGGCCTCGAAGCGCAGCACGCCCTTTTCCATATCACCGGAGTTGACCTCGAGATAGCGCAGGATCTCGCGGATGGCCGTCCCGTAGGCATCGGCCTCGGTCGCTGAGTGCATGTCGGGCTCCGAGACGATCTCCAAAAGCGGCACCCCCGAGCGGTTAAAGTCAATCAGGGTATAGGCGCCTTTCGCGCCCGGCGTGTCGGCCGACACGTGGTAGCTCTTCGCCGTGTCCTCCTCCATATGCGCACGGCGGATGCCCACGCGCACGCTCTCGCCTGACTCCGTCTGGACGTCGATCCAACCATCGGTCGCGAGGGGATGATCGTACTGTGAGATCTGGTATCCTTTGGGCAAATCCGGGTAGAAGTAGTTCTTGCGAGCAAAGCTCGTGAAGGCGTTGATCTCGCAATGCAGCGCCAACCCCACCAGCATTGCCTGGGCAACAGCCTCTTTGTTGACCACCGGCATCGCACCAGGCAGCCCGGTGCAAACCGGGCAGATGGCCGTATTGGGCTCGGCCGTCGTCGTATCTACCACCGCGCACCCGCAGAACATCTTCGACCGTGTGCGCAGCTCGGCGTGGATCTCCATCCCGATGACGGGCTCATATCTGGTCTCTGTCATCCTGTCGTCCTCTCTTCCCATGGCTCCCCTATCAACCCGTCGCCGTGTCTGTCCGTGGTGACCTGGCCTCGTGCCAGTCCGTCGTCGCCTGATACGCGCCCCCGACGCGGAAGACCATCGGCTCGCCCAGCGGCGGCCCGATGATCTGCATCCCAACCGGAAGGCCGTCGGAGAAGCCGCACGGCACCGCCAGCGAGCAAACCCCACCAGGGTTCGCGGCGACCACGTGAATGTCCGACAGATACATCTGGAGGGGATCGTCGACCTTCTCCCCAAGCTTGAAGGCGGTTGTAGGCGAGACCGGCGCGATGAGCACATCCACCTGCTGGAATGCCCGCTCGAAATCCTGCCGAAGCAGCGTGCGCACCCGCTGCGCGCGCAAGTAGTAGGCATCGTAGTATCCAGCGGAGAGCGCGAAGGTCCCTAGCATGATGCGCCGCTTCACCTCATCGCCAAACCCGATCGCCCGTGTCTGGAGGTAGCGGTCGACAATGCCGATGCCTTCGGCTGCGGTGCCGACGCCCGCGGCGTTGGTATCTAGGGAGGGTTCGGAAAGGCCAAAGCGAATGCCGTCGAAGCGCGCCAGGTTGGAGCTGGCCTCGGCCGTGAGGATCAGATAATAGATAGAGATCGCATAGTCGGTGTGCGGCAGGGAGACTTCGATGATGTCAGCGCCGAGGGATCCCAGATGCTCGATGGCCTTACGCAGCGTCTCCTCGACGCCAGGCGCGATCCCCTGAGCAAGGTACTCTTTGGGCACGCCAAGGGTAACGCCGCGAAGATCCGCCCCCATCTCTGCCGTGTACTTTGGGACCGGTGCGGTCAGCGAGGTGCTGTCACGGGGATCCTGACCGGCAATCGTCCGCATCACCAAGGCCGCATCCTGGGCCGTATGGGTGAGCGGTCCAATACTGTCGAAGGAAGAGACCAGCGCGATCAGACCATAGCGCGAGACACGGCCATAGGTCGGCTTGAGCCCCGTGACACCACAGAACCCGGCTGGCATCCGGACAGAGCCGCCGGTGTCCTCGCCCAGAGCGAAGGGCACCATATCGGCCGCCACCGCGGCGGCCGACCCCCCGCTGGAGCCCCCGGGAACGCGGTCGAGGTCCCAGGGATTGTGGGTGTTGAAGAAGGCCGAGTTCTCACAGGAGGAGCCCATGCCGAACTCGTCCATATTGTGCTTACCGACCAGGACGGCGCCAGCCTCCCGCAGCCGCGCGATCACCGTCGCGTCATACTGGGGCACGTAGTCCTCGAGGATCCTGGAGGAGCAGGTCGTCCGGACGCCTGTCGTCGAGAGGCAATCCTTCACGGCGTAAGGTATTCCGGTCAAGGGCGTCACATCCTCGCCGGCCCGCAGCCGCGCGTCGGCGGCAGCCGCCTCCTGGAGAGCCTCTCCACCGCAGACCGTGACGTAAGCCCGGATCGCTGGGTCGACCTCCGCGATACGATCGAGCACAGCCTGCGTCAGCTCGACGGACGTGATCTCCCCGGCCTTTAGCAGCGCATGCGCCTCCGCTACCGTCAGTGTATGTAAGTCCATACGCCTCCTCAACCTTCCTCGGGCACGTCGAGGACGACGGGAACGCGCACGTAGCCATCCTGATGAGCCGGCGCGTTGGCCAGGAAGTCGTCCCGCGCCATCGAGGGCTGGATCACGTCCCCGCGCAGCCGCTTGCGTCCCATCTGCGGCTGCCGATAGGGCGGAATCTCCTCCACGTCTACCTCGGCCAGCCGATTGAAGTAATCGACGATCGTGCTGAGCTGCTCACTGAACACTTCGACCTCGTCATCGGTCAACGCCAGCCGGATCAAGAACGCGATATGCTTCACCTGCTCCTGATCGATCACGCGGTTTGTGTCTGTAGTCATCCTTCTCCTCTCCCTTCGAGAGTCCAGGCTCCCTCGCACTACCGACCTGGACGTGCAAGCGCACTTCTACTGCCCGTAAGCCAGACCTATGGACCCGGGCGCTTACGGGTCGCGATCTGAATATGGACCTCGTCCAACTGTGCTTTCGAAACCGGCGCCGGAGCGCGCATCGTCAGATCCGTAGCCTGCCGCGTTTTGGGAAACGCAATTACATCTCGTATGGTATCGGTCCCAGCCAGGATCGCAACCAGCCGGTCGACCCCGAAGGCGATCCCACCGTGGGGCGGCGCGCCATATTCGAAGGCCTCCAGCAGATGCCCGAAACTCGCCTCGGCGGACTCGGGGGTGTGACCCAAGAGCCGCAGAACGAGCTCCTGGAGCTCGCGACGGTGGATACGGATCGAGCCCGAAGCCAGCTCCCAACCGTTGCAGACCAGATCGTAGGAGCTGGCACGGGCAGCAGCGGGGTCCGTCTCCAACATCTGCAGATCCTCAGGCTTGGGGCGGGTGAAGGGATGGTGCTCCGCGTCCCAGCGCCGCTCCTCAGCATCCCACTTGAAGAGCGGGAAGTCCACGACCCAAGTGAAGGCCAGGGCATCCGGATCGGCCAATCCCAGCCGCTCCCCCATCTCGCGGCGCAGCCCGTCGAGAGCGGGGTGGACGGTCTCGACATCCCCAGCAACCAACAGCAGCAGGTCTCCGGGCCTTGCCTCAAAGGCTTGGACCAGACGGCCCTGCTCAGCGGCGGTAAGGTGTTTGGCAACCGGCGCATCGACGCTGTCCTCGGTCACCCGCAGCCAGATCACGCCTTGCGCCCCGAAAGTCTGGCTCACGGTCTGCAAGGCCTCGAGGTCGCCATTTGAATACCCAGCGGCACCGGGCACTCGGAAGCCCTTCACGACGCCGCCGGTCTCGACGGCCTCCCGGAAGATCCGTGCCTCGCTCGCGCCCAGGATCTCATTGCATTCGACAAAGGCCATGTCCCAGCGGAGGTCCGGCTTGTCCGTCCCGTATCGGGCCATCGCATCATCGTAGGTGAGACGGGGAAAGGGGGCAACGACCCGCTTCTCCGGCGCGACGGCCTTGATCACCGCCGTCACCAACGCCTCGGTCAGGCGCAGCACCGCCTCCTGATCCACGAAGCTCATCTCGAGGTCCAGTTGGGTGAACTCGGGC
>CAZPJP010000142.1:0-10240 GCA_964586915.1 uncultured Anaerolineales bacterium
CCACCAACGCCCCTGAATGTCGAGGTTCGTGAGCCCCACCGCCTCAGCCTGGTCGACAACCTCGTTGTACTCCTCGCCGGTGATCCGCCTCGATATCTCCGGATAGTCATAGGCTTTGTGAGCCGGCGTGTATTGGGCCATGATGTTGACATACGTGTCCTTGGGCAGATGCTCCGCGATCCACGCCATGATCTGCTTCGAACCGCCTACGTTGTTCGGCATCACCAAGTGTCGGATCATCAGCCCCCGTTGAGCGATGCCCTCAGGTGTGAGCTTGACCACGCCAACCTGGCGGTTCATCTCAACAAGGGCCGCCCTCGCGACCTCAGGATAGCTCTCCGCGCCGGCGGAGTATTTCGCCGACATCTCGCTCTCCCAATACTTGATGTCGGGCAGGTAGATGTCAACGACGCCATCAAGCAGCGCCAGGATCTCAAGGCGCTCCCAGCCAGACGTGTTGTAGACAACAGGGAGCCGCAGCCCATACTCCGCAGCCACGTCAAGCGCTTTGAGAATGTGGGGAGAATAGTGCGTTGGGGTCACAACGTTGATATTGTGGCAACCTTTGTCCTGCAGCCGCAACATCATGCTGGCAAAGCCATCGATGGCAGCTTCAGAACCTCTCCCAAGATGGCTGATGTGCCAGTTCTGGCAGAAGACACACCGCAGGTTACAGTGGCTCAGGAAGATCGTCCCTGAACCGCCGCGGCCCACCAGTGGCCTCTCTTCGCCAAAGTGCGCGTGCGCGCCTGAGACGATGAGGGTGGCGCCGGGCGCGCGACAGAATCCACTCGCACCGTCGAGACGGTTGGCGCCGCACTGTCTTGGACAGAGCCGGCAGCTCTCCATAATCGCCCAGAGCGCCTCCGCCCGCTCTTTGAGCTCACCTGTCCGGTGAAGCGCCAGGTATGCCGGTTCGAAGTCGGCGTCGACCACCTCAGGCTCGACGACCTCCGGTTCCACAGGCCCAGGTTCTCCGGGCTCGGTCCCTATCTCGTCATCCGGAGGGTCCGCCCTGACGCACCCCCAGAGCATCGACGTCAGCCCCATCTGGAGACAGACCTTCGCCGTGTTCGTCAGAAAGTCCCTGCGCGTATACCGCTTACGAAGCCGATCGTTCACGTGTTACCTCCTCACCGAGGCCGCTCGACGCTCTGTCGCGATAACGACGAAACTCGCCAACTTGAGCAGCCCCACTGTGACTAAAGTCCCGGTAAGACCCAGCACCGGCAGCAGCACGACAGCGCCCACGATGCCACCCAGCCATCCGCCCAACAGGTCGGAGGCATAGAGCAACCCGGCGGTCCTGCCCAGACTTGCGCTCTCTGTCAGGTACAGGCTGTTGGCCAGGGGGAACTGAGAACCGACCAAGAGTCCGCCGGTCGCCGATATGACCAGGAGCAGCAACCTGGAAAGTCCGAAAACGCCCTGACTGCCCGCATAGGCGCTGACGGTGCGAAATACGAAGGGCAGCCCGACGGCGAGGCCCACGAGGGCCAGCTCAAGCTTCATAAACAGCGCCAAACCGTCCGATCGTCGCGCCAGCGCTCTCGTCATGAGCAGCGCTCCGCCCGCCGCCCCTGCCATAAAGGAGGCCACGAGAAGCCCGATCCACGAGAACACATAACCGTAGATCGACTGAAACGCGAAGATCACCGTAAGGCTGAAGATCATACCGGCAAAGCCCGTTGTGGCAACCGACACCGGAACGCCCCCAGGAAGAAAGCTGAGGCCCCTGGAACGAAGAAAGAGATAAAATAGAAGACAGAGCCCTAGCAGGACGGACACGACCCTGAGGTCTATCCTCTCAAACTGTCGATAGAGCCGGCCAAACATCGGCGCATGCAGAGCATTCCAGTGCGAGATACTGTAGAACAGTCCCAACGGCCTGAAGTCGGTGTTGATGCGCTGCGTGCCATCCTCGATGAACTCAGCAAACCAGGCCTGCCACCCATCGTGCAGCTTGTTCTCGATATGCCACGGTACCATCGCGCGCGCTGTGATGCTCCGCTCCTCCACCCGCTCGACGACCTGCGCCGCATCGATCGTCGCGATCTGCTCGGCATCTGACGCCAGGAAAAGGTTCGTGCCCTCCCCGGGGATCACCCGGACGTGACCAAAGACGCTGCTCAGCGTGTGGAAGATGCAGCTGTTTAGGTCCCTGAGCTCTTCAGTCATAAAGGCCAGAGAGCCCGGTGCCCCGAGGACGAGGATCCCTCCGTCATTCAGTCGCTCTGCCGCAAGCGAGAAGAACTGCTGGGTGAAGAATCGGTTGGTCTGTAGCGTCGAGGGCTCTGTGATCCCTGTGAGGATCACGTCGTAAGTGGAGCCTGTCGCCTTGAGCAACAGCCGTCCGTCGACGTGTCGGATGTCGACGCGCTCGTCGTTCAGCTCGGACTCCGTCAGCGGCGTGGCGAACTCCCGCATCAGGGATAAGAGCAGCGGGTCGAGCTCCGCATACGCGATAGTCTCCACGGTGGGATGCTTCAGCACCTCGTTGATGACCCCGCCGGCCCCGCCGCTCAGGATCAGGATCTGTGTGGGCTCGGGATGGGCCAGCAGCGGAAGATGGACGAACTCCTCAACAAACGGGATATCCGGTATCGGGGTAATAAGAGCGGGCAGGCCATCCAGGAAGTAGATGTACTGGCCCTCGTTCTCTACCACGCAGATGTTGCCGTATTGGGAGTTCTGGTAATGAACGACGTTCTGGTTCCGCCACTGCGCCCGGATCGATCGCTGCTGAAGTTCGTCAGCCTGACCCGCCAGCGTGGCGTATCCGGAGACGACGGTGAGCCCGGTCAGGGCGACCAGGATCGTGCTCTGAACCAGCCCTCTCCTCCAGTACGGGGCGAGCAGAACTGCGCCTACGATAGCGTTCAGTGTCGCCAGCCCAAGGGATGCCTCAAAGGCATTGACATGAGGAACGAGCAGATAGGTGCAGACAATGCCGCCGACAATCGTGCCGAGGGTCTCATAGACGTAGACCTTGCCGGCAGAGGCAACATCCTCGTCCGAGAACCTCGCATAGACCTGGCAGCTGAGCGTGAACAACGCGCCGTGGAGCAAGCTCACCGGCAGAAGGATGAGGAAAGAACCATAGAGCATGGGCAACAGCCCGATGCTCTCACCAATGGAGACGCCCATCGCGCGCTTCAGGATGCGCGTCAGAAAGACCGCGACGAGTAGGGCAGCGGAGAAGAGAGCGGGCATTACCGCAAAGGCCTCAAGCGTCGACCGCGAGGTCTCAACCATCCTGCCAGCGAGGAGACATCCAAGCGCCTCGAGCACGAGCCAGTTAGCCAGCATAAGACCAATCGAGAGCTCGTTGCCCGAGAAGACAATCAGCAGCTCCCGCATCAGCAGGATCTCAGCGACCAGCCCGCTGAACCCCATCACAAAGACAGCTAGGCAGACGCGCTTCTTCATAAGACCAATCCCTCAACTCAAGTATAACCAAGCGATGTGGGCAAATCAACAGGGCATCTACAGGGATGGGCGACGGTTGACACGACCAGCGCGACGTCTGAGGCATGCCGGTATCCTCCTCTCAGGAAATGGAGTCCGGCTCCTCGCAGCGGGGGCCACTAAAGAAGAGCACGTCACGTAGACAACACCAACGCGCCGTGGGACAATGCCCGCGACGCGTTAGCCGATACTTGGTTCTTCAGAACCGCTCTCTAGAGCGTCTCCAAGCCTAGACCAAGTCGCACGCCTCCTCAGGCATCCAATGGGCATCCATACCGTCCCATTTCACGTTGCAGCCGATAGGGTTCGTCAGCGGCGTGCTGACCGGCTTGCCCGCCACGTGTTCCTCGAGCGCATTGGCCAGATCGTTGACCGTCATCTTGCTGACATCGCGGGGGTTATCGACGCCGCGCCCGGTGTAAACGAGCTTGCGGTCGCGGTCGAAGACGTAGAAGTGCGGCGTGCGCAGTGCGCCATAAGCTCGGGCCACGTCCTGTGGCTTGTCGCGTAGATACACCCAGGGGAAATCGTGCTTTTCCATCTCCTCCACCATATGTTCAAAGTCGTCGTTGGGATGGGTGTTCTCGCTGTTAGCATTGATGCCCACGAACCTGACACCCTTATCTGCGAAGCGCTCCGCCGTCTGGCGGGTCACCTCATTGGAGCCTAGAACGAAAGGGCAGTGGTTGCAGGTGAAGAAGACGACGAGGGTATCGGCATCGTCGAAATCCGACAACTGGTACGTCTCGCCATCGGTGGCTGGCAGCTCAAAATCCGGGGCGCGCTCGCCGATCTGCAGTGTAAACGACATATATCTCTCCTTGTGATTAGGGTACCGAGACCGAAGTATAACCAAAGCCAGCCCAGAGGCAAAGCACCAACGGCGACTCGCCACCAACTGTCCCTGACACGCCAGCATCAACTGAAGCTGACGGTGTTAGCCCGCAACGATGTCTCGTTCCGTCGCCGGCACCTCGGCGATCGCCGCGTGCACCCCAACGCGCCCCTCCCACCACCGCACCCACAGCACGACCAACGCACCCCCCAGCAGCGTCGCCGCGAGGCCCAGGACGCCCGCCTCGGGCCCGAACTCGCCGCCGGTCACCCAGGCCGGGCCGCCCTGCTCGATCGCGATCACCGTCGTCGCGCTCGCGTCGATGCCGCTCACCGGGAACCCAAAGATGTTGCCCTGGGCCAAATTCCACGAGATATGCAGCCCGATAGGGATAGCCAGCGATCCCGTTAGCACGAAGCCTATGCTGAGAAACCAGACGCCTGTGATGATGATATTGAAGGTGCTCACCAACGTCGCCTCGGGGTTCGCGGCGTGCAGAACGCCAAAGATCGCCGCCGTGATCCCCGTCGCCGCGACCGCGGCCCATCGTCGCGGAATCGCGTCAAAGCCCCCGAGCCACTCGGCGACGTTGGTCAGGTAGTAGCCGCGGAAGGCCAGCTCCTCGTAGATCCCGATGCAGACAAACGCGCCGACCGCGAACAGGATCGCGCGCCCAAAACTCAGGTCGCCAGAGGCACGGAAGGTGTCGGTGATCGTCACCCAACCCGCCGCCCACTCGATCACGAAAACCAGCGCGATCAGGCCCGCGCCCAGCGCCAGCCCAAAGCCGAGGTCCAGCCACCACGAGGGCTCCAGCCGTAACCCGAAATCGGCAAAGGGGCGCCGGTCGAGGAACCGACCCGCTAACCAGATCGAGATCACGTAGCCGACCAAGCTCGCCAGGCTCACCCCGAAGAAGACAGGGGTGGCCGAAAAGGAGAGCGCCCCACCCTGAAGCAACTGCCCCGCCTCCGGCACGAGGACTGGCGTGACCAAGCCTGTAAAGATGACCATCAAAACCAGCTGCCCAGTAATGCGCCAACCAAAGCGTACGCGGCGCTCGCTATCGTTCCAGAAAAGACTACGGATCACGTTGGAAGCCCTCCTTACTCACAAACTAGGTGCGCAGCGGATACTTGCCACCAACCCGTCCACGGTATAATCAGGAGGATCGGCTTTATCATCGCCCCGACACATCGTTGGGACCCTATCATACTACGAAAAAGGAATACCGTGACCGACAGCGACAAACGCACCGCTCTCGTCCATCGCTTTCCCTTCTTCTACGGTTGGGTGATCGCCGTTGTGGCGACCCTCGGCATCATAATGACCAATCCCGGCCAGACGCCGGTGATCTCCATCTTCATCGACCGCTTCATCGAGGATCTCGCGATCAGCCGCTCGCTCATCAGCACGCTCTATCTGGTTGGCACTGTGATCGGCGGCCTCACGCTCTCACTCTGGGGCCGGCAGATCGACCGCCGCGGCTCGCGCATCATGACCGGCGTGATCGCCGCCCTGTTGGGCCTGGCATGCTTCTACATGCGCTTTGTGCAGAACGCCGTGATGCTCGGCTTCGGCTTCGTGCTGCTGCGCATGCTCGGTCAGGGCGGCCTCTCGCTGGTCTCGCGCAACGTCATCAACCAATGGTGGGTGCGGCGACGAGGGCTAGTCATTGGGGTCACCGGTGTGGCCGCATCTTTGGTAGGGATGGGGCTCTTTCCGAACGTCGTGCACGCGCTCCTCGAGCGCTATCAGTGGAGCACGACCTACACCATCCTCGGCGGCGCCCTCGTCTTCGGGATGGTGCCCATCGCGCTGCTCCTGCTCAGGGACCGTCCGGAGCCCTTCGGTTTGCACCCCGACGGGGAGCCCCTGGGGGACGAAGAGGAGGCTGACGCGGATGCATCTGGCGACGCCAACCCTCAGAGCCTCAAACCCTCCCGCGATTGGACGCTGGAGAGCGCTATCCGCACCCCCGCTTTTTGGGTCGTCGCGGCCTCCTTCTTCGCCAGCGCGATGCTGGGCACCGGCCTCTTCTTTCACATGGTCGACATCTTCGACAGCCGCGGGCTGGGACCCGACGTCGCCGCCGCCGTCTACGCCCCGATTTCGGTGACGTCCGCGGTAGTCTATCTCGGCGCCGGGTATCTCGCCGACCGCCTGCCGATGCGGTATCTGATGAGCGCGTCGATGGTCGCCTTGACGCTGGTGATGGTGATGGCGCAGCTCTTCAACAGCGTGCCCCTCGCCATCGCGTACGGGATCCTGACGGGCGTGAACAGCGGCCTGTCGCAGACCATCGGGAGCGTCGTGTGGGCCGATTACTTCGGTCGCCGCCACCTGGGCGCCATCGCCGGCTTTGCCTCGACCATCAGCGTCATCGGCTCCGCCCTCGGCCCGCTGCCCTTGGGCCTGGCGCGTGACCTGCTGGGCGACTACAGCACCGCGCTCCTCATCGAGGCCGCGCTACCCATCGCCCTGGCCATCGCCAACCTAGCCATAGGCCGCCCCACCCGCCGCCAGAGAAGGCATCCAGGCCACGACTGATGATCATGCTCGCCGCTATCCCATGTCCCTGCTCCCTTATCCCCTTAGGCCGATGACCCGCAAGACGCACCTCCTCGCCACTGCGTTCATCGGCGGCCTCGTCACCTTAGCCCTAGAGCTCGCCGCCGGACGGCTGCTCGCCCCGGCCTTCGGCACGACGGAGCTCGTCTGGTCGGCCATCATCGGCCTGATCCTTCTCTACCTGTCCGTCGGCTACGCTCTGGGCGGGCGCTGGGCCGACCGGGCCCCCTACCCCCGCGTCCTCTACACGCTCCTGGTCGCCGCCGGGGTCGCCATCGCCGTCATCCCGCTGGCTGCCCGGCCCCTGCTACAGATCGCGGCCCGCGGCATGCGCGTCCTCAACCTGGGGCTGATCGCCGGCCCCTTCATCGTCATCCTGGCGCTCTTCGCCCTGCCGGTGACCCTCCTAGCCTGCGTCTCGCCCTTCGCCATTCGCCTGGCGCTGGAGGACGTCGAGGGCAGTGGCGGCGCCGTGGGGCGCTTCACCGCCGTCTCAACGCTGGGCAGCTTTATCGGCACCTTCCTGCCCAACCTCGTCCTCATCCCCAACATCGGCACGCGCCGCACCTTCCTACTGCTCGCGTTCCTGGCGTCGCTGACGGGGCTCTGGGGCCTGTGGACGGCGCGTCGACGACGCTTCTGGGCCCTGTCGTGGACCGCGCTTCTGATCGCGGCCCTCTTCCTCTGGGATCCGGGCGCGGTCAAGCCCGAGGCGCGGCTCCTCCACGAGGAGGAGTCGACCTACAACCTCATCCAGGTCATCGAGGACGGGCAAGGGCGGCGCTACCTGCTGCTCAACGAGGGACAGGGCATTCACTCGATCTACACCCCACCCGCCGCCTACCGGGGCGACGGAGATCGCCTGGCCCTGCTTACCGGTGGTCCGTGGGACTATTACCTGATCGCGCCCTACTTCAATCCGCCGCCGCACCCACCGGACGCCATCGAGGACCTGCTCATCATCGGCCTCGCCGCCGGGACGACGGCGACGCAAGTCACCGAAGTTTACGGCCCCCTGCCTATCGACGGCGTCGAGATCGACCCGGCGATCGTGGAGGCCGGACGCGACTACTTCGGCATGAACCTGCCCAACCTCGACGTCCACGTCACCGACGGGCGCACCTACCTGCTGCAGACCGACGCGCTGTACAGCGTCGTCGCCATCGACGCCTACCGCCTGCCCTATATCCCCTGGCACCTGACCACCGTCGAGTTCTTCGAGGCGGTGCGGGACCATCTGCGAGCGGACGGCGTCGTCGCTATCAACGTGGGCCACACACCGGACAAGGCTGACGCTTTGGGTCGGCGCGGCGACTGGCGCCTCGTCGACGCCATGGCCAACACCATGCGCCAGGTCTTCGCCTCGGTCCACGTCATCGACATCCCCGGCAGCTTCAACGCCATCCTCGTCGCCACGGTGCAGCCCTCGTCGCCCGAGAACCTGGCAGCCAACCTGCCGCTCCTGGAGGATCCCCGCCTCCGTTACCTGACGCAACAGGCCAGCGCCAACCTGAGACAACCCGCCGAGAGCGACCTCATCCTCACCGACGACCGCGCCCCCGTCGAGCAACTCACCCACGCCATCGCCCTCCGCTACGTGCTGGGCATCGACTGACAGACCGTCCCCAGTCCACAGTCTCCAGTCGTCCGTCGTCCATCGTCCGCCCGCGCCCCCTGCCCCCACGTCGCGTGCTGGCGCACGAGCCTTCGCTTTTTGTGTGCTGACGTCTTGACAAACGATCAATAATCGTCTAATATGATCATGTCGACTTTCGAATATGATCATTCATGGTATATAGGGCTTCGGTATGACCACAACCCTGAAAGACGAACGTCAGCAGCAAATCCTAGAAGTGCTTCATCAGCATCAACAGGCCACGGTCACAGAGCTCAGCAATCGCTTCTCAGTGAGCGAAGTGACCGTGCGGCGTGATCTGCAGGAGCTAGAGGAGGCCGGGAACCTACGTCGTGTCCACGGCGGCGCCATCGCCGCGGAACCTGCTCCGCCGGAGCCGCCGGTGGTCCAGCGTATGCGGCAGCACAAAGCGTGCAAGGACGAGATCGGGCGAGCTGCGGCTGCGCTCGTCGAGGACGGCGAAGCGATCTTTCTGGGCTCGGGCTCCACTGCAGCCTACGTCGCGCGCCACCTGAAGAAGCACAGCGACGTCACCGTTATCACGAACGCGCTGACGGTTGCGAACGAGCTGGCACTTGTTGACGGCGTCACCGTGGTCGTAACGGGTGGGGTACTGCGCACCTCCGAGCTGTCCCTCGTGGGTCATATCACCGAGTCGACCGTGCGCGAGCTGCGAGTGGACAAAGTGATCATCGGTATGCGCGCGATCAGCCTGGACGACGGCATGACCAACGACTATCTTCCGGAGGTCATGACGGATCGGGCGATCATCCAGATGGCCGAGGAGCTGATTGTTGTGGCTGACCACACGAAGTTTGACCGGGCAGCAACAGCCTTCGTCGCCCCGGTGGCACGAGTCCGGACGCTTGTCACAGATGCGGCGACGGACCCTGTGACGCTTGAGCGTCTGGAAGCCTTAGGAATCGGGATCGTTGTTGCAGACTGCAAGGAGGGCACGTGAGACACAGCAACCATACTTGGACGGAGATCATTAGCCAGCCCGAAACATGGGGGAAAACGCTGGAAGGGTTCCATGACCAAAGCGAGGCCCTGGATGATTTTCTGACGAGGATCCAGGTCCAGCGCGTCGTGACGATCGGCTGCGGGTCGACCCACTATCTCGCCCAATCGGCCGCGACGATGATCTCGCGGTATGCACGGATACCGGCCTTGGCCTTGCCATCGTCAGAGGTGTGGTTGTCACCGACGGCGATCTTGCCCGGACCGACCCTGCTTATCGCGACTTCGCGCTCCGGCGCGACGACTGAGACGCTGCGCGCGGTTGAGGCTTTCCGAGAGACGAACGGTGGCGCAGTCCTCGCGATCAGCTGCTACCCGGATAGCGCGCTCGTCGAGGCAGCCGACTTCTCCCTGCTAGCACCTGCGGCGCAGGAGACCTCCATCGCCCAGACACGTTCCTTCAGCAGTATGCTCCTGCTCGCACAGACCTTGGCGGATGCCCTGGCCGGCAAAGGAACCCTGATTGCCTCGCTGCAACGCTTGCCCGATCTCCTGGCAGATCTCGTAGAGAGGTTCGGCGACGTGCCGTCGCGCCTGGGTTCCGATCTGGCGCTGGAACGCTTCTACTTCCTCGGCGGCGGGACCCTCTATGGACTAGCCAGCGAAGCGATGCTGAAGATGAAGGAGATGACGCTGTCCCATTCGGAAGCCTACCATCCCTTGGAGTTCCGCCACGGGCCGATGTCGATGGTCAATGATCAAACGCTCGT
>CAZPJP010000143.1:0-10199 GCA_964586915.1 uncultured Anaerolineales bacterium
CCCTGCTCGATGACGCACCGGACACCTACGTGGTGCGACCGGGCGAGACGCTGGCGGAGATCGCCGAGCGGTTTGGCGTTTCGCTGCAAACCGTGATGCGCACCAACGGGATCCAGCATCCCCGAGAGCTCTACCCGGGGCAGGCGCTGAGGATCGACGGCGGCGTGCCCGCAGGGGCGGTCCGACGGACCCTGGCGTGGCATGAGGATCTGCTCGGGTTGGCGCGGGCCGCGGACCTGGACTGGGCGTCGATCGCACGGCTGAGCGGTGTGCTCCTGCCGACGCGCTTGCAGACGGGGCAGACGGTCCTCCTGCCCAACGGCGCGATGGGTGTCCCTGCGGCGGGCCGCGCGCACGGGGTGCCGGTCGTGGCGTCGCGGGCGCCGCGGGTGCTCGGGGCCGCGCGATACGGCGTGGGTATCTGGGAGCTGCTGAGGCTCAATCGCGTGCCCGTTACGAGCGAGCAGCGGCTGCTGGTACCGGTGCGCGACGCCGGGAGGCAGGTGCGTGCGGCACCGGCGGACGCGCCCTTCCCGTATCCGCTGACGGGGTTGATGCTTTCGCCGCAGCCGACGCACCGGGGCAAGACGGCGGTCATCGTGCTCGAGACAGAGGCGCCGGTCGCGTGCCGGCTTCGCTATCTGGAGCGTGTCGAGGCGTGCTATCAGGCGGCGGACGGCGCGCTCGCCTGGTACGGACTGGTGGGGCTCCCGACGATGATGGCGCCCGGGCCGCTGACGGTCACCGTGGAGCTGGAGATGGAAGAGGGGGCCTCGGCCTCCCTGCCTGTGACGCTGCTTGTGAGCGCGGGTCGGTACGACTACGAGCGGCTCGACCTCCCGGCCGACCGCCAGGCGCTGCTCGATCCACAGCTCAGCGCAGCGGAGCGGGCAAAGCTCGCGCAGCTGAGGACATTGCGTTCCTCGACGCGTCACTGGACCTATCCCTTCCTGCGACCCTTGGATTCGGCGGTCACGTCCTACTTCGGCTCGCGTCGCTCCTACGGCGCCGCCTTTGGCAGCTTCCACGCGGGCACCGACTTCGATGGGGAGGTCGGTATGCCGGTGATGGCACCGGCGGCAGGCGTGGTGATCTTGGCGGAGCCCTTGGTGGTGCAGGGAAACGCGATCTTGATCGACCACGGATGGGGCGTGGTCAGCGGTTTCTGGCATCTATCGGAGATCGATGTGTCGGTGGGACAGGAGATCGCCCGGGGCGAACGCGTCGGTGCGGTGGGCAACACGGGGCTCTCGACGGGCGCGCACCTTCATTGGGAGTTGTGGGTCAACGGCGTGCAGGTCAACGCGCTTCAGTGGTTGGAGCCCGATGGCCCTGGGGCGTGGGTGGCGGGGACGCCGTGATGGGGTGGGCATCGTAGCATGGCTGTGGGGGCGTCTACGCCGGCCGAGCTGATGCGCTGAGCGGTGCGTAACCGATGACTCGGTTGCCACGAGCGAGTGGTGGTGCTGCCTGATTATGGTGCACGGCGAGCGAGGTGGACGGGGTGCTTGAGGAATACCGGCGATCCGAGGGATGGCTTGGGCGGTCGATGCGGTACTACGCCGAGGTGGGATCGACCAACGACGTGGCGCTGGCGGCGGGCAGGGAGGGCGCCGAGGCGGGCCTCGTGGTCGTGGCGGACGCGCAGACGGCTGGACGAGGCCGCCTGCAGCGATCGTGGCAGTCGCCGCCCGGGACCTGTCTGTTGGTCTCGTTGCTCTTCCGACCGGGTTCCTTCGACGCCCGCGAACCCCACGGGCTCGCTCAGGACAGAGGCTTTGCCGTGTGGGCCTCGCGGACCACGATGGTCTGTGGACTGGGGCTGCGGGAGGCGGTGCTGGAGATCTCGGGGGTGCCTGCAGAGCTGAAGTGGCCCAACGACCTCATTGTCGGGCCGGACGAGGGCAGTGGGACGTGGAGAAAGCTGGCGGGCATGCTGAGCGAGGTCGGCCTGGCGGACGACGGAACCCCGGCTTTTCTGGTGGTGGGCATGGGGACCAACGTCAACGTGCCGGCGGCTGCTCTGCCGGGGCTCGACGCCCGGGCGACGAGCGTGCTGGCTCTCACTGGCTCTCCCACCGATCGAGCGGCGCTGCTCGACCGCTTGCTGGCTGACGTCGAGAGGCGGTACGAGGCGCTGCTGACGGGAGAGGATCCCTTGCCGGCGTGGCGCGACGCGCTGGCTTGGATGGGTCAGCCGGTGGAGGTCCGCGGTCCGCGCGAGACTGTGAATGGCGTGGCGGTGGGCGTTGACGATGAGGGCGCGCTGCTCGTGACCATGCCCTCTGGCGAGCGGCGGCGCTTCACTGTTGGGGACGTGAGTCTGCGTCTGCGGACCTAGAGCCGCCCAGCACGAAAAAAGGGCCCCGCAAAGGGGCCCTTCTGTGACGTAAGGCGGAGAGGGAGGGATTCGAACCCTCGGAGCCTTGCGGCTCACGCGCTCTCCAGGCGCGCGCATTCGGCCGGACTATGCTACCTCTCCATAACTTCAGGGATTATACCACACCCACCTCTCCCGACAACCACGGCCGCAGCTGGATACCGTGTCCTTAACTCAGGAAATGACGGCTGAGGCCGCGGAGGCGACGGATTGTGATCCGTCGCAAGCGTCAAAGAGAAGCTTACGCTGGAGCTTCGCTGAAGGGCGGGTGGCGGCGCGGCATGGGAGGCGGAAGCTGGGACGGTCGGGCCTTGATGGGTCCGCGGTGCGTAGGTTAGGTTTGAGGATCCGAGGGTCGGGGGCGTTGGGATCAGAGGACGGCGCGGGCCATGCCGCCGTCGACGAGCAGGGTCACGCCGGTGATGTAGGAGGCTGCCGGGGAGAGCAGGAAGGCGGCGACCCGCGCGTACTCCGCGGGATCGGCCATGCGGCGCAGCGGTATCTCCGCGGCGATCCGGGTGGCCTCCTCCTGGGGCGTCGTGCCGTTCTTGTCGGCCCGCGACTGCAGGAGCTGGTCCACCCGCTCGGTCCGGGTCCATCCGGGGGCGATGGCGTTGGCCCGGATGCCGTCGGGTCCCAGCTCAATGGACAGGCTCTTGATCAGGCCGACGACGGCCATCCGCAGGCTGTTGGAGAGGATCAGGTTGTCGAGGGGGTGGCGCACGGTGATGGAGGTGTTGGCGAGGATGCTCCCACCGCCCTGGGCGCGCATCGTCGGGACGACGGCATAGGCGAGCTCCACGGCGCTCTGCAGGGTGAGCTGCGTCGCTGCCTCCCAGTCCTCCGGTGTGAGGTCGAGAAACTCGCCGGGCGGCGGCCCGCCCGCGTTGATGTAAAGGCCATCGATCCGGTCGAAGCGATCGAGCGTGGTGTCGCGCAGCGTCTCAATGTGGACCGGGTCCGTGACATCGGCCTCCACGGGCACGATGGTGGCGCCGTTCCTGGCGACAGCTGGATCCTCCCTGATCCGGGCGGCAGCGTCCTCAGTTGACTGCCGGCTGCGTGAGCAGAGGACGACGTGAGCACCCTCTACCGCGAGGGTCCGGGCCGTTGCATATCCCAAGCCGCGACTCGCGGCGGTCACCACGATGACCTTGCCCTTAAGCATCAGATCCATCGTATGGCTCCTTTTTTGCAGGGTGGCGTCATCCGATGTCAGTCTCGAACCGCAAGATCGTTTCTCCGATGGCAATGCGGTCGCCAGACGTCAGGGGGTGAGGCTTATCGATGCGCACACCGTTGAGATAGGTGCCGTTGTGGCTGTTGAGATCCTCGAGCCACCAGCGATCCTCCCGCCAGGCCACGATGGCGTGGTTGGCCGAGGCAAATGGGTCGTCGACGATCAGGTGGTTGTCCGAGCCGCGACCGATGGCGGTGACGGGCCGAAGGGCGACGCGCTGGTCCGTGGTGGCGGGGGTCTCGGCGACCAGGGTCGCCGACTCGTAAGGACTGGACTCCTCCTGTGTGTGGGCCTTGAGGTCGCGCCAGATGACGTAGAGCGTCAGCACGAGGAAGCCGTAGAGAAGACCGGTCAACAGGAGGCGCAGCGTCAGGATGAGCTCAGGCACGAGCTGCCCTCCTATGGAATAATGAAGCGGTGATCGGAGTCTGCACTAGGCATCCGTCACCGGGGTGATGGGGCGGGTGTGCCCGCGGTTGTCGCGTTCCAGCGGCTCGGACTCTGCGTAGATGAGGTCAACGCCGGAGAGCGAGATCAGGTCGCCGGGGCGCAGGACGATCTCCTGCACCGAGAACCCATTCACCGTCGTGCCGCCGCTGCTGTCGAGATCCTGGAGGATATAGCGACCGTAACGGCGCCGCAGCAGCGCGTGGTGCCGGGAGACGTGGCGCTCCTCAAGGATCACGTCATTATCGAGGGCGCGACCAAGCCGCACGATCGGCTTGGTCAGATCCACGGTCTGCTGTCCCTGGATGATGAGGTACGCGCGGATTCGCCTTGGCTCGTCCTCGTACTGCTGCAACGCCTGGTTCAGGCGCTGCGGATCGAGATCCTGCGTCTGGTCACTAGGCTGTCCGCGATCGGACGTGGATTCCGCATCGGCATCGCCTTCGGCTCCCTCCGTGCTGGCAGGCGTGATGCGTACCTCTCTGGCTGGCAGGTCGGGATCGGCGACCAAGGTTACACCGGGTGTCTCCGTCGTCCGCAGATTGAGGCGTTCCACCAGGACGGCGAGCGCGGCCGCAAGGTGCCGCTCGAGGTTAGGGTGATGGTACTCAAGCGCCGTGAGGTCCGCGGGATTGAGCGCGATCTCATAGCGACCGGGCACCACCGAGGTGCCGTCGGGCGCCACCTCCTCCCCATCCTCCAGCGCTTGGACGAGGTGGTGGGCGACATCGTGCGGCAGGAGGCGACCGGCGAAGAGCCGCACAAAGGGCTCCTCGACCAGTTGCTCGATCCACCGCTCTACATCCCTCAGACCACCCATATATCGGATATTATAGAGCTGAACGGATGAAAGGGAAACTGTGAATCCCGCCGGGGCAGGGTATAATCGCGCCGTATGAAACGTCGTCCTTGGCTTGTGCTCGTGGCAGGACTGGTCCTCGTTGCGGTGGCGGCGCTTGGCGCCGTCCAGTGGCGGGCCCGGTATGCCTATCAGACGCGCGGGTGGGCCTTGGCGTTTCCGCAGCCGGTCGCCGATACGCCCGGCGCGACCGGCGACACGCTCTCCCGCGCCTGTATCAACGCGCCGCTCCTTCGCTATGACGATGATGAGCTTTCCTGGGCGTTGAGCGAGATCGAGACCGGAGGGTTTGCCTGGGTCCGCGTGGCGATCCCGTGGGCCTCGGTTGAGTCGGCGCCGGGCGAATGGCGGTGGACGGCAATCGACCGCGTGGTCAGAGCGGTCACGGAGCGGGGACTGCGCCTGTTCGTGGTGTTGGAGGAACCGCCGACGTGGGCGGGACTGCCGCCGGAGGCCGCGGCTTTTGCGCGGTTTGCCGAGGCCGTGGCCCGTCGCTATGGCGACACCATCACTTACTACCAGGTCTGGCACAACCCGAACCTGGGAGACAGTTGGGGAGGGCGGGCCGACCCCTTCGGCTATGCGGACCTGCTGGCCCGCGCCGCGGAGGCGATTCGTGAGGCCGACCCGGACGCGCGGATCGTGCTGGGGAGCTTGGCGCCTACGGTGGAGCTCGGCGAGCGCAACTACACCGAAGGGCTTTTCCTCGAGATGCTCTACGACGCCGGCGCCGCCGCGGCCTTCGACGTTGTGGCTGCTCAGCCCTACGGGTTTGAGACGGGGCCTGACGACCGTCGGGTAGACCGCGATGTGCTCAACTTCTCGCGCGTGATCCTGCTCCGCGAGGCACTCGTCGCCGCGGGGGAGGGGGACAAAGCGATCTGGGCGGCGAACTTCGGATGGAATAGCCTACCGGCGTCTTGGCCCGGGCAGGACTCGATCTGGGGTCAGGTCGATGAGCTCACGCAGGCCGCCTATACGGTGGATGCCCTAACGCGCGTGGAGCGGGAGTGGCCGTGGATGGGCGCGATGTGTCTCAACGGCCTCCAGCCGCGGGCGGCGGTGGCGGAGCGCGAGGTGCCCGATGCGCAGGAGCACTGGGGCTTTGCGCTCGTCGGACCTGAGGGTCAGCGGCGACCGGTCTATGAAGCGGTGCAGGGCTGGGCGCAGCAGATGCCGGTGGCGCACACCGGTGTCTATCGAGCCGACACGGATCTGGCCCGATTTGTGGGAGCGTGGACGCTGGGTCCGCAGGGAGCGGACATCGGCGAGCAGGGCGAGAACCGCGTCAGCTTGGGCTTCGAGGGCACCGGCGTGGCCCTGACGGTGCGCCGCGGGCCGTACCGGGCCTTCCTGTACGTGACCATTGATGGGGACCCGGCACCCGCGCTGCCGCGGGATCGTGAGGGACGCGCCTACGTGGTCCTCTACGATCCGCTGGCCGCCACCGTCACGGTCCCACTGGCTGAAGGGCTGGCCTCCGGGTTGCACGAGGTGGAGGTCGTCGCGGATCGTGGCTGGGGCCAGTGGGCGTTGGCGGATTGGCGCGTGGTCGACGCGCCCGCTGGACGGCTGACCTATCGTTGGGGCTCCGCCGTACATCTGAGTCTGGGGATTCTGGGGCTGGCGGCTGTTGTCTGGGCCCTTCCGCGCGTCCGCTGGCGCTCGCTGACGGGCGCTGTCGAGCGGGTGCAGGACCGCGTGGCCGAAGGACTGCAGGTGCTGCTCTCCTTGGCGATCGGGCTCATCACGCTCTTTGCCGCCTGGCAGACGATCACGGGCGATGCGGTCTTCCGCCGGCTCGGGGAGCACGGCGACGTGGTAGCCCTGGCGCTGACGACGGGGCTATTCTACCTGTCGCCGTGGTTCCTCCTGACGCTGGGCGCGGGCCTGCTCCTCGTGGCGATCGTCGTCGTGCGGCCCGACCTTGGGCTGGCGCTCACGATGGTGGCAGCGCCCTTCTTCGCCCTCGACACCCATCCACTGTCGATCTTGGGCAAATCCTTCTCCCTGGCGGAGATCGTGTTGGTGCCGACGTTCGTGGGTTGGGCCGTTCGGTGGCTGGCTTCCGGCCTCCGGCGCGCCGGCAAGGGGAACAACGCTGGGGGGCCGTCCCTCTCGGCGACGGCGAAGGCGTTGCTGCGCCCTCTGATTATGCTCGTGGGAATCGCCGTGGTCTCCAGCCTCCTCGCCCGGCACCAGCGCGAGGCGCTGCGCGAGCTCCGGTTGGTGATCCTGGAGCCGGTGCTCTTTTTCATTGCGTTGGCGACGCTGCCGTCGGCGGCGACGTTACCTGGAGGTGATGCCGAGGCGCGCTGGCGCCCGCGTTGGCGTGTCCTCGACGCCTTCGTCCTGAGCACCCTGGTGGTGGCGGTGATCGGGCTGGTGCGCTATGCGAGCGGGGATGTGATCACGGCTGAGGGGGGCGTTCGCCGGCTGCGCAGCATCTACGGATCGCCGAACAACGTCGGGCTCTATCTCGGGCGGGTGATGCCGCTGCTCGTCGCGATGATCCTGTGGGGTGGCCCCGCGCCCACGCCGGAGCTGGGCGTCGTCCCAGGGTTGCGGGCGTGGTTCCGGTCGTTTCTGGGGGACCGGCGACGCTGTCTCTATCTCGTGTCGGCGGTGCCGATCGTGACGGCGTTGGTCCTGAGCCTGTCCCGGGGGGCGCTGGTCCTGGGGCTGCCGGCGGCGATGATCGCGATGGGACTCCTTGCCGGGCGGGTGTGGCGAAGGATCACGGTGGTCACCCTGATCGTCGGGGCGCTGGCGCTGTTCGTGCTCCTGCAGGTGCCGGGCGTCGCGGGGTTGCCGCGGCTAGGCGACGTGTTTGACGTGCGCAGCGGGACCGGCGGTTTTCGCGTAGCCCTATGGTACAGTTCTCTGTGGATGGTGCGCGACCACCCAATTCTGGGCGTGGGGCCCGACAATTTCCTGTATGCCTACCGCACCCGCTACGTGCTGCCGACGGCATGGGAGGAGTTCAATCTCTCCCA
The DNA here is from genome assembly GCA_964586915.1 of uncultured Anaerolineales bacterium. GTDB lineage: Bacteria > Chloroflexota > Anaerolineae > B4-G1 > SLSP01 > PWVB01. The sequence goes on from CAZPJP010000143.1 coordinate 7,923, forward strand.
CGCGCACAACGTCATCTTTGACTTCAGCACCCGCCTGGGGCTTCTCGGGCTGGGGGCCTTTGTGTGGAGCCAGGTAGGGTTCTGGCGCCGGATGTCACGACTTCGTGGGCTGCGGGATCCACGACACCGGGCGCTTGCCATCGGCGTCGCCGGGTCGATGGTCGACTTCCTGGCGCACGGGTTGGTGGACGCGGCTTTCTTTGTGATCGATCTGGCCTTTGTCTATGCGCTCTCGTTGGCCGTCGTCGTCTGGCTTTGCGAGGTGTGTCGTGACGGCACAGATCGTCGTAGCCAAGAACTGTGAAGGAGGAACCTATGCAACGCGCGAACACGCGGTTGAGGCTACACTTGCAGATCTTTTTGTTGGTTCTGAACTTGGCGATGGGCGCCGCTCTGGGCGGATGCGGTCCGACACCGACACCGTCGCCCACGCCGGTCACCGCTGTGGAAGTGACGGTGGCGCCGGAGACCGACGAGGTTTCGTCCTCAGCCGCGGCACCCGAGGGGTCCGCCGCCGTGGCCCTCGTCTGGGACGCGGACAGTGTGCCTGTCGGCGAGACGACCGAGGTCCTTGTGACCGCGGATGGGGTCACCGATCTCTACGGCATCGAGGTCCATCTAGCGTTCAATCCCGCACACCTGGAGGTGGTCGACGCGGATGACGAGGTGGAAGGAACCCAGGTGCACGATGGGGATCTTCTCGAGGTCGGCTTTGTGGCGCTCAATGAGGCCAACAATGCGGAGGGAACGGTGGCTTACGCGGTCTCGCAGATGCCGCCGAGCGCGGGTGTGAACGGATCGGGCGTGTTGGTGCGCATCGAGTTCCGCGCCACGGAGGCGGGGGACGGTGGGGTTGTCCTGCAAAACGTGCTGCTGGCCACATCTCAGGGGCAGCCCGTGCCGCTTGAGGTGGTCGATGACACGCTCACAGTGCGCATCGAGTGACCTGCCGCGTGCCATTGTAGCCAGAGAGATGGACGGGGCTGCTGCGCCAGCAGCCCCGCTTGTCGAGACTGGACTCAGGACTGGGTCAGTCGTGGACGTCGAGCTCGATGCGCCCGACCCCGGCCTGGATGCGGATGTCGAGCGTGACGTTCGACTCTCCGTAGGCCTCGTTGACCCATACGCCGTCCTCCTGAGTCAAACCGCTGACGTCAGTGTCGCCGATGCCCTTGGTCACGTCGACGCGCACGCCGGTCTCGCGGGGCAGGCGAAGGCGGATCGCGCCAACGCCGCCCATAATGTCCACGTCGACGTCTTGCTCCCAGGTGCCGCCTAAATCGACGTCGACGTTGCCCGCGCCGATATCGAACTCGAGATCCTCGAGGCCGGGGTTATCGCCCAGGCGCACAGTCGCATCGCCCGCGCCGAGCTGCACATCCAGGCGCGTGATCCGCAGCCCTGCGAGGTCGAGGTCGTGATCGCCGGCTCCACACTCGACGCGCATGTCGAGGGGGGCTTCGTCGCTGAACCGCAGATCCCATTCGTTCCGCGCGTTACCGCTGATTGAGATGCGATCGGTGTTGGGCTGGCGAACCTCGAGCTGTCCCTGACCGTCGGTGATCTCGTAGGCGACCTCGGGCTTCCATGCGTCGACGTTATAGGTGAAGTCCGCCTCCATAAGGTCGTCCGCCCCGGCGTCGACCTGGAGCTGACCGCCGCCCATTCGAAGATCGACGCGGACCCGCTCGGCATCGCCAAGCTCGACGGTCAGCGATTCGGTCCTCAGGCTGCCGACGCGTACCGTCTGCACGCCGATATTGCTCAGCGTGCACCCGAGAGAGAGCGCCAGGGCCGCAACGGCCACAATCACGATTGTGCTTCGTCTTGCATTCATATTGACCTCCTGGTACTGGCCCTTGGCGGGGCTTCGATCCGGCACGGGTGATCTCGTCTATTGGCTGTTCAGTGTGTATTACGGGAATGCCGTCCGCAGGTTGCAGGCCCAGAGCCTCGTGGGGGTTTTAGCGCCGCAGGCGGCCCTGATGGGGGAAAAGGGTCTGGGTGAGCCTACGCGTTCTTCCCTCCGGAGGCGAGAGGTGGGGGAGGGGCTTTGACGCGGAGCGCAATCGGTAGTATGCTGTGGGTGGTCGAATATGGCGGAGCGAGAGGAACTCTATGGAAAATCGTGGATGCCTGGCAGTTGGCTTGTTGCTTCTGATTGTGCTTCTTCTGGTTGCAGGGTTGCTGGCCTACCGGATGTGGGGGCAGCCGGCTGCGCCGGAGGAGCCTTCGCTGATGGAGCGCTTGGTCCCGCAGGCCACGCCAACGATCTAT
>CAZPJP010000144.1:0-10185 GCA_964586915.1 uncultured Anaerolineales bacterium
ACCTTTTTCACTTTCTAGGTTGTATGTCTGTCAGTTTCTGCTGTAAGCGCAGCTGGCATCAGCAGTGATCCTCAAGTACTCCGAATGCAATCTCCATAGTGTGCAGCTTGGGCAGCCTACTCTCTTGCCCATGAAATTGCTGAAAACGGCATTTGTGTTCCCGCTAGGCCATGCCCAGCAGGCCGTCGACAAAGGCATCCGGGTCAAACGGGGCTAGGTCCTCGATCCGCTCGCCGGTCCCCACGAAGCGCACCGGGAGCTCGAGTTGATGTCCGATGGAAAGCACCATTCCGCCCTTGGCGCTGCCATCCAGCTTGGCTAGGATAATGCCGGTGACCTTCACACTCTCAAAGAACTGCTGGGCCTGGATCAGGCCATTCTGACCGGTCGTCGCGTCCAGCACCAGGAAGGTCTCGTGGGGCGCCCAGGCTACGCGCTTCGCAATCACCCGCTGGATTTTCTCCAGCTCCGCCATGAGGTTGTGCTGGGTGTGTAACCGACCCGCCGTGTCGACGATGAGAATATCCGCCTTGTGCGACTGGGCATGCTTCATAGCGTCGAAGGCCACGGCGCTGGGGTCGCCGCCTTCCGGACCTGTGATCACCGGAACACCGGCGCGATCCCCCCATATCTTGAGTTGGTCCATGGCCGCCGCGCGGAACGTGTCGGCTGCTGCCAAGAGCACTTTTTGCCCCTGGGACTTGAAGCGAGCCGCCAGCTTGCCGATGCTGGTTGTCTTACCCGATCCATTGACCCCAACGACGAGCACGACGGCGAGCGGCCAATCCAGATTGAGCGGCTCTGGTTCCGGGAGTAAGGCGCGCATCTCCTCGCGCAAGACGCTTTGCAGGCCTTGGGTTCGGTAGATGCCCTCCTCATCGACCCGCTCCCGCAACCGCTCGACAAGTGTAAGCGTCGTTTCAACACCGACATCACCGCTTATCAAGAGGGCCTCGACATCGCTCCAGGTCTCTTCATCAATCTCGCCGGCCCCAAGAATATTGACGATCTGGCCGAAGACCGTGTTGCGCGTCTTTCGTAGGCTCTCAAAGATGCTCTTCATCCAGTAAACGTTCCTTATTGGCTAGATAATAATCTGCTTACGGGAGTCCCCGCAGGGACTCCCGCGGGGACCCCCGCCGATACTCCCGCCGTGCATTGCTTCCGGTGAGATTATAGCTTCAGCAGGGTAGCGCGTCAAGGTGCACCGGTATTTCACGGTCGAGGCAGATCTCCGACTGGGTGACAGAGCAGCGGAGCGCACGGATGTTCACGCCCGCCTGTGCCGCTGCTCGGAGGGTGTCGCCGAACTCAGGATCGGTCTTGTCTCGCGGCGCAAACTGGACGGCGTCCTGGCGTTGCACCACGAAGATCACGCTTGCCTCGTCTCCTCGTTGCCTCGCCGAGATCAGTTCTCTAAGATGACGCCGCCCCCTGGCCGTGGGGGCATCTGGAAACTGTGCTACCCCTTTCTCCACCAGCGTCACAGACTTGACCTCAACCCAGCAAACGGTCTCCGCTGAACCCCTGTTGGGACGAGATAGACGGAAGTCCAGACGACTGTCTCCAAGGGCTACCTCGCCCTCGATGTTCACAAAGCGCTGGAACCCGGAGAGCCGGCGCTGTCGTAGTGCGTCGGCAATCAGTGCGTTAGGGAGATGCGAGTTCAGGGAGACCAACGCTTTCGGATGCCGGATGAGCGTCAGATTGTAGGCGGTCTTGCGACGGTGTGCGGCGGCTGCCGGCGTTAGCCACACAACACGCCCCGGCAGCAGCAACTCCTGTAACCGCCCTGGGTTGGCGAGATAGGCTGCCACGATTCTGCCGGTCACCGCAACTCGAACGCGAAAGCGATTCTCTCTCGCGACGAACTCACCTTCAATCAGGTCCGGGAAATGATAGCACGTGCTCTGCAAGGGCAGCGGCTCTTTCGGATGCATATGTGCATTGTATGACACGGGTCTGTCCCGTCAAACCTTTGCCAGCGCCTTGGATCCGCAGGCCATCTGTCATCTGTTTCCTGGGTTGATCAACGCTGCCGCCCGCATCCTCGCTCAGCGCGGAACTCCTATTCACTACACAGTCCTGCGCTTGGTGTCTAACCTTTCTTAAACTGAAACGAAGCCGTTACGCTCTGTGGTTGCGCGGCCACTTCGGCTATGATACAATGATTTGTGACTCGATAGGGCGGTGACGGATGCTTATGGGTGTATCATCGGACCTGCTCACAAACCTGAATCCAGTTATCCATATCATAGCCAAGCAGAGGCCTTGCCCCAAATGCCGGTGCCGAGAGGGAATGTTGGAGTCGATCGCACGCTTTGTCTGTCCTGCTGTCCTTTGCACGTTGACTGTGACTTGCATTCCCTCTGACATATGTTAAAAATCGGTTATAATGCATGCGTCTGCCCGCACTGTCTGAGGTAAGCCTGCTTGACAAAGCAGTCTGTTTCACTATAAGCAGGAATCAAGTTCCGACCTAAAGGAGGCTTTGATGCGCGGGAACAGAAGTCTGGTCATCATCGCGTTGGTACTGATTGTGTTGGCCATTGTCGCCGGAGGGGCTTACATCTACCTACAAATGCTGCGACCGGACGGGCAGCCCGACCTGGAGGCCGCTGCGACACCGGTGCCTGAGCCCGTCGACATGATCGAGATCGTAGTCGCGATTCAGAACATCCCGCGCGGGATGCAGATCAGTGCGGAGGACAACGCGATTGCGCTCCAGGAATGGCCTCGCGAGAATCTGCCATATGAGTATTACACGGACATTGAGGAGGTGGATGGCAGGTTTGCCCGCATGGAGATACCTCGGGGCTGGCCTGTCACGCCAGATGTAGTCGGTCGCCCGGGAGGTATGCTATCGGTGTCGGGATCTGCTGCGGCGTTGTTTGAGCCTGAGGATCGCGTCGCTTATGCAGTTCCCTTTGACGTCCAGGGGGCTGTGGGATGGGCCATCGAGCCGGGAGATCGGGTGGATGTGCTAGCCGCGCTCAAGATCAAGCCGGTGTATACTGACTTCCTTGAGGCAGGCGTCAAGCAGTTCACGTATTTGCTGTCAGGGGAAGAAGGGGAGGTTGCGCAGACCAGTCCCTTTGGCGAATTTGAGCTTCTGCCGAATGGTCGATGGGCGGCAATCTATCCTCTCGATACGCAGACGTCTGCCGAACCTGCGCTGTTGGTGCAGATGACCGTGCAAGATGCTGTCGTTTGGCACGTAGGTAAGTGGACCGAGGAAGAAGCAGCGACGCCCACCGATGAGCCCGCGGCAGCCGGGGAGGGCGGCGCCTTGACTGAGGCCCCGGCTCCCGCTGCCGCCCCGACACCCACCGTGTTGGAGGAGGACAAGCAGGAGATTGAGCTCGTCACGCTCCTGGTGACCCGCGAGGATGCTCTAGTCCTCAAGTACCTCCACGAGATGGGCGCTGACTTGGATCTGGCGCTGCGTCCTGCGAACTTCACAGGAACGGTGCTGCAGACACAGCCGATCTGGTTCCGGTACATCCTGGACAAGTACCAGTTGCCTGACACTATGCCCGATGATCCGGTGGGTCCGGTTTCGATTCGTCCTCCTCTAGAGGCGCTTCCAGAGCCAACCCCGATGCCGGAGGAATAGAATAGTCGTGGAGGCATGCCAGTATGGCTGACCGAATCCGCGTGATGATTGTCGATGACATCGCTGAGACGCGAGAGCAGTTGAGGAAACTGCTCTCGTTTGATCCCGATGTCGAAGTTGTGGCTATGGTCTCTACGGGCGAGGAAGCGGTTGAGGTCGTGACCGATGCCGATCCCGATGTCATCCTTATGGATGTTAATCTGCCTGGTATGGACGGGATCGCTGCTACCGCGAAGGTCATCGAAGCCATCCCGACCGTGCAGGTCATTATGCTCTCGGTTCAGGGCGAGACTGACTACCTGCGCCGGGCCATGATGGCCGGTGCGCGCGACTATCTCACCAAACCCCCTGGCGCTGACAAACTGATGGACGCGATCCATCGGGCCTATCAACTGAAGCAGAAACTGGGCACCGGTTCTCGTGCGACCGTGCCCGCTGGGTCCGCAGGGCAACAGAAGGCGGGATCGACAAAGAGCGCCTTAGAGGCGAAGATCGTCACGCTCTATAGCCCCAAGGGGGGAACCGGGTGCACGACACTAGCGGTGAATCTGGCGGTGGCGCTTCAGAATTCGCTGGGACCGGAAGCCAAGATCTGTCTAGTGGATGGCAACTTGCAGTTTGGCGACGTGTCGATCTTTATGAAGCTCCAGCCGTCACGGACCCTCGCTGATCTCGCGCCTCATGCCCAAGATCTGGATCCCGATCTTCTCAATACCGTTGTCGTTACCCACGATTCAGGTGTCAGGGTGCTGGCAGCCCCAGCTTCGCCTGAAGAGGCCGATGTTTTTCGTGAAGGCGGTGTCGAGGAGAATGGCGGCAATACGCGGTTTCGCGCCGTGCTCGAATTCGCGCGTCCGCAGTTTGACTATATCATAGTGGATACGGCCCATCACGTAGATGACATTCTCCTAGCTGCCCTCGATGCGAGCGACCTCTTCCTGGTGGTCACCCGACCGGTCATCCCCGAGATCCGGGGTGCACGATTGTTCATTGAGCTCCTGCACAAGCTGGATTATGAGCTTGACCGCGTCGAGTTGGTCATCAATGGTGTCGACAACAAACGCATGGGCATACAGCCGGAGGCTATCGAGCGTGCGATGATGCCGGCTCTGGCACAGCTTCCTCTGGATGAGCGTCCTGCTCTGCGCGCCGCCAACCTGGGCGAACCAGTTATGTCTAGAGCGAGCCGTACGCCTCTCGGACAGGGATTTGCAAACTTGGCGGAGCAGGTTCATAGCCGGGTCCACAGAGCGGCTGAGCAAGAGGCGGAGGAGCCTGAACCACAACGCCGTGCAGGCTTGGGGCGCTTGCTGTGAGTGCCGCCCTATAGTGTGAGAGTACACGAGGTGATGTATGTCTCTGTTACGCAGGATTGAGAAGAAGCCCACAGAACAATCGGAGACGCGGTCCCGTCAATCATCAGGCTCTTCGAAGGGCCCGAATCGCGGTGTGCAGCGACGTCCGGTGCCGCAGGCTCGAGATGCCTACATGGATCTCAAGAACAGGGTGCAGAACCGGTTGATCGCTGAGTTGGACCCCGCGATGGATGTCTCACGCACGGGTGAGGTGCGGGAGACGATCAAGGAGATGTACGACTCCATATTGCAGGAGGAGAGCATCATCCTTGGGCGCCGAGAGCGGGACGCGCTGTTTGAGGTCATCGTCGCCGAGATTCTAGGGCTAGGTCCGCTTGAGCCGCTGCTCGCCGAGGATGTCATCACGGAGATCATGGTTAACGGTCCGAAGAAGGTCTTCGTCGAGCGAAATGGCAAGATCCAACGTGTGAACGTGACCTTTGAATCCGAAGAGCATCTGATGCGTATCATCGAGCGCATCGTAGCGCCGCTCGGTCGCCGTATTGATGAGAGCAGCCCTACCGTCGACGCCCGGCTCCGGGATGGCTCTCGCGTGAACGCGGTCATCCCCCCAATATCCCTACAAGGACCGTGTCTTACGATCCGCAAGTTTTTCAAGAAACCCTTGACGGTGGAAGATCTTTTGCGTTTTGGAACGGTCACGGAGGAAGCGATCGAGTTCCTCAGGGCATCAGTTGTTGCGAGGACGAACATTCTCGTCTCTGGCGGCACGGGCACCGGCAAGACGACGTTCCTGAACGTCCTGTCCGCGTACATTCCTTCTGAAGAGAGAATCATCACCATCGAGAACGCGGCTGAGCTACAGTTGCGTCAGGAGCATGTGGTCACGCTGGAGTCTCGACCCCCCAACGTTGAGGGAAGAGGTGAGATCTCGATCCGCGATCTGGTCATTAACTCCTTGCGAATGCGTCCGGATCGGATCGTTGTCGGTGAGTGTCGAGGTGGAGAGGCCCTGGACATGATGCAGGCGATGAACACCGGTCACGAGGGCAGCATGACGACGCTTCACGCGAACAACACCCGCGACGGGCTTTCTCGGCTGGAGACGTTGGTTCTCATGGCCGGGATGGAATTGCCGCACCGGGCGATCCGCGAGCAGATCGCTGCAGCGATCGATCTCATCGTGCAGTTGGAGCGTCTGCGTGACGGCTCACGGCGTGTCGTGTCCATCACCGAGGTCCAGGGAATGGAGGGCGAGGTGATTACCACAGCCGACATCTTCAAGTTTGAGCAGAGCGGCTACGAGAATGGCCGGGTCATTGGCAGGCTGCGGCCCACCGGGATTCGCCCGAAGTTCATGGACCGCATCGAACAAGCAGGTATCCACCTCCCCCCCTCTATCTTCGGCGTCGCGCAGCGGTTACGATACTGATCTGTACCGGCAGCGTTCGTACTCCCAAGGGTCAGGGTTGTATGGAGTGGAGAGGCTATAGAGCATGATATTCTTAATTGCGATTGGCGCTCTGTTTCTGTTGGCAGTTGTTCTTATGGTCGTGGGATTGGCGAGCAAGCCGACGGGTCAAGCCCTGGTCGAAGAGCGGCTCGGTAGGCGCTCACGTGGGGATGTCGAGCAGGGTGAGGGGCGGCGCCAGGATCGACGCCAGGGATTTGTCACGCAAGCCGTCGACCGTGCCGTCGAGGGGCGCAGCTTCGCCCAGAATCTCGCGACACAGCTGGCGCAGGCAAATCTGAAGTGGACGGTGGGCGAGTTCCTCATCCTCACGGTGCTCCTGTCCGTGTCGTTAGGCTTGCTCTTCTATGCAATCGACCGCTATATCCTGATCCCCGTCGCCGTCATCGCCGGCTTTTTCCTGCCGAGGATCTACCTTGGCATCCGCAAGAGCACGCGCCTCAAGGAGTTCAACGAGCAACTGAGCGATGCGCTCAACCTCATCGTCAACTCGCTACGGGCGGGGTACAGTACCACACAGGCACTAGAGGTCATCTCCAACGAGATGCCCGAACCGATCTCCGAGGAGTTTGGGCGTGTCGTTCTTGAGCTCCAGTTGGGTGTCTCCTTTGACACCGCTATGGCAAATCTGCTGCGGCGGATGCCGAGCCCCGACCTGGATCTGGTGATTACGGCGATGAGTGTGCAGCGAGAGGTGGGTGGGAACCTCGCCGAAGTCCTGGATGCGATCAGCTTCACCATCCGAGAACGGGTGCGGATCAAGGGAGAGATCAAGACCTTGACTGCTCAGGGGCGCATCACCGGCTATGTCATTACGGCCTTGCCCTTTGGACTTGGGATGATCATCTATCTCATCAACCCGGGCTTTATGGATTCGCTCTTCACCGATCCCTGTGGCTGGATTATGATGGGCGTGGCGGTGGTCCTTATTGTCATAGGCTATATTGCGGTCAACAAGATCGTGAGTATCGAGGTCTGAGGAGGACGCGATGTTGACAGCTCTCATTATCGGTGGGCTTCTGGCGGCCGCGGCACTGCTGACCTTGATGGTCGTCCGTGGGCGTAGCTCGTCGCAGAGCATCGACGAGCGGTTGAATGAACTGGCGGCGCTGGGTCAATCGATGACCCTTGAGGAATTGGAGCTCTCGCTGCCATTCAGCCAACGTGTCGTCATTCCAATGGTCGAGGCGCTGAGCCGTGTTGCCCAACGTTTCACCCCTCAGCACACGCTGGAAGAGGCGCGTCATAAACTGGAATTGGCTGGCATTGCTCACAAGGTGCAGGCGGCCCAGTTTCTAGGTTATCGAGTCGGTGCTGCTTTGCTCCTGGGTGGATTGTCGTTGCTTATGGTTTTTGCTTCCTCCATCCCTCTGGGCCGGCGCCTCTTGATGATCGTGGTAGCTTTTGCCTTAGGGTATTTGCTGCCCGGCGTATGGTTGGGCTCCAAGATCAAGAAACGTCAGGACGAGGTCGTCAAGGCGTTGCCTGATGCGCTGGACCTGCTGACGATCTGTGTTGAGGCCGGGCTGGGATTCGATGCTTCGATGCAGAAGGTTGCCGAGAAGTGGGATAATGAACTGAGTCGAGCTTTCGCCCGGACCGTTCAAGAGATGCAACTGGGCAAACTGCGTCGTGAGGCGTTGCGGAGCATGGCGGAAAGCATGGACGTGCCCGATATGACGTCCTTCACGGCGGCGATTATCCAGGCCGACCAACTCGGTGTCAGCATGGCCAAAGTGATGCGCATTCAGTCGGACACGATGCGTCTGAAGCGGCGTCAACGGGCCGAGGAGAAGGCCCGGCAAGCGCCGGTCAAGATGATGTTCCCCCTGGTTTTCTTTATCTTTCCCACGATTCTCATTGTCCTACTGGGACCGGCACTGATTCAAATCCGAGATTCGGGGGTTTTTGGCTAGCATCAACCCGCGCCTCGGGTGCGCGATATTGTGCGTCTTGTCCTGCACCCCCCTGCTGTTCTATGCTCGCGCCTGCTTAGGCGCGGCATCACGCCTAAGGCTGCATCGTTGTCCCCTCTTCTGCCGCTGTTGAGACTCAGGGTTGACATAATCGCCATTTCGCGCTATCAATAGGGTAGCACGTTCGATACCGTGGAGTGTTCCCCTTTCGGTTGGACTGGGTGCTTCATTGATACAAACGGGTCGGGCAATCAGACAGTTTTATCGGCTTACATTGGATTTAGTGTTGCCGCCTTGCTGTGTTGTTTGCGGCAAGGTTGGGGTGTGGCTCTGCGAGACGTGTGCGGAGCAGATCCCGTTTGCCGATCGACCCTCCTGTCCCCGGTGTGGCGACGCCTATACTGGGTCGGGACTCTGTAATCGATGCCGTACGGCTCCCCTGCATGTCGCCTCCATCCGCTATGCTTTTCTGTACGATGGTGTCGTCCGGGATGCAATTCACGCGCTGAAGTACAGAGGAGGGTGTGACGTTGCCGGGGTCCTGGCTCGTCGTATGGCGGTCGTTTGGGCCTCTGGACTCCACGGGCAAGACCATAATGTTAAAAGTGAGCTCTTGATTCCGGTGCCGTTGTATGCCGAGCGCGAGGCGCAACGTGGGTACAATCAGTCGGTTTTGTTGGCACGTGAGTTCTCGTCGGAGATTGGAATTCCATGGGCGGAGGATGTGCTCTTCAGGATCCGCTCGACTGCCTCGCAGACTAACCTTGCTTGGGCTGATCGTTGGCGAAATGTCCAACGTGCCTTCGCCTGTTCTAAGGCCTATAATCTACATGGCCTGCGCATAACTCTGGTCGATGATGTGGCGACGACGGGTGCCACATTGGATGCTTGTGCTGTGGCGTTGCTCGCCCGGGGCGCTAGAAGCGTGAACGCCTTTACCTTGGCCCACGCTGTTTAGACCCCCTAACTGGTTCAAAGGAGGCTTGACCGATGGAAATGCTTCAGATCTATACTCGGAACATAGAGCTGACCGATCGCCTGCGCGACTACGTGGAGAGCAAGGTCACTAAGCTCCAGCGGTATCTGCCGAATCTTGACAGTATCCGGGTTGACCTCTCCGAAAGCAATGCTCGGGACAGCTCCCGGCGTATGGTTGCCCAGATCACGATCTATGTCCCCAAGGCGATTCTGCGGGCCGAGGAACGAGCGGGTGATATCTTTGCTGCGGTGGATTCGGTGACGGACAAGATGTCTCGCCGTGTCGAGCGTTACAAGGGCCGGCGTCGGTCTATGCGTCGCAATCATGTCGCACCGTCGCCCGGGACAGCGGCTATGGAGGATTTGGAGTTCATGGAGGAAGATTTCCCCACCATTGCACGGGTCAAGGAGTTCGAAGTTAGCTCCGTTCTCCCGGAGGACGCGATTGAACAGATGGAGTTGCTCGGTCATCACTTCTTCCTCTTCATTGACGCGGCGGATGGTCGTTTAAGCGTGGTCTATCGTCGTGAGGATGGGAACTACGGGATACTCAAGCCAATCTACTGAGGTGACACGTCACTGAACAGAGAAACCAGCGAGGCGCTTCGAAGCGCCTCGCTGGTTTCGGACTCCCGGTTGCGAGTGCTGCGATCCGCGGACCGGGATATGCGCTCTGCGCTCAAGCTGCCTCGATAAAGTCCTCTGGCGTGATTAGGGACGCCGCCAACACCTCATCCATGCTCTCGGCAAAGATCATCTGCAGATGTCTGCGAATCTCCTTGGGTACCTCCTGCAGATCCTTCCGATTCCGCGTCGGCAGCACCACTTTCGTTACGCCGGCTCGATGAGCTGCCAGCAGCTTCTCCTTAAGCCCGCCCACCGCCAGCA
>CAZPJP010000145.1:0-9916 GCA_964586915.1 uncultured Anaerolineales bacterium
GCTGCTCTTTGTGTTCGCTCTGATGGGATGCTCTGAGACGGGCATTCCTCTGGGCCCGCTGCGAGCGACGCCGACCGCTACCCCAACGCTTACACCCAGCGCAACGTCGACGCCTGTCCCAACCCCGACCCCAACCCCCTCACCCACGCCGACGCCGCTGCCGGCAGAGGTGTTGGACGAGGCGCAGCAAACCGCCTACGTCGGGGATTGGGAGGGGGCCCAGCGTGCCTTTCAGGACGTGCTCTCACGTCCCGGCGTGCCGCCTGAGCAGATCGAGGCGGCGACGCTGGGGCTGGCGCAGGTTCTCACAGCAGATCAGGCATACACTCAGGTGCTGACGCTCCTGGACGATCTTGTGCCCGCACCCCTCTCCGCTGCGGGCGCTGTCGATCCCCCGTCGACAGAGCCGGAGACAGCTGATCCTGCACAGGCCGCGCACGCGCACCTCCTCTATGGCGATGCGCTGCGCGCGTCCGGACATCCTCTGACCGCGACAGAGCACTACTCCGAAGTGCTTCGGATCGAGCCTCTCTTGTCTCCCTACGCCTATCAATGGATCGGCGATGCGCTCTACGCGGCGGGGATCTACACCCAGGCCGCCATCGCCTACACCTCAGCGGTCTCCGAGGCGGAGACAGCGCCCAGGACGGTTTGGATGCTCGAAAACCTTGCCGCCGCGCACGCCGCCGCCGGGAACGGGGCGGGAGCTATGGACGCTTACGATGCCATCCTCAACATCGCGCAGATCTCCGAATACCGAGCTGAGATTATGTATCAGGCCGCGGAGACGGCGCTCGCTTTTGGGGATTCAGAAGAGGGCTACCGCCGGATGATCGACCTGGCCTCAGCCTATCCAGAGGAGGAAGAGGCCCACCCGGCGATGGTCCGGCTGGTCGAGGCGGATTGGCCGGTTCCCGATCGGCTTCGCGGGATCGTGAACTATCACGGTGAGGCCTATGGACCGGCGATTGAGGCGTTCTATCGCATCATCTTGGGAGATCCCGATCACGCTGGAGAGCCGCATTACTACGCGGGTCTCTCCTTCCTAGAGATGGGTAGTTACCCCGAAGCCATCAACGAGTTTGATCTTCTGATCGGAACGCATTCCGGAGATGCCTACGTCCCCGATGGGTGGATCGGCAAAGCCCGGGCCCTGGTCGCGCAGGCAGAGTTCGATGCTGCCATGGTCGCCTATCAGACAGGCATAGAGCAGTACCCAGAACAGCCAGAGATCCCCGAGGCAGTTTGGACCCTCGTCGAGGATCTCGAGGATGCCAGGGCATTTGCGAGAGCCGGTGACCTGCTTTTGGATAGCGCTGCACGATATCCGAACGATGAGCGCGCACCGGAGGCGCGGTTCCGTGCCGGACTGGCGCGATATCGTGTGGACGATCTTGGCGGCGCCAGCGCGGCGTGGCAGGAGGCGGCGGCCTGGTACCCTTACGCTGAGCAGACACAAGCGGCGTGGTTCTGGCTGGGCAAGTCCTATCTCGCCGCCGGCCAGAACGTCAGCGCGACGCACGCGCTCACAAGCGCGATTGAGCTGGGACCGTGGGACTTCTACGGCCTTCAGGCGGCTGACTTGCTCGAGGAGCGCCAGCCGTTTGAGATGCCGCCCGACGCCCTGGCGGCGTGCGATGGGTCGGAGGATATCGCCGAGGCTGAAGCTTGGCTGTCGTCCTGGCTGGAGCTCGGTCCTGAGGAGTCTCCAGCGAAGTTGCCCGCCTCACTGCTCAACGATGTGCGGCTGCGGCGTGGCGCGCGCCTGTTGGAGATGGGACATTTCGACGAGGGGCGCAATGAGCTGGAGAAGCTCCGTGTCGCTACCGCCGAGGACCCTCTGACGCAGTACCGCTTGGCGCTCTACTTCCGTGACGTGGGGCTCTATCGTTCTTCGATCATCGCAGCGGCGACCCTCTGGCGTCTGTCACCCGCTGAGGACCTCGCCGCGCTGCCGAAGTTCATAGGGTGTCTCGTCTATCCCACCTACTATGGTGAGTTGATTGAGCCGGAGGCCGCAGCGCAGGAGCTCTCGCCGCTGTTGATCTACAGCCTCGTCCGTCAGGAGAGCCTCTTCGAGGGCTATGCTACGTCTTTCGCAGCCGCCCACGGGTTGATGCAAGTGATCCCGCCGACTGGGGCGTACATCGCGGAGGCGCTTGGCTGGCCCCCTGACTACAGGACGCGGGACCTCTACCGCCCGATGGTCAGCGTGCGCTTTGGTACCTTCTACTTGGCTGAGCAGCGCGATCTCGTCGAGGACAACCTCTTCGCTGCGCTCGCCGCCTACAATGGAGGCCCCGGTAATGCGTTGCGCTGGTGGGATGCGGCTGGCGGGGATCCTGATCTCTTCGTGGAGCTAATCGATTTCAGCGAGACCCGGCGGTACGTCCGTTACGTTCGTGAGCACTACGCGGGTTACCGCTATCTATATGGGGGACCTTGGCGGCTGCCCCAGCTGAGTCCCATTCTTAGACACGGAGATTGAGGCCGTCTGCCGCTGATCAGGACCGTCGTGCGCGGACGCGAGGCTCCCGCCACCACGACACACCTGTTGCTGTCCTCCTGATCCTGAACACCGCTATCGCGCGCCGGCGCGCGATTTGGGCTGCTATGACACGCTATGCTGTCATCCCGAGCGCAGCCCCACCGCACCTGCCGGAAACCGCGTCATTGGCAGTCCCGCGCTTGGTACCGTGGACGCCAGCCCCGGCTTACTCGCTCAATAGGGGGCGCTTGCTGGGCATACCCGGGCGGCGCGGGTATTTCTCCGGTGTGGCTGCGACCTTGTCCAGTAGCACGAGGTACCTTGTCTCCGACAGCCCTCGCAGATCGACGGGGACCAGCCGGCGGACCCGCCCTCCCAGCTGCCTGAGCGCCCATTCGCTTCGTTGAGCTTCGGCTGGCGCTCCTTCCCCCTTCTGTGCGAGGACACGACCGCCGATCCGCACGAGGGGCAACAGGTATTCGGCCAAAATGGGCAGATCGGCCACAGCGCGTGCGACCGCCCAGTCGTAACGCTCGCGATGGCGAGGGTCTTGCCCCAGCTCCTCTGCCCGACCGTGAATTAGCGTGACGTTGTCGAGATGTAGCTGGTCGACGATATGTTGCAGAAAGCGTACCTTCTTGCCTGTTGCCTCAAGCAACGTCAGCTTGATCGCCGGACACACAATCTTGAGCGGGATGCCCGGGAACCCGGCGCCGGTGCCCACATCGATCATCCGGCGACTGCCGAAGCGCTCCCCAGCCTGAAGCGCAAGCAGGCAGGACAGGGAGTCGAGGAAGTGACGGATCTGAACCCCGGTGTCATCGGTGATGGCTGTTAGATTGAAGCGCTCGTTCCAGGTGATCAGCTCCTCCTGAAAGGTGCGGAATGCTTCCAGGTGCTCTTCTTTTAGCGCGATCTGCAGCTTTTGAGCGCCAGCAATCAGTTCTTGCACGGTGTCTTTCCTCGCTCTCGTGGCTCGGGTTGCCTAGCTCCTATCCCCATTATATCAGCTCAACGTCCGTTCGCATTCCTGCATGTGCCTCACGAAGTTTTGTGGATTTGTGAAAGCCTTGTATAATGGCGCCTGGTCAGCCTGGCGGATGGCGGGCTTCGCGTGAGCCTCGCGTGGTTGTCGGAGGAAAGTGTGGCGGAGATCGAGGTGCGGCGGGCGCGGTTGTCGGATGCGAAGGCCATCGCAGCTTTCGTGAATGCCGCTCAGCCAGCGTCCTCCATAGAGGTTACGTGCCAGGATGTGGCCGGGCGCTTTGGTCATGTCGGCTTTATGATCGCCGAGCGTGACGGTCGGTTGCGGGGCGTGTTAGGATGGCAGATCGAGAACCTCGTTGTGCGGATCACCGACTTCCTGATCGCCTCCGGTGCTGACCCTCTGGCGACGGGCCAAGTGCTGGTCACGAAGATGGAGGCCGAGGCGAGAGAGTTGCTGGCCGAAGCGGTGTTGCTGTTTATGCCACCGAGTCCAAGTGTTCGGTTGGTCGCTTTCTGGGAGGGCTTCGGGTATGAGTTCCGGTCCCTCGAGAAATTGCCGAAGGCTTGGCGTGAGGCAGTCGCCGAGGTGGATGAGTCGACACAGAGCGTGATGGTTAAGCGCTTAAGGGAGGATTTCGTCTGGCGGCCTAGGTAGGGCTGGAAGGGTTCCACAAAAAGCGGGCCGTTGGGCGTTCGAGGAGGCAAGCATGGATAAGATTAAACAATTCGTGAATGAGCATCCCCAATGGACATCCTGGATTGTGCTGGCCATCGGGATGGTTGCGATCCTTGTCTGGTCGGCGCGCGATGTAGGCCTTCTGCCCGGGCAGTGGGCGGCGCTGATCATCGCGACCATACTCGTGGCAGGTCTCGCCGTTTGGATCATCGGCTGGGAGGATGAGGAAGAGTTCGAAGAGGCCGCAGGCGATGCCGCGCCGAAGCGGGCCAAGCCTCCTCGGTCCGAAGAGACCGTGGCAGCCGAGACCGTCGATGCTCCAGAGGAAGCGGTTGCACCTGACGATGCGGGAGGGGATGCTTAGCGACGGCGCGTTTGTTGCCCGCGTCGATGATCTCTCTCGCTTCCTCAGCCCCTGAGGACGCCTGAGCTTGCCCGCAGCGCGTGACGCTGCTTGAGAAATGATACCCCCGCCGTACGGCGGGGGTGTTTTGCACAGAGCTGCAGGGCCATGCCTGCCCCAGGGGTTGCCCTGAGCACGACATCAACTATAATTCCTTTATCATGGAACGACAACACGGTGCGGTCAATGAACAGCCCGGCGAAGCCTTGGATCCGGCGGTGTTAGCGCAGGAGGAGCAGGAACCCTCCATCGGTCGGTCCTTTGGCATTCGCTCCTGGTTGCAGGATACGCTGGAGACCCTTCTCCTGGCGGCGATCCTGTTTTTTGTTATCAACACGTTGACGGGCCGTTACCAGGTTCACGGACAGAGTATGGTCCCAAGTCTGCACGATGGGCAGTACTTGATTGCCAGTAAAGTGACCTATTGGCTGCATGCACCGGAGCGGGGCGACGTGGTGGTGTTGCAGCCGCCGGGCCGCAGCGGCACAGTACCTTACATCAAGCGTGTGATTGGACTGCCCGGTGACCTCGTCGAAGTTCGCGATCAGCGGGTGTGGGTCAACGGGATTGCCCTGAATGAACCTTATATCCATGCGCCGCCCAACTATCCCGGCAACTGGGTTGTGGGAGAGGGTGAGTACTTCGTGCTGGGAGACAATCGCAACAATTCGAGCGATTCGCACTCCTGGGGTCTTCTGCCGGAGGATCACATCATCGGCAAAGCCTTCTTCTCTTATTGGCCGCCGGAGCATTGGGGCAGGATTCCACACTACACATTTCCCGAGTTGGAGGCAGCGCAGTAGCGGCGTCCGCAGTGGCGGCGTCCGCAGTGGCGGCGTCCTCGGCAGTTGCTCGCAGGTGATGCCTGCGCCTCGATGGCGTGAGTGTGTCGGATAGGCACACGGGGCTCTGGGCGTGGCCGTTTTCACAATAACAAATGGGATCCGGGTCTATGTCACAACGTGTTGACGTCTCTCAAACACAACTCACAGACACACACAGCACCGACAGTGGCCTTCGATCGAGCTCCGATCCTTCCTTTGAGGCCTGGTCCGCCTCAGCGACCCTGGACGGCGTGCCGCTGCGAGCGAAGCAACGACGACCTGCCTGGGCTTGGGTCCGTGATGTCCTCGAGACGCTGGTTCTGGCGGCGATGATCTTCCTTGTTGTCAATACACTGACCGGTCGGTATGAGGTGCAATCGATCAGTATGGAACCGACGTTGCACGAGGGTCAGTATCTCATTGTCAGCAAGTTCTCGTATTGGCTCCGTTCACCAGAGCGCGGGGATATTGTGGTTCTTGAGCCGCCGGATGATCGTAGCGCGATTCCCTATATCAAGCGCGTCGTTGGTCTGCCCGGGGAGCATATTGAGGTCCGCGACGGGCGCGTGTGGATCGATGGGATTGCGCTCAACGAGCCCTACGTCAGCGGCCCCCCACTCTATTTAGAGGACGTGATCCTGGCGGAGGATCAGTATCTTGTTCTCGGCGATAATCGCAACAACTCCAGTGACTCGCACGTTTGGGGGACATTGCCCCGCGGGAATATCATGGGCAAGACGGTCTTCCGCTATTGGCCCCCTGAGAAATGGGGATTTATTCCCCACTATAGCTTCCCAGAATTGGAGGGGATACCATGAATCGTCGTGAGTTGGCTCGCTACATTGACCATACACTCCTGAAGCCAGAGGCCACGCCCGCCGAGGTCGAACGTCTGTGCCGTGAGGCCCTTCAGTACCATTTTGCCTCCGTGTGTGTAAATCCACTTTTCGTGCCGCTGGCGGCTAAGAAGCTGGTCGGGAGCGACGTTGCCGTGTGTACTGTTGTGGGGTTTCCGCTGGGCGCGACCTCCACAGCCACTAAGGTGTGCGAGGCGGAGCTGGCGATCGCAAAAGGGGCCACCGAGATCGATATGGTCCTCCCTATCGGTCTCTTGAAGGCCGGGCAGGTCGCTCGCGTGCGCGAGGATGTCGCGGCTGTTGCGGCTATATGCCACGGATCTGGCGCCTTGCTCAAGGTGATTATTGAGACGGCCCTGCTCACCGATGAGGAAAAGGTCACGGCGTGTGAGACGTGTAAAGCGGCAGGTGCTGACTTCGTCAAGACCTCCACGGGCTTCGCTAAGGGCGGCGCCACCCTTGAGGACGTCGCGCTGATGCGCGAGACCGTGGGCCCTGATCTGGGCGTAAAGGCAGCCGGCGGCGTGCATAACTACGATGAGGCTATGGCGATGATCGAGGCGGGTGCAACGCGGATTGGTGCGAGTCTCGGTGTGACTATCGTGGAGGGTGCTCCCGAATGAGCTATCCCTGCCCCAATTGCGCCTTCGGCACGCTCAAACCCACCAGGGTCACTTTCATCCGCCGTTGGGGTCGTCGCCTGATCACCGTACCGCACTTCGCGGCGTGGCAGTGTGACTCGTGCAGCTACACGCGCTACGATAGTGCGGCGCTGGCGAGAATCGAGCTCATCTTTGGGCCAGACATTGAGTCGCTGATGGGGCTCGTCCCTTGGGAACCGAGCGCCAACCAAGGCCCGGCTGAGCGCGGCCCTCAGCGCTGGACCTATTAGGAGGTCGCAAACTGCGCGGCTGGCTCAGAGCTAGCCGCGTCCTTATACCTCACTGCGGTGTGGTCGCAGCAAGATACCCGTAACGATGCCTTGGTCTACGTGTTCTGAGTGCTGAAAGGGGGGCAAGATCAGTGTGTCCTAGGGACGAGGGAGGGACGATGGATGCTAGAGATTTGTCTGAAGCATTAGTGCTCGTCATCGGTGCTGGTCCCGCCGGAATTTTCGCCGCCCAGGCATTGGCCGAACGGGGGATCGAGGTGATTCTGCTGAACCGTGATATCAAGCCCGGTGGCCTTGCGGAATACGGCATCTACCACAGCAAACACCGCATCAAGAAGGTGCTCCGGTTGCAGTTCCACAAGATCCTTAGGATGCCGGAGATCGAGTACTTTGGCAACGTCACCGTGGCTGAGGACGGCGACCTCACATTGGATCAGCTCCGTGAGATGGACTTTGACGCGATCATAGCTGCGGTGGGCGCTCAGGGCACCAAGTGGCTAGGACTGCCCGGGGAGCATCTCGCGGGCGTCTATCACGCGAAGGATCTGATCTACTATTACAATCGCTTGCCGCCCTTTAGCGAGCAGGAGTTCGAGATCGGGGAGCGTGTTGCGCTCATCGGTGTGGGCAACACGATGGTCGACATCGCTCGCTGGTTGGTCCGAGATCTCAAGGTTGACGAGGTCATTGCTGTGGCACGTCGGGGCCCGGCTGAGGTCAAGTTCACACGCCAGGAGTTCGCCTATGTCGCCGCTAACATGGATCTCGCGGCGCTGGACGAGGAGATCGCGCGGGTCGCTGCGCGTATGGAGGCGGTTGGGCAAGATCCCGAGGCTGCCAAGGATTTCATTCTTTCGGCGCTGGAGGGGGCGCCTGAGCCCTCCTCTGATACCCGCGTGCGCTTTCGCTTCCTCTCGGCGCTAAGCCGCATCCTGGGTGACGAGTCGGAGCGCGTTGCGGGCCTGGAAGTGGAGGATACTGCCTTGGTCTTGAACGAGCAGGGTGAGACGAAACCGAAGCGTCTCGATACCTATCACGTTCTTGATGTCGATACGGTGGTCTTCTGCATTGGCGACCGCGTCAGCGAGGAATTCGGCCTTCCCACTGAGTGGTTCTCCTTCGTGAAGCACCCCGAGCCCCGCTACCCGACCGATGGCATCTCCTTCGAGGCTTACGACCCCGCTGCCTGTGAACCCATCGACGGTGTCTTTGTCGCTGGGTGGGCGCGAAAGGCGAGTAAGGGCCAGGTGGGGTTGGCGCGCAAGGATGCGCGGAATTGCGTTCAGTCCGTTGTCGCCTATCTGTCCGACCGTGCGCCGCTCCCCGACCCGAAGCCAGCGCGCACCGCTTTGATGGCGCATCTCGCGGCGTTGGACAAACCGGTCATCACCACCGAGGAGGCCCTGCAGTTGGCAGAGCTCGAAGACGCCGAGGCTGAGGCCCACGATGATCCCGGCTTCAAATTCGCGACGAACGCCGAAATGCTCACCGCGTTGGACAAGGCCACGTGATCTCGGCGTCGCCTCCAGATCGAGGGGCGCTTGACACAATCGGCCCGGTTTGCTATACTGTTGTTTAATAATGATTTTCTATAAGGAGTAGCTTTGGACAGCGTGACGATGGATGCACAAGCCCGTGTTGATGAATTGATTGCCAAGCTGCGGGCGCGAGGCAATCGTATCACGCCGCAACGAATAGCGATTCTGCAGGTTCTCGTCACCTGTGAAGGGCATCTCAGTGTGGAGGAGATCTACGAGCAGGTACGCGAGGACTTTCCGACGACCAGCTTGTCGACTATTTATAAAACGATCACCCTGCTCAAGGAGATGGATGAGGTCCTGGAACTGGGCTTTAGCGATACGGGTAGCCGGTACGAAGCTCGCAATCCCGAGCCCCATCCGCATCTGATCTGCGTTCATTGTCGGGAGATCGTGGATTTGGATGTCGACGCCCTGAGCGATTTGCCCGTTCACGTGGCTCGTCAGACTGGCTACGAGATCGTGAGTCACCGGTTGGACCTCTTCGGGATTTGCCCCGACTGTCAGGGATTAGACCGACAAGAAACCAACGCCTAACAAACACGAACAGGAGGGAGTACCGATGTTGAGCACACGTATGCAGGACGCCATGAACGAACAGATCAAGAACGAGCTTTACTCCGCCTATCTCTACCTGGCGATGTCCGCGTATTTTGAATCCGAGAATCTCCCGGGCTTCGCCCACTGGATGCGACTCCAGGCAGAGGAAGAGCAGACGCACGCGCTCAAGTTCTTCGACTTCATCAACGAGCGTGGTGGGCGCGTCGCTCTGGGTGCCATTGAGGAACCACCCGCGGACTTCGCATCACCCCTCAACGTCTTCGAGGAGACCCTCAGCCACGAGCAGAAAGTGACCGGGATGATCCACGATCTATATGCGCTGGCGCTCGAGGAAAAGGACTATGCCAGCCAGGTCTTCCTGCACTGGTTCGTGGACGAGCAGGTTGAGGAGGAGGCCCACGCCACAGAGATCCTGGAGCAGCTCAAGATGGTGGGGGACAGAGCCCAGGGTTTGCTGATGCTGGACCGAGGGCTCGGCGAGCGGGGATAGACGGCGCTAGCAGAGACAAACACCGCAGCCCCAGGCGCGCTCCTCGTGGGAGTGTGCCTGGGGCTTCTCTATGAACTCAGGCATGAACTCAGGCATGAACTCAGGCATGAACTGAGGCATGAACTCAGGCATGAACTGAGGCATGAACTCAGGCAGGCGCAGCAGCCCGGACGTTGGCGGGGCGCCGTCTTCTGCTAAGC
>CAZPJP010000146.1:0-9825 GCA_964586915.1 uncultured Anaerolineales bacterium
GCCTCATCGAAGAGACCCTCAGCCTGAAGCTGAGCTTTCAGCCGCTCGAACTCCTGGTAGAGCGTCCCGCGGCCTGCTGGCTGTACGGAATCGATGTAGATCTGATAGCGGCCGCCCTGCTCGTAAAGGCCGATGCGTCCGTGAACCATAACCTGATCGCCGGAGCGCGGCAAGTAGCTCATCGACTGAGCCTGGCTGCGCCAGATCACCCCTCCGATCTGTGCGCCTGGATCCTTCAGGGTAAGATAAACATGGCCTGAGGACGCCCTCGAGAAGTTCGAGACCTCGCCCTCAAGCCATAGATCCTGAAACGCGGGCTCGCGCTCGAGCAACGTTCGGATCCGGCTCGTGACCTCACTGACCGTAAGAGGGCGATCCGTCTGCGCGAACAAATCAAGCTGGTCCCACATCCACCACCTCCATATCCATCAAGCACAGCCATCATACAGCAGAAGCGCGGGCCCGCAAAACGTGACTGTTCAAGATTCGAGAAAGGAACGAAAAGCTGTTAGGGCTTCAGGAAGAGTCACCTGCCGTGCGGGCCCGCAAAACGCGGCGTATGACTGGCGACCTATCTCGTGTTATAATGAGTGAGACGGAGTGATCAAATCTGACCACGGATAGACAGGACGGGCGCCCACACGATGCAGGTCATCTTAACGCACGAGAACGCCGACTTCGACGCGATTGCGAGTCTGCTGGCTGCTCACAAGCTCTATCCGGGCGCCCAACCCATCCTCCCCCACAGGGTCAATCGCAACGTGCAGGCGTTCCTCTCACTCTACGGACCGGCACTTCCCCTGGTAGATCCTGACGCGCTACCCCGCGGCCAACACGTCCAGCGCGTTATCCTCGTCGACACACAGAAGCTAACGTTTGTGCGTGGGATGGGCAAGGATATAGACCACGTGCTGGTCATCGATCATCACACACCCCCGGAGAACCCCCCTGACGGCTGGCGATTCCAATGCGAGCCGCTGGGCGCAGCGACCACCCTGCTGGCAGAGGCCATTTCGACACGGCTTATCCCCATATCGCCCGTGGAAGCGACATTGATGCTAGCCGGCATCTATGAGGATACCGGCAGCCTCACCTACGCATCGACGACGCCGCGCGATCTCCGCGCCGCAGCCTGGCTCATCGAGCAAGGCGCCGATCTGGAGGTCGCCACGGAGTTCCTCGAGCATCCGCTGACGCCGACACAGCAGAGGATCTATCAAGGTCTCAGAGAGCACATGGAGACTGTGGAGATCGACGGACATCCGATCGTCATCAGCTGGGCTGCATCGCCGCCGGAGACTGAGGAGGAGGTCTCGACATTGGCGCACAAGCTCCGCAACCTGCTGGAGCCGAGCGCACTCTTCATCTTCGTCCAGATTGGGGAGAATACCCAGATGGTCGCCCGAAGCGCCACTGATGACATCAACGTCGCGGAGGTCGCTGACCACTTCGGCGGAGGTGGACACGACCGGGCTTCAGCGGCGTTGATCCGCCAACGCGCTGCTGAGGACGCGGCGTCTGAACTCCGGGAGATCCTGCCAGATCACGTCAAACCGCGGATCAAAGTCCGTGATCTGATGTCCTATGGGGTGCGGACCGTTCACCCCGACGAATCCATCCAGAACGTAGCTCAGCAGATGCTACAGACCGGGCACGAAGGGTTCCCAGTCCTCGATGACGAAGGACAGATCGTCGGCTTGATCACGCGCAATGCCGTTGATCGGGCGCTGCAGCACCAGCTCGGCCAACAAGCTGTGAGCCGCATTATGCAGCCGGGCGCGGTGACGGTCTCGCCCGGCGATTCGGTCGAGTACGTGCGCGCCCTGATGATTCAGACGGGTTGGGGCCAGATCCCTGTGGCGCGAAACGGTCGTATCATCGGCGTGGTCACGCGCACCGATATGATCCGGTTGCAGCCCTCCCCGCAGACGGCCGAACGCCAGAAGATCGCTCATCTTATGGAAGAGGCGATCCCAAGCCCCGTCCTGGCCCTGATCCGAGAGATCGGGGCGCAGGCAGCAGACGCCGGCTACGTCATCTACTTCGTGGGGGGTATCGTTCGGGACCTGCTTCTGGGTCAGGACATCTTCGATATCGATCTGGTCGTGGAGGGAGACGCAGTAGCTTTGGGCAAAGCTATGGCCGAACGCTATGGCGGGGACGTTCGGACTCACAGCCGCTTCGGGACGGCGAAGTGGCTACTGCCCGACGGGATCTGGCGGACGGTGGCTGCTCAAGGAGCAAACGGCGCGGACGAGGATCTCGCGACCGCCACGGGCACCTCGACGACCTCAGCCGATAACCTGCCCGCGTTCATTGATCTGGTGACAGCACGAACCGAGTTCTACGATCACCCCACCGCGCTCCCCTCGGTGGCGCGCAGCTCGATCAAGCAGGATCTACACCGGCGCGATTTCACGATCAACACGCTGGCGATCCGCCTGGACCCGCAGAGATGGGGAGAACTGCTCGATTTCTACGGCGGTCGTGCCGACCTCGAGGATGGCGTCATCAGAGTCCTTCATAGCTTGAGCTTTGTGGACGACCCGACCCGGATCCTACGCGCGGCCCGGTTCGAGGTGCGGCTGGGCTTCCAGATCGATCAGCGGAGCGAGGCATTGATCGCCGAAGCGCTGCCGCTTCTCGATCGTGTCACCGGTGAGCGAATCCGCCACGAGCTCGACCTGATCTTCCAGGAGGCAGAGCCTGAGATCATGTTGGACCGCCTGGAGGCGTTCGGCGCACTGGAGCGCATTCAACCAGGGCTGACCAGCGATGCGTGGTTGAGGGAACGATTCAGGCGGCTCAGAACCGACTTCGCGGACAAGCTCGAGAGTTGGGAGATGGACCCGAACACAGACCTCAGCTTCTTCTATTGGGCGCTCTTCACATATAGGTTGGACGACAAGGATTTCGAGCGTTTGCGCAACCGCCTGAAACTCCCGACGCGCCTCGTCGAGATCTATGGCACGCGCACGGACCTGCAGGAGACCCTCGATCGACTTCCCGAGCGCGATCGGCCGAGCGCGATCGCTGCGCAGCTCGATCCATACAGCTTGGACGATCTGGCGCTTGGCTGGCTCGTCACGGACAACCCAGAAGCCCGTTATAGGCTGCAGCAGTATGTCGAGGAGTGGCGCGAGGTGACGCCAGCCCTCGATGGTGAGGACCTCAAGGAGATGGGATTCAAGCCAGGCCCACTCTTCCGCGAGATCCTCAACACGCTCAGGGAGGCACGTCTCGATGGCGCGGCTCAGACGCGCGAGGAGGAGATCACATTGGTCGAAGAGCAGTTTGCACCTGAGAAGCGGAGCTAGCGCATGGCGATACGAGAGGGCAAGATACCGCTCTTCTACCCATCCTACCAGGCACTAGGCCTCGCGGATCGAATTCTCGAGGCTATCGCTGAATATGTTCCCGGCTATCAGGGGCGGCTGGGCGCCTATTGGTATTGGCGGCTCAACGGTGGGATCCTCGTCACCTTCAGACTGGGCTTTCGAGTAACTGAGCAGCGTTGGGATGTGCTACGCGCGGAGGCAGTCACGCCCAAGATCGGGCTCTTCAGTGCCGCCGAGTTCCCCTTTGGGATGTACGGCACTCTCCGCGAGTCCCCGCCATTCATCCACGATCTGGACGGCGACGCCGAGTGGTCGAACCGTCTCTACTTCCAGATGGGGCACCTGGTTGAGGATGTGAGCTTGTGGATGGAGGCGCTGCTGGCCTCCGTCCTGGACCCGCAGATCCGCACGCCGGCATCGGTCCCAGCCCTGACGCCGCTGGAACGGGACCTGGTCAACTACGCCGTGGGGGAGCTCAACGGTCGCTTTGTGCTCAAGACCTTGCACGAGAGGTTCGGGGAGGGGATATCCTATCGCGCGCTCTCGCGTTTGGCAAAAACGTGGGAGGAGATCGGTCTGTTGACGAGCCATCCTCGGCGTGTCACCATTGCGCTGCGGGCGCTAGTCGACCAGACTGAGGAAGTAGGCTAACGTACCGCACGTGTTGCCAGCGGAGAAGCTCAGCTAGCAGGAAGCACCTTGCCTTTCTATCGTAGCAAACCGTGCTAGACTGGACAGGCTTTGCCCCTCTCTCACTCGGGCAAACTAGCCGACAGACAACCAACCGTATGCTGCATTTGGAGGGAAACGATGCCAAAGACGGACCTTGATCAACGTTGCATTAACACCCTACGGGTATTGGCTATGGATGCGGTCCAGAAGGCGAACTCTGGTCATCCAGGAATGCCAATGGGTATGGCCGATGCCGCCTATGCGCTGTGGACCCGTCACCTTAAGCACAACCCGCACAACCCTGAATGGCCAAACCGCGATCGGTTTGTGCTTTCAGCAGGCCACGGCTCTATGTTGCTCTACAGCCTGCTCCACTTAACAGGCTATCCGCTTTCGATGGAGGAACTGCAGCAGTTCCGGCAGTGGGGAAGCCACACGGCTGGACACCCCGAGTACAATATCGAGCTGGGCATCGAAACCACGACAGGACCGCTCGGCCAGGGCTTTGGTAATGGCGTCGGTATGGCCATCGCGGCGAAGCATCTCGCCGCACGCTTCAACCGCCAGGGGTATCCGCTTTTCGACCACTGGGTCTACGCGATTGTGTCGGACGGTGACCTGATGGAGGGCGTCTCCCAAGAGGCCGCCTCACTCGCAGGCCATCTTGGACTCGACAACATCATCTACTTATATGACGACAACGACATCTCGATCGGGGGTTCGACGAACCTGGCCTTCACCGAGGATGTCCCAGGCCGCTTCCGCGCCTATGGTTGGCACGTGCAAGAGGTCGACGGTCACGATATGGACGCTGTCGATACAGCGATCCGTGCCGCAAAGGCGGCGAAGGGACAACCGCATCTAGTTGTATGCCATACGCACATCGCCTATGGCAGTCCCAATATGGTCGACGACGCCGAGGCCCACGGCGCACCGCTGGGGGAAGAGGAGGTGCGCCTGACCAAAGAGGCCCTCGGTTGGCCCAAGCAGGAGCCTTTCTGGGTTCCCGATGACGTGATCGCCCACTACAGATTAGCCGTCCCTCAGGGCGAGCGAGCGGAGGCGATCTGGCGCGATATGCTGACGAACTACGAGCAGGAGTATCCGGAGGAAACCAAGGAGCTCCATCGCGTGCTCGAAGGCAAACTCCCGGAGAACTGGCAGACTGCGATGCCGCAATTCCGGACCGAGAATGGTCCAATCGCCACGCGCGCAGCTTCAGGGCAGGTACTGGAAGCCCTAGCGCCGGTGATCCCGGAGCTCGTGGGGGGCTCGGCCGATCTGGCTCCCTCAACCAAGACCTACCTAAGTGGATACGCTGAGTTCCAGAAGGAAACGCCGGAGGGCCGCAACCTTCGATTTGGCGTGCGAGAGCATGCCATGGGCGCTATCCTTAACGGAATGGCGCTTTACCGTGGCGTGCGTCCGTATGGTGGGACGTTCCTGGTCTTCTCCGACTATATGCGCCCGTCGGTGCGTCTAGCAGCCCTGATGGGTCAGCCCGTCGTCTACGTGTGGACTCACGATTCGGTTTTCTTAGGCGAGGATGGTCCCACACACCAGCCCGTTGAGCACCTTATGTCGCTCCGTGCGATACCTAACCTGACCGTTATCCGCCCTGCAGACGCAAACGAGGTTGCCGCCGCCTGGAAGGTCGCGCTAGAGAATAAGGGTGGGCCCACAGCTCTCGTCCTGACCCGGCAGAAGCTACCGATCCTCTCCGAGACAGCCGGCAAGGCGATGGAGGGCGTGGATCGCGGCGGCTATATCCTGAGCGACTCCCCGCTGGAGCGGGTCGACCTCATTCTGATCGCTACGGGCTCGGAGGTCTCGGAGGCGCTCCAAGCTCAGAAGCTGCTTGCGGAGCAACGGATCGGCGCTCGCGTCGTCAGTATGCCCAGTTGGTCGCGGTTCGATGAACAGCCGGTCTTCTACAAGCTGACGGTGTTGCCCGACGACGTCATCAAGCGTCTGGCCATCGAGGCGGGATCTCCTTTGGGATGGGAGCATTACGTCGGAAGCTACGGCGACGTCATCGGGATCGACCAATTTGGCGCCTCGGCCCCCTACCAGCGGATCAAAGAGGAGTTCGGCTTCACCGCGGAGCGCATCGCCGAGCGCGCACAACGCCTTATGGCGGAGTAGCACACCTTGCAGCAGAGCCATCGGCTCGACGAAGTCGGTCACGCGTGGGCAGACCTACGGAGACGTGGGCTTGCCCACGCACTGTTGATAGGGACGGCATCGCTTCTGGCCTACGTTGGAACGACAGCACGGGGCATCCTCGCCGCCGACAGCGGTGAGTTTCAGCTCATCGCGGCCGATCTGGGAATCGGGCACCCGCCCGGCTACCCCCTCTACACGATGGCCAGCGGGCTCTGGGCGCGGATACTGCCGTTCGGCACGGTGCCCTTCCGCGTCAACCTGTTCAGCGCCGTCTTAGCAGCCACAACGCTGACCCTGTGCTTTATGTTCGTGGTAATCTGGGCGCGTGCTACCGGCGCCTCGGAGCGCCAGGCTGCAGTCGGGGGCGCTATCGCTGCGTTGGTCCTGGGCATAGCATCCACCTTCTGGGCGCAAGCCACGACGGCAAACATCCGGATGCCGACGCTGCTGTTCACGGCCTGGGGCTATCTCGCGCTCGCTCGCTACAGGGCCGCGCGTGGCGACGTTCCGAACGAGGATGGCGCATTACGGATCCTGGCTCTAGCGATCGGTCTGGGCGTGGGTCATCACCCTTCACTGGCCTTTATCGCCGTCGGATGGGGGCTGTACCTATTGCTCCTCACCCCCCGCCTCCTGGTGCAGCCACGCCGGTGGGTCATACCCCTGATCATCGTGGGCTTCGCTTGGCTGATCCCGCAGCTTTATCTGCCTCTCCGCGGTAGCATGGAGGGCGTACCGCTCAACCCCGGCACGCTCACAAGTTGGCGAGGGTTCTGGGGCCATGTACTGGCTCGCGGGTTCGGCGGGGATATGTTCGCCTACGCTACGCTTGCCGATCTACGGCTTCGACTCCCTCTACTCCCCAGCATCTTTGGCCTCCAGTTCCCGCCCGTGGTACTCGTCGCCATCGGCCTCAGTTGGCTTTGGCTTCTGTGGCGACACAGGCCTATGGCCATCGGCCTGATCGTCTCTTGGGCCTTCCAGACCTTCGTCACGATCACCTATCGAGCGCCTCAGACCGTCGAGTATATGATGCCTGCCTACGTGCCGATGGCCCTGGCATTAGGCTCGGCGGTCGCCACGCTGCCGATGGGCAAGCCCGCGCGAGCAGGTCGGAGACTCATCCGGATCGCGCTCCTAGCTCTGCTTTTGATAATCGCCGGACAAGCCCCCGGTCATGTCAGAGATTTCGCGATGCTCGCCAACGACAGCTCTGTCCGTGAGCGGGTCGCGCCGCTGCTGAAATCCGCGCCGGCGGGCGCCGCCGTGTTGGCCGACTGGCGTTGGGCGACCCCACTGTGGGTGTTGCAGGCCACCGAGAGTCTGGGGCGCGATGTCGATGTTAGGTATGTTGCGCCGGAGGAAGGCTTCGCCTACGAGGACGTTTGGCGTCAACACGCAGCCAACGCTGCGGACCAAGCGCTTCTGACTACGCACTACTTCGATTGGTCGGAGTGGAGCTTCGCTCCCGTTGGTGGAGGGTTCAGGCTCTATTCTCAGCCCCTCTCCGGACTGCCGGTGGGGTTAGGATACGCGCCTGTCGAGGCCGACCTCGGCCCCATCAAGCTCCTCGGCTACCGCTGGAAGGGAGAGCTGCTTCCGGGGCGCACGCTCGAGTTGCAGCTCGCGTGGCAGCTAACAGCCGAGGAGAAGCAAGCGCCCTCCTTTGCCACGCGCCTGTGGAGCGCCGATGAGGTTGTGCTCTCGAGTGCCGATCAGAGACTGGAGGTCGGTGTCATCCGCCGCGGCGTGCGGTTCACCCGATTGACGCATCAACTCCCCATCGACCGCTGTACGGATACCGTCTATCCAACGGTCGACGTCTATACGACGGACGAGGGCGGATTTGTAGCGCTGGGGTCGACCTCCCTGCCGGCTCTGGACGTCCAGTGCCGATATCCCAAGCTCGTCACGGAACGACCTTGGCCGGGTTACGTCTGGCCGGGCGGTCCGTTCCTCCGAGGCCTGGATTTCGATACTGTCGGGGACGGAGACGGCACAGTTTACTTGCATTGGTGCGGACCCGGCAGCCGCCTCATCATCGAGACTGACCAAGCGCGAGCGGTGGTCGACGATCTGGTCGTGGGCGAATGCCAGACCGTCAGCCTCACGCCGTCCCCCTCCCCTATGATCCCTACCTTCAGCCGTGAAGACGGCACACCCGTTAGGTTACTGAGTTTCCCGCTGCCCTCTCCCCAACAGGGGGAGCGCTATCTGCCCTTTGGCGATGCGATGATCCTGGTCGCCGATGAGCTCGACGCCCCGCCGCAACAGCAGGATACGACGATGCTCAACCTGAACCTGCAATGGCGTACGGTCAGGCCGATCCTGGAGGATTACGCTGTCAGTGTGAGGCTGTTGGATGGCGAGGGCAACTGGCTCGGCGTGCACGATATGCAGCCCGGCCTGGGGACGCTCCCGACCCTGAAATGGGTCACCCGCGGCGACTTGATCCGCGATCCACATCCCGTCGCAGGCCTCCGCGAACCGCCGGCGCAGTATGCTGTGGTGATCTACGAACGCTTTAGGTTAACCTCGCTCCGCTCGGCGCGAGGCGATGTCGCCGTCTACCAATTGCCGTGAGTCGAGGCGATGCTAGAATGCTAGATGAGAAGCGCGTTTCGCGCAGATAGCGCGTCGATGTTATAATCGGGTGGGATGATCCAACCCCGAAGGAGATGAGCCCGATGCCAAAGGCACACATCCTTGTCATAGAAGATGACGATGATGCCCGCATGATGTATGCCATTATGCTGAGAAGCTGGGGCTATGACGTGTCGGAGGCCACAACCGGTCGCGAAGGCGTCAGAGCGGCCATGCGACAGGTTCCGGATCTGATCCTACTCGACATTATGATGCCGGATATGGATGGTTACGCTGTCTGTCAAGAGCTGCGCAGCGATCCGAGATTTCACAAAGTCCCCATTCTCTTCCTGACCGCTTTGGACGGCATTGACGATCGCGTCAAAGCGTACACAATCGGCGGTGACGATTTCATCACCAAGGGACAGGTGGAGTATCGGGAGCTCGGGGTGCGCATCGCGGCAGCGCTTAGACGCGCGGAGCGACTGAGCGAATCCCCCGACGGGACGCAGCTGGGTATGGTCTTGGGACTGTTATCACTTCGCGGGGGCACAGGCGTGAGCACCGTCGCGATGAACCTGGCTCGCTATGCGACCACTGCCAGCGATCACCCGGTCATCCTCATCGATCTCGCGTTCCCGGTCGGGAGTATGAGTCTGTGGAGCGGTATCAGTGGCCCGCGGCATACGGTGGGGCTTCTCTCACGATCACCCGCTGAGATTACCATGGGCCTGATCAGCAACTACTGCTTGCAGAACGTCTACGGCTCCTATTTCATCCCCGGTCCCAGTGACATCGTGGATCTGAGTGGCATCCGACTCCAGACGCTTCGTCGCGTCCTGGAGATCCTGCGGAAGGATGGATACGTGACTATCCTCGACCTTGGTCGAGGCACGCTTCCATTGATGTGGCAGATCCTCACCGAATGCGATTGGGCAGGGATCGTGACATCTGCAGACCCAACCTCTCGGAATCTGGCCAAGATCGCCATGCAATCTTTGCCGGGGCACGATGTGGATGCAAGGTCGCTTTTGCTCCTCTTCAACGACTGCACCAATCAGAAGCC
>CAZPJP010000147.1:0-9782 GCA_964586915.1 uncultured Anaerolineales bacterium
GGACCGCGGGCATCTTGCCCGCACGCTACGGACCGCAGGCATCTTGCCCGCACGCTACGGACCGCAGGCATCCTGCCCGCACGCTATGGACCGCGGGCATCTTGCCCGCACGCTACGGACCGCAGGCATCTTGCCCGCACGCGATGGACCGCAGGCATCTTGCCCGCACGCTATGGACCGCGGGCATCTTGCCCGCATGCCACGTCGGCAGACGCCCGTAGATCGATGACCACCACCTCGTGGTCCACCACCTCCGGCACCGTCAGGCTGACGATGCCGCCCTCCACCCTGTAATCGACGTCACGCTCAGCCTTGAGCAGATGGACGCGGGAGACCTCCGCACCTGCCGGAAGCCGCACCCGCGCGCTCTGCGGGCCCACCGGCAACAGCTCACGGATAGCCCCGCGCATCATCATCGGGTTCGTCAGGTTGACGAGATGGACCATCAGAGCATCAGGCCGCCGCCACACCGTCACGTCGAGCACCCCCGGTCCTTCGACCGTCACCGGCGACGTCCCGCCACTGGCCCAACGCACCGCGTTTGCCAATAGCCTGCCGTGATCGACGTTGAGCACCTCCCAGAAGATGCGGGCAAGATCCCACGGGACGTAGACAATCCGCCCGCCCTCGTCCAACTGACGGCAGATCACGCCTGGGATCGCCGTGTGCGCCGCCCGCGGATAGACCTCCTCCATCGGCAGGTCGGGATAGGGCGGCACGAGCGTCAGCGGCGGCGTCAGCATCTCCTCCCGCGCCGTCACGTGGACCCGCGTACCGCCGTAGATGATGCGCTGCGCGTCCTCCAGCCCCGCGAGAAGATCTGGCGCGATCTCAGCATCGTGCTCCAGCCAGAGATAGGCGTTCTTCAGCGGGCCCTCGACGAGACCGTCGAAATCCGCTCCAAAGAGGTCCGCCAACCCGAAGTTGTCGCGCCGCCGTCCCTCCTCATCGTAGAGCGAGGTCTCCAGCGTCGCGACCAGGCTGCCCCCGCGCGCCACGAAGGCCCGGACCTGCTCGCACTGTGTGTCGGAGAGCGCCGCCACGTTGGGGAGCATCAGGGTTGTGAGCCCTTCCAGACGGGCAGCATCCATCAACCGATCGTGGACCATCTCGAAGGGAATGCGAGCCTCGATCAGCGCCTGGTAGACACCGAGGATAGGATCCTCGACCTTCTCCTGGGCCCGTTCACCGCCATAGTACGCCGCCGTCTGTTGCGAATAGACCACACCAAGGTCGGCTACCGGCACAGCATCACGCCAATAACCTTCGTGCCGTGCGTGCCACCTGTAGATCTTCTCAACCACCCCAAGCCAGCGGTCGTCGTAGATCTGTCCGGAGAACTTAGTGAACCAGGGACGCATCCCATTGGCGATGACGTCGGCGACCCATACCCGCAGCTCGGGCCCGCTTTGCACCGAGTCCTTCCAACGATATTTCTCCTCCAGCCCCACACTGAAGATGCCGCCGATGGGCTTATCCCCAAAAGCAGCCCGAAACTCCTTGGCGTTCTTCCCGCTGGCCCACGGTGGCAGGATCCCCTGGCGCGCCTGGCGGTCAGCGAAGAGCAACGGCGTCATTTCCGCCAGGCGCGCCATGTCGAGCGTACTCAGCGCCCCACCGCCCGAGTTGGGGATGTAGCGACTATGCGGGCTGATCTCGCGGATCGCCGCATCCCAGTGCTCGGCCAGCGCGAACAGCCGTTCCTGACGCCAGTCGATATAGGCGCGCCAGCTCGGATCCTCCAGGTCGCGTGCCCTTGGAAGAGCCAGCCCCGTCGCCGCTCGAAAGCCGCGCTGGCAGTGCTCACAATAGCAGATGCCGTGCCCAGCCCAGCGGTTGCTGAAGATGCCGTCGACGCGATAGCGGGCGACAATCTCCCTGTGCACTTCGGTCATGAACTCGAAATTGTAGGGGCCCAGCGCGCAGGTCACCCATACGTCGGGCGTCGACCAGTGACGACGGGGCGCCCCCTCGGCGTCCACGGCGATCCAATCCGGGTGTGCAGCGTAGACATCTTCGTGTACGGCGTGCGGGTCCGTCCGCGCCAGCACCGCCATCCCCATCGCGCGACACCCCGCCACTAGGTCGCCAAAGGGATCGCCGTCGTCCAGCCAGGCGCTCCGGTAGTGGAGCGGGATCTCCGTGGGGTAATAGGCGACATACCCACCGGCGCTGAGGCACGCCCCCTGCGCCATCATCCTCTGGAAGGTTTCCAGCCAGAAATCCAGATCGAAGTTGCCCGGATCGTTCTCCACCAACGTGAGCTGCGCCCAGCGCATCGGATAGGCCCACCATTGCGGGCGGGGCCGCGGAAACCGAGCTGACGGACTGCTATCTTCCATACGCCTCCTCAAAGCACAGGTGCAACGCCCCTAGCCTTCACCAACCCTAACCATCGTCCAAGGGCACGCGCACCTCCCGTTTTCCAGCTCAGGTGTGCCTGTGCACTTCACAGGCCTGCACCTTGCCTATGCTGGCACAAAGATCTCATGTGTCTCCGGGCTGACCTCGTACCCTTCAAACCACCCTGGCACCAGGCCCTCCCCCTCCAGCGCTGCCGCCACCATCTGCTTGTTGAAGGCGCCCACGTGCTCGTGTCCCAGAAAGTACGCTACCGGCATCCACCGGGCCTCCTGGATCTCCGACTCCTGGATGTGAATCTCCTCTGTCAAAGGATCGAGCCGACAGATGAAATAGATGTCGGACTTCCCAAAGCGGTAACCATGCCAGTGTCGGAATCCCATCAGGGCACGAAACCGCGTCTCGATACCTGTCTCCTCCCACACCTCACGCTTCACGCCGTCGACGAGGTGCTCGCCGGGCTTCAGCGCCCCGCCGGGCAGTTTGTAGTAGTACGGGCGGCGATGGCGATGCACGCGCTCCCAGATCACCAGTAGCTCCCGTTGCGCATTCAGCACCAGCCCACCCGCACCGATGTAATGCGTCGCGTGGAGCGGAACCATCGCGTCCGGCTGCAGGCGGCACGTCATCATCACATAGTCCGGTTCGCTGTGATGGAAGACGAAGCCTGCCGCCACCGCCTCAGGGATCAACGCGGCGCGCTCAATGGAGATCTCCAGCCAGGCGACCTTGTATCCTTCCCGTCGCCAGGCCTCCAACGAGCAGCGCAGTTGGTCCGCAAACGCGTCGTGATCGCGCGGCAGGCTCGCCGGGTCCACCACGACCCCGTGGAAGATGTTCTCGCGAGCATCGAGCACCATCTGCTGCGTCATAGCCACGTACAGGGCACCAGGCGGTCCTCGTCGCGGTCCGTCCCATGACCACCCTTGAGCGTCGTGGAGGGGTCGTCGACGATGTCGTGCTGCCCGTGGTCTGCCAGGATGATGACACCATAGCCCAATGGCTTGAGGTGCCGTGCCAGCCGTTCCAGACGTGCATCCGTCTGGCGCAACATCGGAACGACCTCCGACGACGACGGGCCAAAAGCGTGAAAAACGTCGTCAACCCGGCCCAGCTGGGCGATCACGAAGTCCGGGCGTGCGCGGCTCGCGATCTCGCTGACCTTGTCCGCGATCACGTCGTCGGTCCCCGGCTCGGTGGTCCCGTCAAGGTCAGCGTAGCGAGCCAGCAGTTTGCTGCCGGTGTACCCTTCCAATCCAATCGCCGCGCTCTGACCGCCCGCACGCCGCACCACGTCGAAGAGCGTCTCGCACTGGAATTCCTGCTCTTTACTCCGCACCCCGTGGCCCTCAAGGTCGGTGCCCGTCACCATCGCCGAGAAATTCACCGGCGTGATCGACGGCATCACCGCCCTCAGAATCAGGCTGTGATCCGCGTGAAGAGAGCGTAAGAAGGGCATCTCGCCCTGCCATAGCATCCACGCGTACCAACCAAAGGCGTCCGGCGCCAGAACGGCGACCCGCTCAACGCCGTCCAGATCATCCACGATCATCGGGATCGCAGTGCCCTTCGCGTCCCCCGGCGCTGGCAAGCCAAGCACTTGACTGACCGTCGGCGCGACATCCATCATCGAGCGTATGTCCACCATCGTCGCTTGCGTACCTCCTAGGCTAACGTGATCCTGATCGCCTCCAAGAGCTCGAGCGTCGGAATGCGCACCGTGAGCTTACCGTCTTCCCATTCGTGGGGCAGCGGGGCCTCCGCGACGAGCCCCTCTACCCTGTGGGGTTCGCGCGCGCAACCCACCACGACCTCCACATCGGTCATCGGTTCCGGCGCGTAGAAGCTGGTGCCAAAGTGTCCGGAGCCGTTCACCAGGCTGAGCAGCTGATAGCTGCCATCGTCCGCCTCGAGCAGCGCCCCTTCCACCTGTGGCGAGAGGGTCCCGCCTAGCGGTTCCACCCCGGCGAAGCCCTCCAGCAGATCGGCGCAGAACCAGGCGGTATTCGGATGTCCCTGGCGATGGAAGAGCGCGCCGGGCAGCCATGGAACGTAGATCGCGCGCCCCGTGCCGTAGGGATGGATCACAAAGCCCGGATGATCGACGATTAGGTCATAATAGCAGCGCTCCGGTGGACCGAAGTTGTGCGGCGGGATCAACTGCATCCGGCACGTGGCGTCCTCGGCATAGCGCGCATAGACGTAGAAACCGTCCATATAGATGAGCTCAGTATCGTCGAAGCGCGCGAACCCGGCCTTGTCGATGAGCTTGAAGTACGACGAGCGCATATCGTCACGGATGCTCAGGACCTCCTCAATGCCAAGGCTCCTGAGCGCCGGTGCGGGCCGGGGAGTGTGGAAAGGATCACGGAAGCTCGATTGCCCCGTGACAACTAACGTGCCGCCGGCGTCCGCGAAGCGGTCGAGACGCTCGGCCAGCTCGTCGGACATCGTGTCCACACCCGGAACCACGATGGTCGCGTAGCTGTCCCACGACGCATCCAGGGCGGCGTCAAGGCGCACCACATCGAAGAGCACGTGGTTCTCAACCAGGAAGCGGAACCATCCCTTATACTCGTCCTGGTTCACCCCCGCCTTCAGGAGCATCACCGAGGCCTTCGGACGGACGCCAACATAGACATCCTCGTGCGCCTCGTGATAGTGGAAGATCTCCTTAATCCGCTCGTAGCCCGAGCGGTCCTCGTGGTTGTCGAGACGCCCGATCAGATAGTAGTCGATGGCGCCACCGTTCGCCAGGTTCTGCGCCAACCGCAGAGCCTGCTGGTGCGGCGACACGGCCACGTGGCGATACGGATAATCGATGAAGTCCACCGTCGTATTGCTCGACACCATCTCCGGGAAGCTGCCCACCGCCCACTTTGTGTTGTCCGAACCGCTGTACTGCCAGTGCGGCAGCGGTCGCCCGATCGCCGTGTTCGACTCCTGCCGGATAAAGCCGCGCCGGAACGCCGTGTGGTTGGCAATGGCTACGT
Source organism: uncultured Anaerolineales bacterium (assembly GCA_964586915.1). GTDB lineage: Bacteria > Chloroflexota > Anaerolineae > B4-G1 > SLSP01 > PWVB01. The sequence continues at coordinate 5,355 of CAZPJP010000147.1, forward strand.
GGGGCCACCGGTCGGTGATGAAACGATAGACCTTCTCCTGATGCATCGCCAAGGTGCGGGACTTGAACTCGAGATAGGCGCGATAGATCGGATCCGCGAGATCCTCTTCTTCCGGCAGAGGAAACCCATACATCTCCATAAATCGGGCCCGGCAGTGCGCACAATGACAGAGCCCGTAGATGTTCCCACTGTAGTCCCGGGTCTGATACCCGCCCATGTTGAAGAAGATGCCGTCGAAGTTGTGTGTCCGGAAGAGCTCCTCGATAATCAGCAGCGCATAGTGCTGCTGGTACGGACCGTTGATGCAGACGTGAACATCCCCATTGTAGTCAACGATCTCCCCTTCCCGGCTGACGTACGCCCAATCGGGATGCTGCTCGTAGATAGGCCGGCGCACCTTGGAGAAGTCGGTGCGGGCGATCACCCGAATCCCTGCGGCGTGGCACGCATCCAGGATGTCGTGCAAACTGTCGCCCCGTAAGTAGGGGCTCTGATAGTGAAAGGGCAGCTCAGTGGGGTAGCTGGCGATGATGCCCGCCGCGTTGAGCATCAGCACGTTGGCCTTGAACGCCTGCAGATCGGACACCACGCGCTCCGCGTCGATGTCGAGCATATCGATCTCGCGCAGGTTCGTCTGGATCAGGCGCCACTGCTTCGACTGCCACCATTCGTCCATATCACACTCCTCTCAGGTCAAGTCCACGGCCCGGATTGTACTATAATGGAGAGGGGCACACAACATCCGCGTCACACGCTCCGTCTACGGGTCCACAGCAGCGTCATGCCATAATATGACGGGACATGACATATACCCCGCGTAGACTGGGATCAGGGATAGAACAAAAGATCTACCAAGGAGACGAGAGATGGAATCAAGCATCATCGCTTACTGCGGGATCACGTGTTCAGAGTGTGACGCCTATCAGGCCACCCAGGCCAGCGACCAAGAGAGGCTCGAGCGCGTCGCTGCCGCCTGGCGCGAGCAGTTCAGCCCCGACATCACCGCCGAGACCCTCCTCTGTGACGGCTGCCTGGTCGATGAGGGGCGCCTCTGTAGCTACTGTGACGAGTGCCCGATCCGCGCCTGCGCCCGGGAGAAGAACCTGGCCAGCTGCGCTCACTGCTCAGACTACGAGGCGTGCGACAGGCTGAAGGAGTTCTTCGGCCACGCGCCCGAGATGCGCGACGTGCTGGACGGCATTCGCGCGAGCTCGATGGGCACGGCGGCGGACTGACCCGAGGAGACGGACGATGAGGGTGATCGATCTGACGCCGACCCATCGCAGGGCCTATCTGACGTGCCTGAAGCCGTGGAACGCGGATGAGGAGCTCATCCAACACAAGGCGCGGTGGCACGAGAGGATGACCACCCTGGGCCTCCGCGTCAAGCTCTCAGTCGACGGCACAGGTGTAGCGACCGGCATGATCCAGGTCCTCCCCATTGAGCAGAGCCGCGCCGAGGGCCAGGACCTCACCTTCATACAGTGTATCTGGATTAACGGCTATCACGAGGGTCCCGGCAACGTGCAGGGCCAGGGCTACGGTTCGGCCCTGCTGCAGGCCGCCGAGGACGATGCCCGCGCCTCGGGCGCCGTGGGCATGGCGGCCTGGGGAATGGACTTCCCGCAGTGGTTCCCCGTCAGTTGGTACGAGCACCGTGGATACCGGCGCGTCGACCGGCAGGGCCCCGAGGTGCTCGTTTGGAAGCCCTTCTCCGATGGAGCCGTCCCACCGAGATGGATGCGTCAGCGAAAGAGGCCCATCCCCGTGCCCGGCAGAGTCGTCGTGACCGCCTTCGTCCCCGGCTGGTGCCCTAGTGGGGCCGACAACGCCCGCATCGCGCGCCGGGCCGCTGCAGGCTTGAGCGATGTCGTTGTCCAAACCGTCGACACCTCCGATCGCGACACCTTCCTTGAGTGGGGCATCGATCAGGGCATCTGGATCGACGACGAGCCCTTTCGTCCCTATGGCCCTCCCTTTGGCGTCGAGGAACTCAGACAAACCGTTCAGCGTAAACTCACAGCACTGGAGGTATGACATCGCATGACGACACGCCTCGACAACCGGAAGATGACCGGCGCAGTGACAGAGGAGGCCGCGCCCTGACACACTATCGTGTTCTGGGCCGCACGGGCCTGCCGGTCAGCGAGGTCAGCCTCGGGACCGAGTATCTCATCGGTAAGCCCCGCGAGGTCATCGTCGAGGTCGTGCGCGAGGCGATCGCTCTGGGCATTAACTACTTTGATCTCTTCTGCGCTGAACCGCCTTTCAGGGACGCAATGGGCGAGGCTTTCGTGGGTCACCGCGACGACGTTTGTCTGGCCGCGCATCTGGGCGCAACGGTCACTGACAACGGACAGTACAAGAAGACGCGCGCGATCAGGAACAGCGAGCGCTTCTTCCACGATTTCCTCACCCGCTTGCACACCGGCTATGCGGATGTACTGGTCCTGCACAACTGCGATTCGCAGAAGGACTTTGACAACGTCTTCCGCGAGGACGGATTCCTCGGCCTCGCACTGCGGCTCAAAGAAGAGGGGTTGGTGCGCCACCTCGGCTTCAGCGGGCACACGGTCGCGACGGCCCGGCAGGCCGTGGAGAGCGATCTCATCGACGTACTGATGTTTCCCGTCAACCTCACCAGCCATACCGTGTCCGGGAAGATGGACCTGCTGCGGACCTGCGCGGCCTGCGGCGTTGCCGTCGTAGCGATGAAGCCCTATGCTGGCGGGAAGCTGCTACAGGGACCGCGTACCATGCGCGTGGGTCATTATCTTCGCGGGGGCGACGCCCTCCAGCTGCGCAAGCCGGACGCGATCACACCCGTCCGCTGTCTGGCGTACGTGTTGGCCCAGCCGGGTGTCGTAGCGGCGATTCCGGGGTGCGCCAGCGTGGCAGAGCTCGAGGCTGCCCTCGCCTGCGAGACAGCCAGCACGGCTGAGCGCGATTTCTCGGCGCTGCTCGCCGAGTTCGGCCAGTATGTGCCGGGCGACTGCACCTACTGCAACCATTGTCTCCCCTGCCCTGCCCATATCGATATCGGTGAGACCCTCAGGCTGCTCGACCTGGCCCGATCGGGTATGACGCCGGCCCTACGGTCGGCCTACGCAAAGCTGCCTGCCCCGCCCGACGACTGCACGCAGTGCGGCGCCTGCGAAGCGCGCTGTCCCTTCGGCGTGCCCACCGTGGCCCGTGTCGCCGAGGCAGGCGCGCGCTTCTCCAGCGAGACTCGAATAGTCATCCCCATCCACGGCAGGGCATAGGATGCGCCAGCCGCCGCTGCGCCCTGACTGGCCCCTTCCCTTGTAAAAGTGCAACGCACCCGCCGTTTGGGTGCGTTGCACCTAGCTGACGCGTGGCGTGGTGTCGATGACCGGAGCCCCCCACCGGCCCCTTTGGGCGGGGACTTCGCTCCCCCCAGGAAAAGCGCCCGGGGGGAGAGTCCGGAGAGCCCCGGCTGAGTCAGAACCGGCTTTGGGCGACGCCTATCTGCAGACCAAGGGGAGATAGATGAGGTGGCCCCCTCCGTCTGGCGTAGCAGCGACCACCCAGAAACCTCCCTGCAGGGCATAGGCTACGTCCGACGAAGAACGGGCTGCCGGTTGGCCGATGCTGCCCGAGAGGCAATAGCCTCCCCCACAGCTCGCGGTTGTGCCGCCTCCGGCGATGGTGTGCCATGGGATCGCCAGCTCTTCCCCGCTACCCAGGGCCAGGGAGGCGGTGGTCACCGCTAGGAGAATCGCGACGGTGGTCAGGCACAAGCGTCTCATGGTCGCCCTCCCCTCCGGCGGAGGCCAGCCACGGCGACCACACCTAGCGCCAGCCCCCCGAGCCCGAGTGCCGTGAAGGGGGACTGGCCGCCGGGCCGGGCGGGCTGAGCGTCCTCCAGAGCCGTGAGGCGGGCCTCCAGGGCTGCGATCTGCTCCGTCTGGGTGTCGATCTGCGCCTGCTGCTCCTGCACGGCCTTCACCAATACCGGCACGAGCTCGCCGTAGTTGAGGCTCAGCATTCCGCCTTCACCCTCGTCGCCGCTGACGAGTTCAGGCAGCACCTCGCGCACCTCTTGGGCGATGAGGCCGTAGTGAAGCCCGTCATCCTGGCGGTCCTTCCAGGTGAAGGCCACCGGCCGCAGCGCCGTCACTTCCGCCAGGCCATAGGGCAGGGCGCTGATGTTCTCCTTGTGGCGGGCATCTGAAGTCGTGAAGAAGCCCCCCTCTGAGTAGACTCTGAGCCAGGGAAGTCCCGCCTCGCCAAGCGTGTAACCAGAGTCACTTGGTAACACGTCTCCTCGAGGCGTAATCATAAGTCGGGGAACCATCCCAGGATCGTCCGGTCCCTGTGTCCAGAACTGGATCCGGGTTGTGTGGGTCATCGGATCGGCGGCGTCGAACTCGATACGCGCTGTGGGCGTGATCAGGTCCGGGTAGG
>CAZPJP010000148.1:0-9703 GCA_964586915.1 uncultured Anaerolineales bacterium
GATCTCGGTTGCGCCCGAACGTTTGTGCTATATAATGGGGTCTGTTCATCCTGCATGATCACCCCGACCGCTGTAGCGGTTGTCTGATCCTAGAGGAGGACGGCAATGGCGGGATCCAAGCCTTCGTGGCTGCAAACCGGCGTGACGGAGATTGCGCTCCGGGCCCAGGAGCGGCGGGCGCGTCGTCTGCTGCTGCATGGGGACCTAGAGGGCGCGATCGCGGTCTATAATCAGATCCTTAGCCTCGATCCTGAGCACGTCGAGGCCCATTATCAGCTGGGTCTCTGCTATCGCCAGCAGCGCTGTTGGGACGACGCGGCCCACGCCTTCAGCCGGGCCCAAGAGCTAGGTGATGATCGGGCCGATCCCTGGCTGGCCGAGCTCGCAGCGTCTCACGCCGAGGAGGAGGAACCCGCCGTCGTGGTTGGGGGTCGGGTTCTGACCCAAGCGGGGCCTGAACGGGCGCCGAGCGCGGCTCAGGACCGGGACGCGTCGCGGGTCTCCGAGCCGCGGGGGCTCTATGTCCCGCAAGAGGAATGGTCGGCAGGCCGCGAGGATGCCGAGGAGGTCGCCAAGCGCCCAATTCTCTGCCCGCCCATCGACGATGTCTTTGCCCCCGACGGACCGCTGGCGAGCGCGCTAGGTGCTGTCTACCGGGCCCGCCCCGGCCAGGTCCGTATGGCGAATCTGGTGCGTGAGGCGCTGCAGGGCCGCCGGCACGCTGCCGTCGAGGCTGGCACCGGCATTGGCAAGTCCTTCGCTTATCTGATTCCCATTCTGTGGTCTGGGACCCCGGCCATTGTGAGCACCTCTAACAAAGGGTTGATGAATCAGCTCTGGGAGAAGGATATTCCCCGGCTGCAGAAGATCGCGCCACGCCCTGTCAAAGCGGCGCTTCTCAAGGGGCGCAGCAACTACATATGTCTGGTGCGGCTGGCGCGACTGCGCCAGCAGGTTGGCATGCCGGGCCAGGCGGCCTCGCTGGCCCGCATCAAAGCGGGTCGTGCGCAGGTGCCGACCGGCGATGTCGAGATGATGGGCCTTCCGCCCCAGCTCATTGCACAGATCACCGTTGGCGGGCGCGAGTGCCGGGGCCGCCACTGCGAGCAGTTTGACGCGTGTCTCTACGAGCGAGCCAAGCGGGACGCGCTGCAGGCCGACGTTGTCGTCACAAACCACGCGCTGCTCTGCCACAACGTTTTGCTCTCCGAGAATCATATCCTCCCTGTGCGCCCAGTGCTGATCATCGATGAGGCGCACCAGCTTACGCGGTACGCCGTTGAGGCGCTGACGATGGCGCTAGGTCAGGATGACTTCTGGAGCCTACTGAACAGTCATCCGGTGCGCGAGATGACCAGACAATCGGAGCTTCTGACAGAGCTGCAGCTGAACTACGATGAGTTCCTGCGGGCTATTGGACGTCAGCGTCCGGGTCACCCTGGGGCACGCCAACGTCCGGTCCGCTGGGCCCTCAAGGGAGAGATCGAAGCGGGGCTCGCGCTCTGGGATGCACTGCAGCGACTTGGACGCGAGCTCGCCCGCGACCGTGGGCTCGACGAGGGCGCTCGTGAGTCGGCTGTGATGCACACGGTTGAGGTTGCCGCTACAACCAAGGCGCTCGCAGTTCCTGAGCCTGATACGCATATTCGTCTCTGCGAGGTTCAGGAACAAGCGGCCGGCACAGGAGACGCTGACATCAACGCATTGTATCGGCCTCTGGAGGTGACCGCGCCTCTGGAGAAGCTCCTCTTCGAGGTTTGGCCTCGCGTCATCTGCACCAGCGCAACCCTCGGCGTGGGCAAGGACCTCGGTTGGTTCCGGCGTCAAGTTGGGCTCGTTGACGCCGAGGATCGCCCGCCCGTCATCGCCCAAACATTGCAGGGGCCCTTCGACTATGGCCGTCAGATGCTGCTCTATACGCCTCGCGCAGTGACGCCTGTCTACGACGAGGCCAAACAGGGTTTTGCCGGTGGCTACGTCTCTCAGCTCACTGAGGAGGTAGGACGTTTGCTCGAGGCCAGCCGGGGACGGGCCCTGGTCCTCTGTACGAGCCGCGAGAGGATGACCCAGCTCTATGAGACGCTCGCACCCGTCCTGCAGGATCGCTATCCTTGCTACCTTCAGGGCGAGTACGCGCAGCCGGAGCTGGTGGCGCATTTCAAGCAGGACGGCAAAGCCATTCTCTTTGCGACGCGGGGGTTCTGGGAGGGTCTTGACATCCCTGGGGAGGCGCTTGCCTTGGTGATCCTCGACAAGATCCCCTTCGTGCCTTTTGACGATCCTGTGATGCGACGGCAGGAGGCCCGCATCCGCGCGCGAGGCGGCAACCCCTTCTACGAGCTGCAGCTTGGCGCTGCGATCCTCAACCTGCGTCAGGGCACCGGTCGATTGATCCGCTCGGAGACCGATCGCGGCGTCATCGCGCTCCTCGACGCGCGCGTACTGCGTAAGTCCTATGGTCGCCAGATCATCGAGGCGCTTCCCGAGGCCCGCCACACCACCGACTTCACGGACGTGGCAAGCTTTCTAGCGCCCTGACCAAGCCTGGTCACGCCTGATCAGGCGATATCGTCCAGGAAGTCGTCGATATTGCCCCTGGCCAATCCGATCACGGTATCAGCTGCGCCGTAGTAGACCCAGAGCTCACGGCCCAGCAACACCGCGCCACAGGTGAAGACGACGCTGTTGACGTCACCGACGAGCTCCCAATCCGCCTCAGGCTCGAGGATGGGCTCCGGCTGGCGCGCGATCACCTGTGTAAGATCCTCCAGATCGAGCAGGGCGACGCCAAGGCGGTACCATAGGTCCCGATCGACGCCGTGGTAGACGAGGAGCCACCCTTTTTCAGTCTCGATCGGCTGGGCGCCGCCGCCAATCTTCTCAGCCTCCCAGGTGAATTCGGGCTTCATCAGGGGAAGGTGGAGTGTCCCGGCGCCGGTCCACCGGGTCAGTTCCTCCGACGATGCAATGTAGATGTCAGGATCCGGGCGGTGTAGCATCCAATATCGCCCGCCGATTTTGACGGGAAAGAGCGCCGCGTCCTTGTTACTCCCGTAAAGACTGCTCGGTACCATGATACCTTGACGCTTCCAGTGGATGAGATCCGTCGAGGTCGCCATCGCGATCTGGGCGCGAACCCCGTCATAGGCCGTGTAGACCATATAGAATGTGTCGCCGATCTTGGTGACCCGGGGATCCTCCACGCCCTGTGACTCCTCCGGCACCACGTTGGATCGCAGCACCGGCTCATCCAGCCGCTCGAAGCGGATACCATCCTCACTCCAGGCGTAGCCTATGGAGGAGCGGTTGGGGTCGCCTGGAGTATGTGCCACACCACGGTAGAGCAGGTGGAAGGGCCCGCGATCCAGCGACGTATCGTAGATGGCGGCCGTGTTGAAGACCGTGTCCTTCTCCCAGTGCACGCTTGCGCGGGGCTCCATGATCGGGCCTTCCCCAACACGTTTTAATCTTAGCATGATAGTCGCGCCTCCTATCGGTGAGTCGGTTCGTCACTCAAATCTGACTACAGCTTAGCAGCCTAAAACGCTTTTGTCCAGGCGATCGGAGGTAAAGCATAACGGCCCGGGTCCGGACCCGGGCCGTTGTGGAGGCTGGGGCGGGAGGATTCGAACCCCCGATACACGGATTCAAAGTCCGTTGTCTTACCACTTGGCCACGCCCCACCGTTGCGCTACAAAAGAAGGCACATCGTGGTCTCTTTAGTCTCATCGCGATACCGAGAGCACAGCGCGAGTCTTTTTAGGGCTCAGCAGATACCGTCAATACGCTTATCCTCTCCAGATTATTCACGGCAAAATCTTTGATAAACTCTGGGCACGCCTTCGAACTCTACACGGAGACAAGGGATTAACAGGTTTATTCGTCACCCTCGCCTGCCAATGCCAGGGCCTGTTGATAAAGAGGCTCACTCAAGTAAAAACCGGCCGCCTGGCGTAGGTTGTCCAAATGGGGGCGAACGGTGCCAAGGAGCGCGTTTGCTTTAGCTTCCAACAAAACGCCGACGACCCCCACTACATAGCGACCCATCCGCTGGGCAGCATGCCGCCCCTCCCGCTCGTCCATAAGAATTAGCGTCGCCTCAAGTTCAACCGCCAGGGCAATGCTTTCAGCCTCTCCTCGATCTAGATCGCGCTGCAGAGCAATGACCAGTGCTTGATTCTGCACCTGGTGACGCGCAACCCAGTTAGCGGTAGCAACCTCGTCGCGTCCGGGCCACGTTTGCCCTTCAGCGTTCAATTCCTCCCATACGCCCTGAGCAATGTGGAGCCCTCCATACAAATGGTGCAGAAGTTCGAACTCCCCAATGGCCGCCAGGTTGGTCAGCGGTGAGGTATTGCTGACAACGATCATAGGCGTCCTAGGTCCCGCAGGGTAGCCACATCTTCCTCCAGATCACCGACATCATAGTGAGGTGAAATATGGCGGGAAGCCAACAGCTGCCGGAACGCCCATAGTGACATCCCTGCCAGTTCACGTGCCTTGCCGATAGATAGGCGATCTTGAGTGTACAGATATACAGCCAACTCTACCTTCAGCTCATCAACCGTCAAACGGGCAGTGTCCAGGATATCCTGAGGTATTTCTAATGTGTTACTCGTGCTCATAGCCCATCTCCTCCCAATCTATTCTCAATTGATCAGGCTCTGTTCCTCAATTATAGCCTGAAAGCTCGGGTTTTCCGTCGGAGCCATACTCCGAAGATATCGGACAGCCTATGATTATTGGGAAGCGCTGGAGGCCGTCCCGGGCCTTCGACCGCTGCCGCGATCTCACCATCCCCGCTGTGATGCTGTCCCTGACAAGTCATGCAATCGCGGAAGGAAGATCATCTGATCCGTTGACCATGAACGAGTTGTTATGTCACTGAATCGATGTGGATCAGCCGGCGCTCCTTGCCCCAGAACAAGGGAGCGTCGTGGCGACGTTGCATCCGGCACTGCTGGAAGAGCTGGACGGCGGTCATATCCGTGATATGACCGCCGTCCATACAATGTATTGAGGCTGGGGCGGGAGGATTCGAACCCCCGATACACGGATTCAAAGTCCGTTGCCTTACCACTTGGCCACGCCCCAACACTATATACATTATAGCGCAAGATCCCTCTTGGGCAACGCTATCTATGCTTGTCGCGCTCGTCTGCGCTCTGTGGCACTGTGTCTGTCGCAAGCGTGAGCCTACGGCTCTCGCTCCCATCGCACTACGGCTCGACGCATCGCTGAACTCAACATAGCGCTCTTTTCGTCGGATGCGAGCCGCCTTGAGAGCTAAGGATAGGCTTTCATCACTGCAGGAAGATAGACCTCTCCCGCGCCAGCGATCTGTGTGGTCACCGGCGCACCCACAGCGCTGATGCCTTCCTCACAGACCACCGCGTAGTTCGCATTCACAATCCTGGTGCCGCCGCTAGGCGTCACTTCGAACTCGACGTTGGTCGTCGCTCCAGTTCCGAGACGCGGCAGCACCCACTGCATCTGACCATCTGCGTAGACGCCGCTCCTCGTCGCACTGTCCGGAACATAGGCAACGTTCGAGGGTAGCGTATCGGTGATGACCAGGGACGCGGCCTCCTGTCCGAGGTTTAGCACCTTGATCATGTACAGCAGGGTGCCGTTCCTGGGCAGCGGATCCGGGCTGGCGGTCTTGCTGATCCGTAGGATCGGTTGCTCAGTTATATGGGCTATGGCTTCGAGATCGACAGGTGCCCTGAGTGTGGGATGGGTGATCACCGCGGTGTTGGTGATGCTTCCCTCATAGAAGGGATCGACCGTCACGGTGAGCGTGATGATCTCCTTGGAGAACGCAGCGACATCGCCTGTCCAGCGAAGGCTCACGATGTCAGAGAGGATCTCACCGGCGCTGGCGGCCGCGTCCCGCTGGTAAGTGGTGTTTTCCCAGGGAAGGAGATCGTCGACGAGGACACCGTCCAGCGAGATGGGGCTCGAATTGACGATGTGGAGATAGAAGGTCAGCACATTGTGCGGTCCCGGCAGCGAGAGCATCGGCGTGACGACTTTGTAGGAGTCGATGAGCCCGACTTCCTTCACTGTGGTCGTGACTGGGGGCCCTCCGGTTATCGCGTCGGTGACGATGTTGCCGTAGCCGAGGACGTGGTAGTCGTTGTTGATGATCTGGGTTCCGCTGACAAGGTCGGCGTCGACCTGCACGGCGAATTGACGCACCACGCCCTGTCCGGGGCTTAGCAATGGCAGGGTCCACGACACCACGGTCGTGTCGCTTAACGTCTCCGTGACGCCGCTGTGGCTGGCCCAGGCGAACGTCGTACTCAGCGGAATGACATCGGTGAGCACGGGAGGCCGCTGCGTGGTCAAGCCGCGGTTGAAGACGTCGATTGTATAAGTCAGGTATTGCCCGGCCCCCACGACCTTCGGGGCTGATTTGGTCGGGACAACGTTGGCGTAGTGTGTGACGACGCCCACCTTCGTGGCTGTGATCGGCTCGGTCACGTCGTTGCTTAGGCTATCGGTGATCACAACGGTGGCGGTGTAGGGCGTGCCTTCATCGCCCCCAATCGTGTTTTCACCGAACCTCGAGGTAAACGTGACCGCCTCTCCGTAGCCGATATCGCCGGTCCATATGTAAGCGTCAGACTTTTCGCCGCAATCCGCCTCAGTGAGGCTCCCGCCCCCTGGTATGACGAGGACGTCCCTTCGGCTCACGCTGATGCGACGGAAATAGAGGTTGACCGAGGCCGCCAGGGCGTTGCCGGGACCCAGATTGCGCACGACCAACGTTGGGGTCACCTCGGTGCCGGTGCCGCCGCCCGGTTTGTGGGCAATAGGGTCAAGGAAGGCCTCGGCCTCGAAGCGCGGACCGCGTACCGTCGCGGTCATCGGCGTGCCGGGCACGGACTCCAGCTCGGCACAGTCGACGGCGTAAGCGTCGTTGACGACGGGCACGTCGAGGACGTCGCCGATATAGACGGTATACGTGAACTCGGCAAAGGCGCCATTCTCCAGACGGGGCAGCGTCCAGGAGACGACGCCGTCAGTTTCCGATCCCCCGCGGACGTAGGTCACGTTCTCAGGCACCCGATCCGTGATGATGAGTTGGGTCGCCAGCGAGCCCGCGTTGCGTAGCGTGAGGGTGTAGGTCATCTCTCGATTTGCCCCGGGCGGGTCGGGCCAGACGGACTTCGTCAATCGGAGGATGGGATCGACGACGGTGATGGTGTGGGGCGCTCCGGCTTCCACTTCCGTCTCGGCGCTGGCGACCTGATACGTATCGTTGGTGAGGAGCGTTCCGCTCACCACATCGCCGATATCGACGCTGAACGTGAACTCGGTTGTCTCGCCGATGTCGAGATCCACCGTGCGCATCCACGTAACAAGGGTGCCGGCGGTATTAGCTTGACCGTCAGCGCCGACTGTGTGAAGGGTTGTCTGCGCCGGGACCTGGTCGGTCACCGTGACGGGGAGATCCGTTGCCGGCTGCCCAGTGTTTCGAACGGTCAGCGTGTACGTGAGCGGCTGATTCGCCCCCGGGCGCTCCGGCTCAGCTCGCTTCTCAAGTGTGAGAATTGGGACGTCCGTCACCACAGCATCTGCCGTGATTGAGATGGGTTCGCCGATCATCGCCTGGCTGATGACAGCCGTATTCGTCAGCGTACCGCTGAAGCTATCGTCGATCGTCACGCTGTACGTTACGAGAACCGTCTCGTCAAAGCCGACGTCGCCGGTCCAGCTGAGCACGTCGTTCTCAACGGTGGGTACGGGGGCGTGGCTGGCCCACGCGTCATCGTTGTAGCTCACGTGCGGCGGTAGCCTGTCAGTAAGCGTAGTCCCCGCTGCCGTGTAGGCACCCGTGTTCCGGATCTCAACCGTGTAGAGCAATGTCTCCCCGCCGACATGCGTGAGCGTCGGCGTCACGGTCTTGGATGAGAGGGCCAGTTTTGGATATCCTGCAGGTGGATCGATGGGCGCCGCCCTTATAACGCTGTTGAGCGGGAGCAGACAAAGTATCAACAGCCCTCCGGAAAGCAGCATGGTCAGCAAGAGCAAACGTCCACGGCCCAAGCGAGGTTTGACGGCATTCATGAGGTTACTCCTCCGGTTACACGATCGAGTCAGAGCTAGGAAAGTGTTTTGTCCTGAATGGCGATGCCTAAGACCCTTTTCTTACTTTGTGTAACGACGATTATGCCATCTAGATACGGCCTGGGGAGAAAAGGACTGAGGTCGAGCGTAACGAGGAGCTATCCGAGGCGTATACGCGTCTACGTCGTAATCCACCGCCCCTTTTACTAACTCTTTGCATGCCTTTCGGAGTGTGTCACTCGTCGAGCAGCGCTTCTGCTTTCCTTTGAGCCTCCGAGAGCGCGTCCGCGGCGCTGCGCTCGCCGCTGAGGACGGATTGGGTGGCCTCAGAGAGCAAGCGACCGGCGCCAGCGGCGATAGGGTCCGTGCAGCCGCTCGGACAGGCTCTATGCGGTCACCGTCTGCGCCGCTTTGTGCTCGCTGACCCGACCTTCTAGCGGTCGCTCTTCACGCATGCATCCCAATCCGCCGGCGCCATATAGACGTTCATCCGCCCGCTCACGTCCGAGCCCCAGATCACGTGCTCGCCGTCGGGCGTGAGGACGGGGTGGGGATGGCTGGCCTTGCGCCAGGAGGTGTCGTGGCGACAGAGCCGCCCCACGATGGCGCGGTGGCCATCGGCGTCGTAGGTGATCAGCGAGATATACCGACGATAGTCTGGGTCCTCCGCGCGGATCTGAGCCGTATCCCCAACGGCCAGGTCTTCCTCGGAGTTTGCATGGACGTGCACCGGCCGGCTGTAAGGATAATAATAACGCTGCTCGCCGGAGCCGTCGGGGTTCACGTAGACATCGGCGTGGAAGATCCACCGCATGTCGGGGCGGTAGCGGTAGGAGTATTGAGCGCCCACCCGGCCATCAGCGGTGAAAAACTCGTGACCGGCCCGCTCCAGGTGCCGCTGAGTTTCGACCAGAGGATGCGTTTCATCGGTTGCCACCTTGGCGATCCACATGCGTTGTACTAGATCCCACGGACCTTCGTGGCAGAAGAGAATCGTGTTGGGATCGGTCGGGTGGATGATCACGTGGGTCATTCGCCGGTGATCGCCCGTGACCACATACCCGGTGTTTGCGGTGGTGTCGTATCGCAGGATCAGGCTCGTGGGATAACGATAGAACTTCTCCCGGAACCCCTTGGAGCCGCCGGAGAACTCCGGTTCGTACCGTGCGGTGCAGAGCTCCACATCGGCTAACTCCACGATAGTCCAGGCTAGATATCCGCCATCCTGAGTGCACGTGAGGCTCGCCGGGATGAAGCTCGTGGGCATCTCCATCAGCTCCTCATCCTGGAGCGTATCCAACCGCACTGACTTGAGCACAGCCCCGGCGAAGTAATAGACCGTGTGGTTGACCTGATCGAGACACCCGCTGTGGATGTCCTCATCGTCGGTCAACTGGACCATCTTGCCGTCCGCAAAATCGAGGGTATAGAACTGATCTTTCCCCGCGCGGTCGGACGTCACGATGACGAAGCTGTTGTCGAGATCGACCTGTGACGCGGTGAAATAGGGATGGTTGGTGTTCCCCTGATCGTCGCTAAGGCGTGTGACCTCCACGCCGGTGTCAGGATCTTTGGAGCGCTCGAACTCGGAGTATGTGATGTCGCCTTTCATTCTTTCTCCTGTCTA
>CAZPJP010000149.1:0-9617 GCA_964586915.1 uncultured Anaerolineales bacterium
ATCGCTATGACGGTGAGCTCGATCCCGATCGTTACGGAACCATCCCGGACGAGGCCGATCGCAAGTTCGTGGCGTTGGCTGCGACGACGGATGCCACGCTGATCAGTCACGATGATCATCTGCTGGCTCACGCTAACCAGGTTGACGTGGTCGTGGTGACCCCCGACGCCTTCCTCGACTGAGCTAGCCCTCCTGTTCGTCGTCACCCTGGGCGTGCGTCCGCATTTTAGTAGATGAGTGTCTTGTCAAATGTGATGACCTGCGTTATACTCGTGGTAAGAAGGTCATCCGGCTGGCACGTCGGCGTGGCGGTTGACAGCTTGATGACGCGAATAGCGATGCCCAGGTGCTGGGCGAAAGGAGTATACCGTGTCAGAGATGACATTTAGGACGATAGCGGGTGGGGAGACGGCGCTGGCGGGCGCCGAGCTCCGCGATCTACGCGACCGCATCAGAGGCGATCTGATCCTACGCGGCGCTGCTGGTTACGAAGAGGCGCGTACGGTCTGGAACGGGATGATCGACAAACAACCTACCCTCATTCTACAATGTGCGGGTGCCGCTGATGTCATCGCCGGCGTCAACTTCGCCCGAGAGCGCAGTCTGCTCTTCTCGGTGCGTGGCGGCGGCCACAATGTGGCCGGCAGCGCGCTGTGTGACGGCGGGATGGTCATCGATCTGTCGAAGATGCGCAGCGTCCGGGTCGATCCCGAGCGGCGGATCGCTCGGGTATCCGGTGGGGCCACCCTTGGCGATGTCGATCACGAGACCCAGGCCTTTGGCCTGGCGACGCCGTTGGGCGTGGTCTCGCGAACCGGTGTGGCGGGGCTCACCCTCGGCGGTGGGTTCGGGTGGCTGACGCGGCGCCACGGTTTGAGCTGTGACAACTTGCGCTCGGCGGACGTCGTCACCGCGGAGGGCGAGCTGATCACCGTGAGCGAGGAGCGCCATCCGGAGCTCTTCTGGGCGATCCGAGGTGGCGGAGGGAACTTCGGGGTGGTGACGTCCTTTGAGTATGAGCTCCATCCGGTGGGACCCCAGGTGATGTTGGCGGCTGCATTCTATCCGGCGGCGGCGGCGGACTCGGGGATGCGCTTTTTCCGCGACTTCATGTCCGAGGCGCCAGAGGAGCTCTTCGCGCTGGCGGTGCTGTGGAGCATGCCCGAGGGCCCGCCTTTCCCGGCGTCGATGCAAGGGGACCCGGTGCTGGTCTTTGTCGGCGTCTATTCCGGTGACCTCGAGGAAGGCGAGCGCGTGGTCGAGCCGCTGCGCTCGTTCCAAGAGCCCCTCGTCGACCTAAGTGGTCCGGTCTCCTGGCTGGAGGCGCAGACCTTTTACGATGCAGACTATCCCGATGGGATGCTCTACTATTGGAAGTCGACCTACCTCGATGCGCTCTCCGACGGCGCGATCGCTGCGCTGGTTGCTGACGGGGTGCACCGACCGTCATCGCAGTCCAATGTCGATGTCTGGTATCTGGGGGGCGCGATGCGCCGCGTAGCACGCGATGAGACAGCCTTCTGGCACCGGGACCCGGCGGTGATGATCGGCATCGAGGCGAACTGGGCCGACCCTGCGCAGTCGGAGGCCAACATTCGGTGGGCCCGCGACCTGGTGGAGCGTCTGCAGCCCTATTCATCGGGTGGCTCGTACTCGAACTTCGGCGGGTTCGGTGAGGAGGCGGACAACCCGGCGTGGAAGATCTACGGCGGTAACTATGACCGCCTGGTCCGGGTGAAGCGAGCCTACGATCCAGCGAATCTCTTCCGGGTCAACCACAATATTCAGCCGGGCCGCTCCGCGTGAACCCTCTATAGCGTCTCCGAAATGCGACGCTCCGGGGAGAACAGAGACGGGCAGGTCCCTCCCTGCGAGGGCGAAGGTGGGCCTCCCCGGGGCGTCGCGATGTAGGGCCGCTCGGAGCGTGGTCGCACGTGGGGCCACAGCCCAGGCCTGGGGCCACAGCCCAGGCCGCGACCCTCTTCTGCAGAGTCCTCTGGGCCTTGGCTCCGCGGTCCCAGACGCTATTTGCTGAGCGAGGGATGCGCCATCCTCCAGGCGCCCTGATTGTGCCTTCCTCTCCTTGAGGGTAGAATACGGTTTGAGTGTGTCGAGGCGACCTGGTAGGAAGGAGGCGGATGGCGACAGTTGCAGCCTGGGGCTTGCTCGTCGCGTATCTCGCTCTTGCCGTGCCGCGGTTTCGGAAAGGCGCCGCCCGGCTGGCCGATCGCTTGGGGGATGGGGCCGTGGTGCTGCTGGTCGTCCCCTACGTCCTGGCGACCAATGTCCATCCTCCGCTTATCGGGCTGCTCAAGTGGGGGCTCTTCCTGTTGGTGCCGACCCTGCTGATGCGTGTTCGCGCCAAGAGCGCGAAGCCGTTGGACCTGTTTCAGGTCCTGACGCTGCTTGCGATCTGGGCGCCTCGTCTGCCATCACGCACATGCTCGTGAACCTGACGTGGGGCCTGTTGTTCCGTTAGCCCGGACCCGTGCTATCGATGAAAGGATCGCCTCCATGGATCGACCGCAACTGACCTTTTTCTGCGAGCTCGAGGCTCGCCCTCTGCAGAGGCTTTTCTCCGGCCCGGCGGTGATCGATGCGCTGGGGGATCTCAACGCGCGCCTCAGCCTGGGGCTGCTCGATCTGAGCGCCGAACGGGCGGCTGTCGTCCGCCAGCTGAACGAGGCCGAGGTGCCTGTGATCGCGTGGTTGCTCCTGCCGGAGGAGCAGGGCTACTGGTTTAACGCCGACAACGGCCCGCAGGCCGTCGCCCGTTATGCGGCGTTTCGCGCTTGGACCGCCGAGCATGGTCTCCGCTGGGCTGGCCTCGGTGTCGATATCGAGCCGGACATCCAAGAGCTGCAGCTGCTGGTCACGGGGCGCGTCGGTGCTGCGCTGCCCGGTCTGATCCGGCGGCTGTTGGACGGGGCGGGGGTGTGGCGCGCCCGCGCTATTTACGCGACGCTGCTCACCCAGATGGCCCTCGATGGGTACCGCGTCGAGAGCTACCAGATTCCGTTCATCGTCGACGAGCGCCGAACCGGCTCGACGCTGCTGCAACGGCTCTTCGGCCTGGTCGATGTCGTGGCGAATCGTGAGGTCCTGATGCTGTACACGAGCTTTCTGCGGCCCGTCGGCCCGGGGATGCTCTGGAGCTATGGCCGTGACGCCGATGGCATCGGGATTGGGGTGACGGGTGGGGGCGTGGAGATAGGGCCGAACGGGGTCGGCTCGATGCCGGCGCCGCTAAACTGGTCCGAGTTTGCCAGAGACCTGCGCCTGGCCCGACGCCTCTCGCGTCATCTTTACATCTTCAGCCTCGAGGGATGTGTCCGGCGCGGGTATCTCGGACGCCTCCCGCGCTTTGACTGGACCCAGCCCGTCGAGATCCCTGAGCGACAGGCCCGGCGGGTAAGCGCCCTGCGGCGCGTGGGACGGGGTCTGCTATGGGCCACTGCGCACCGGGGCGTGACGATTGGGGGGCTGCTCGCGCTCACTGTGCTGTGGCGCGTGGTGCGGAGACGACGGCGACCGTCAGCGCTGGGAGCTGGAGAGGATAGCGAGAGGGCGGGACGATGAAGTGGATGACGCGCTTGACGGGTGCCGGGCCCGCTGCGCGCCGCTGGTTGCGGGACGCAACGGCAGCGACCGCGATCCTTGTCACGCTCGTCTGGATCAGTCAGGTCAATTACCTGCTCTTTCACGGTCTGGCGGAGGGCTTCAGTATTGCGGTGGCTGTCGCGGCCTTTGCGGTGATGTGGAATGCTCGGCGCTATCTCACAAACAACTATCTGCTTCTGGTGGGCATCGCCTACGCATTCGTCGCCGGCCTGGATCTCCTGCATACACTCTCCTACACAGGCATGAGCATCTTCCCTCAAACGGGATCCAATTTACCAACACAGCTCTGGATTGCCGCCCGCTACATGCAGGCGGTCACACTGGTGGTGGCGATCGCGTTCCTCCACCGTCGCCTCCGCGAGTGGGTGGCCGTCTCTGCCTATGCGCTGGTCACCGCGTTATTGCTTGCCGCCATCTTCTGGTGGCGGATCTTTCCCGATTGCTACATCGAGGGCCAGGGGCTCACGCTCTTCAAGCGGATCAGTGAGTACCTCATCGCCGGGATCTTGCTCGTAGCGACCGGGCTGCTGTGGCGCCATCACCTGGCGTTCACGCGGCAGGTCCGTGGGTGGATGACGATCTCGCTCCTGACGACCGTAGCCTCCGAGATTGCGTTCACCTTTTACCACAACGTCTACGGCATCCCGAACCTCGTGGGCCATCTGTTGAAGATCGTCGCCTTCTACGGGGCCTACAAAGCGTTAGTCGAGGCGTGTCTGCGACGGCCCTTTGCGCTACTCCTGCAGTCACGTAGTCAGCTCTCGGAAAGCGTGGCCGAGCGCACGGCGCAGCTCATGCAGCGCACGGCGCAGCTCACGCAGCGCACGGCGCAACTGGAGGCGGCGAATGCGCGCCTTCAGGAGCGGGAGGCGCTCTTCCGCGAGCTGGCGGAGAATGTGCGGGAGATCTTTTGGGTCAGCGATCCCGCCCGGGAGACGTTCATCTACGTCAGCCCGATGTACGAGCACGTATGGGGACGCTCCCGGGAGACCCTCTACTCGGACCCGATGGCGTACGCGGAGGGCATCCACGCCGTCGATCGGGAGCGGGTGATCGCGGCCTATCGTGACGAGTCAGGCCTGCTCGACGAGACCTTCCGTATCCTTCATCCAGACAAGGGCGTTCGTTGGATCAGGGCGCGCTCATACCCCGTCCACGATGCGCAGGGCCAGGTGGTCCGGGTGGTCGGCATCGCGGAGGATATCACCGAGCGGCGCGAGACGCAGGAGGCGCTGCGACAGAGCGAGCGACACTATCGGCTGCTCTTTGAGGAGATGATCAACGGCTTCGCCGTCGGCGAACTACTCTATGATGAAGAGGGCGAGCCGTACGACTACCGGTTTCTCTCGGTCAACCCGGCCTTCGAGCGGCTGACAGGACTGTCGGCCGACGAGGTGGCGGGCAAGACCGTGCGGCAGGCCCTGGGTGGGCTCGAAGCGGCCTGGATTCGGCGATTCATCGAGGTCACGGAGACGGGAGAGCCGGCCCATTTTGAGTCCTTCTCACGTTTCTTTCGACGACACCTCGTAATACAGGCTTTTCGTCCGGAGCCAGGCCAGGTCGCCGTGCAGTTCTACGACGTCACCGAGCGCGCGCAGATGGAGGCCCGAATCCGGGCTGCGCTGCAGGAGCGGGAGACGCTCCTGCGGGAGCTCTACCACCGCACCAAGAACAACATGAGCGTCATCAGCGCGCTCCTAGAGATGCAGGACACCGTATCCGGCGACGAGAAGCTCCACCAGATCCTGGAAGAGATGCAAGGGCGTATCCGGGCTATGGCGCTGGTCCACGAGATGCTCTACGAATCCAAGGATCTCTCGCGCATCGACCTGAAAGAGTATATTGAGGAGCTCGTCGCTCTGCTGGTCGAGAGCCAGACCAGCTCCGAGGGGGACGTGCAGGTCGTCGTGGAGGCCGACAGCGTCCCGGCGGTGATCGACATCGCGGTCCCGTGCGGTCTGATCTTGAGCGAGCTGGTCTCCAACGCGTACAAGCACGCGTTTGTCGACGGCAAGCCGCACGCACTCCGCGTCACCCTGGAGAAGACCGTCGGAACGAGCACCCTGGCGCTGCGCGTGTCGGACGACGGGGGCGGCCTGCCCCCTGACTTCGACACGCGGTCCACGACCACCCTTGGCCTCCAGACCGTCTATGCCTTGGGCGAGCACCAGTTGCAGGGCGAGGTGACCTTCTCGTCCGACGGTGGCGTCACGGCCGAGGTCCGGTTTCAGCACGATCTCTATCAGCAGCGTGTCTAGCGCTCGCCGATGAGAGCAAGACATGATTGACTATGATCGTGGTGCGTCCGAGTATGCGCAGCATCGGAGGGCCGAGACGGGGCTCGTGGACGTCCTCCGAGAACTGCTCAGGCCGGCTGCCCAGCTGTGCGCCGCCAACGCATCACAAACTCATTTACAACCTAAGTCGCCCCCTGGAGTGCTGAAACCATGCTATCATTATAGATGATGATATAGATCTCTTCGAGAATCAAGGTTGTGCGCCCGGCTCATACGAGCCGCCGGCTCAAGTGAGCCGCTGGCTCGGGCGAGCCGCTGGCTCGGGCGGCAGCAAAAGGATGGTATTAGGTGGCTAGTCGAGGGAACGAGGGCGAAGGCATTCGGGTCGTAGCGGTGCTCCTGCTGCTGCTGATGCTTGGCGTCATGGGGATTCTCGCCGACGCCCGGGAGCTGCGTCCGAGCCTCACGGTTCACGACCAGCCAATCGAGGGGGGGACGGTGCAGGTGGCCCAGGCGGTAAGCACCGGTCCGGGCTGGGTTGTGATCTACGGAGACAGTGACGGCGCACCGGGCGAGATCATCGGCCACGTTCCGGTGGGGGATGGGGTGAACACTAACGTCGACGTGCCGGTCGATGTCTCTCTGGTTACCGAACGGCTATACGCGATACTCCATCAGGATTCGGCGACCGTCACGGCGTTTGAGTATCCCCAAGCCGATCTGCCGGTCAGGGTGAATGGCCTGACGGTGATGGATTCCTTTCTCGTGATCGAAGCTGGGATGGCTGCGCAACAGTTCGAGGTCACGCCGCCGACGCCAAGCATCAGCGTCGACGATCAGCCGCTTGTCAATGCAACCGTCGTGATCAGTGAGGCCGTCAGCTCGGGGCCGGGCTGGATCGTGATCCTCACTGACGCCGACGGTGAGCTCGGTGTCCCGATTGGATACGCCGCAGTGGTGCCCGGCGTCAATACCGACGTCGTCGTGGCGGTCGATGCAGAGCAGGTCACGCAGTCCCTTCACGCGATGCTCGCCACCGACGAGGGGGTGCAGGGCGACTTCGAGTTCCCGGATCCTGATGCACCGGTCACGGTGAACGGTGAGGTTGTTGTGGCGCGCTTTGACGTCACCGGTGGGGTAGACTTCGTGCTGCCGGCGAGTGGCGCATCGGTGTCGCGGCGCGTGCTTGCGTTAGGCGCGCTCGCGTTAGGGATCGGTCTTGTGAGTCTCGCGATTGTTAGTAGGGGCCTTGCGTCGCGCAACGTACCAACGTAAATCCAACCTTTCTCGCGGTAATCCCCACGTAAGCCAACCAAACCCAGCGTCTGTCGCGCGAGTGCGATGCTATTATAAAGTAGGTGTATCGAGGATCGTCACTGTGGGCGGAGTGCTGTGCATCCCTTGCGGTGACGATCGTGGGAACAATCGTGGAAAGTGAGGGAGATAACGATGGATAGACTGCGACGGACGATTGGCTTGTTTTTGGTTCTGGCGTTGTCGGCGATGACGGTGGTCGCCGTTGGGGCGCAGGAGTTGACCCCAAGTGTGACTGTCGAGGATCAGGCGATTGAGGACGACACGGTCACCATTGCCAGCGCGGTCAGTGATGGCCCCGGTTGGATGGTCATCCACGCCGATGATGACGGAGCGCCCGGCCCGGTGATCGGCTACGCGGCGTTGACCGATGGCGAGAACACCGATATCGTGGTGGAGATCGACACCGAGATGGCGACGGAGACGCTCCACGCTATGCTCCACGAGGATGCAGGGGTCGAGGGTACCTACGAGTTTCCCGGTGACGATGGACCCGTGACCGTCGATGACGAGGTCGTTATGGCGCCCTTCACGATCACCGGCGGCCTGATGGAGGAAGCTGAGGAGGCGGAAGTCGAAGCTGAGGCCGAAGAGGCCGAGGAAGAGGCGGAGGAGCCGATGATGCCGGCGTCGGGTAGCGTAGCCTGGTTATGGACGCTGGTGCCGGTGTTGGCGGGTATTGCGATGGTGGTCCTTGGCGTGCGATTCGCGCGGCAGCGGGCTAACCACTGATCGAGCGTTCGTCTGAACGTGCGTTCGTCTGAACGAGAGTTCGTCCGAACGTGCGTTCGTCTGAACGTGCGCTCATAATACAACCTGCACGATCAGCGTAAGCAACGGGGCGGATGCCTGAGCAAAGCTCAGGACGTTCGCCCCGTTGTCATCTTCCATAGGTTCAGCGTCCTCCCGCGCGCTTGACAGTGCGCTCGGCCATTCTATGATGGCGTGTGGGCCTGCCAACGTCCACAGTTAGCGTCGTAAGACACTCGGCAAAGCACCCGCTAAGGAGCTCATATGGACACCTATCTCGTCGCCTATATCGCGCTTGTGTTCCTCTACCGCGTCGCCGAGCTGGCGGTGATGACGCACACCGGCACTGTTGCCAAGAAGCCGCGTCGTGATTGGACGGCCTGGCTGATCATGGTCCCGTACTGGCTCGTGATCGTCGCGCCCCCGTTGGAGTATCTGTCGCGTGACTACCGCAGACCTGCCGTGCTGTCGTTGGTGTTGGGCGTGGTGCTCTTCGCAGCGGGAACCTACGTGCGCGTCCGCGCCCATCTCGACCTGGGTGAACAGTTCTCTATGTTTCTTGAGGAGGGCAGAGAGCAGGGTCTCGTCACCACCGGCATCTACGCGCAGATCCGGCATCCCCTCTATCTGGGGAACCTCCTGCTCTTCCTCGCCTGTCCGACCTTTCTCGGCGTCGCGTGGTCGTGGGTTCTGACCGCGATCGGCGTGGTGGGGGTGCTGGTTCGGATTCAGATGGAGGAGCGCTTCCTTCGGCGCACCTTCGAGGGGTATGACGCTTACGCGGAAACGACGTCGAAGCTCATCCCCGGGATCTACTGATGGACATCCGCCGCATTGAGGAGGCGGCCCTCAATGCGTGGCCGGCCATCCAGCAACGCCTTTACGACGGTTGGCTGCTGAGGTTCTCCGAGGGCTTCAGCAAGCGTGCCAACTCTGTCAATCCGCTCTATGCCTCGACGCTGGACGCCGAGACAAAGATCACGGCGTGTGAGGCGCAGTACGCGGCGAAGGAGCTTCCGACACTCTTCCGGATCACGCCTTTGGCGTCGCCGCCGGACCTGGACGACCGGCTTGCGGCGCGTGACTACCGGGTCCTCGACACCACCCTGGTTGAGGTGTTGGACCTTTCGACCTGGTCGGTGTCAGGCACAAGCCCGAGCGCGCTTGAGGCGCTTCCTATCGAGGCCTGGCGCGAGCGCTATGAGACCTTTGCCGCTAAGAGCCTCCCCTCGGCACACCGCGCCATCCTCCAATCGATCCCGGACGGGCTCCGCCTGGTCTGCTTGCACCATACAAGCCGCGTTGTCGCGTGTGGGATGGCGGTGGTGGAGCGGTCCTACGTCGGGCTCTTCAGCCTGATCACCGATCCTGTGCTGCGGCGTCGAGGTTACGGCCAGGCGCTCGTCGAGGGATTGCTGGACTGGGCGAAGAGTGAGGGCGTGCAGCACGCCTACCTGCAGGTCCAGGAGGGCAACGGGCCCGCGCGCCAGCTTTACGCTAAGCTGGGCTTTCGGGAGCTCTACCGCTACTGGTATCGACGAGCGCCGGGTGGGTGAGAAACCGGCGCTTTCTCCCCGCTGGGGATAAAAGGGGGGCGCCGCACGCGTTGATGACCTGATGCGTGGACCCGACGCGCGCGTGGGCGCCGCATTCCGACGACGGCCCGCCACGGCGATGGAGACGCTGCGTATGAGA
>CAZPJP010000150.1:0-1198 GCA_964586915.1 uncultured Anaerolineales bacterium
CACAATACGCAGACGATGCGCAGCCGCGAACCCCCGCGGACGCGCCGCGTCTCCGACAGTATGTCCACGCTATTCTACCCGAAGCAATCGGCAAGTCAACGAACAATGCGCTCGCCCTCAGCCCGACACCCCACAAATCGCGGGGTGTGGTATGCTTACGTACCGTCGCGCCGTCACGCCTGCACGGGTGGCGCGGATGATCCGACGCCGCCAGACACCGAGGAGATGGACCACCTACGATGATACCGCTCCGGCAATATGCCGCGCTGCTTATGCATTACCTGCGGCCCCAGTGGCCACGGGTCGCCGTGCTGGCCCTGCTCCTCTTCGGCGACATCGGGCTCCAGCTGATCAACCCCATGATTCTTGCCGCGTTTATCGATGGCATCACGGCGCGTGCGGGCCTCAGCAATGGCGCGCCCATGGAGACGACCACGCTGATGCGCCAGGCCACCCTCTTCTTGGTCATCGCCCTGGTACAGCAGGGCGCGGCTTTACTCGCAACCTACGTCTCCGAGAATGTGGGCTGGACCGCCACCAATGGTCTCCGTGTCGACCTGCTGGCCCATACCATCGACCTCGATCTCTCCTTCCACAAGACGCACACGCCGGGCGAGATGATCGAGCGGATCGACGGCGACGTCACAGCGCTCTCCGACTTCTTCTCGCAGTTCGTCCTTCAGGTCCTCGGCAACGCGCTGATGATGGTTGGGGTCGTGGTCGTGTTGCTTCGAACGGACTGGCGTATGGGCGGTGTCGTCGCCCTCTTCACCGTCACCACCCTCGCCGTCCTGATGGGCCTGCGCAACCTCGCCGTCCCTCACTGGACCGCCGAGCGGGAGGCCAACGCGACCTTCTTCGGCTTTCTCGAGGAGCGCCTCGCCGGCACCGAGGACATCCGCGGCAACGGCGCGCAGGCCTACGTGATGCGCCGGTTCTACGCGCTGATGCGCGACCAGCTCCGCGCCTCGCTCAGAGCGGGCTGGATGCACAACATCGTGCTCAACGTGACCTTCATTCTCTTCGCCCTAGGCACCGCCGGTGGGTTCGCCATCAGCGCTCGCCTCTACCTCCAGGAGGTCGTCACCCTCGGCACCGTCTATCTCGTCTACAGTTACACCCGCATACTGGAGGGCCCGCTGCGGGCCATCACCTACCAGATACAGCAGTTGCAGCGGGCCGGAGCCGGGGTCAAACG
>CAZPJP010000150.1:1298-3979 GCA_964586915.1 uncultured Anaerolineales bacterium
CCGGGCACAATCCTGGGGCTCCTGGGCCGGACCGGCAGCGGCAAGACCACGCTCATCCGGCTGCTGCTGCGCTTCTACGACCCCGACAGCGGCTCGATCACGCTGGGCTCCGACAGTTCACGCAGCGGTCGGGCGAGCGTCGATCTCCACACCGTGCCCCTGCGCGAGTTACGCCAGCGCGTGGGCGTCGTCACCCAGGAGATCCAGCTCTTCAACGCCACGGTGCGCGACAACCTCGCCCTCTTCGACCCCAATGTCACCGACGATGCGATCCGCGGGGCGCTGGAGATGCTGGAGCTCGGTCCCTGGCTGGCAGAGCTGCGCCACGGCCTCGACAGTGTGCTGAACAGCGATGCCGGCCTGTCGGCGGGCGAGGCGCAGCTGCTGGCCTTCGCCCGCGTCTTCCTCCAGGACCCCGGCCTGGTGCTCCTGGATGAGGCCTCCTCCCGCCTCGACCCCGCGACGGAGCGCCGCATCGACCGCGCCATCGACCGCCTCCTGGCGGGCCGGACAGCGATTATCATCGCCCACCGCCTCAACACCCTACAGCGCGCCGACAAGATCACCATCCTGGAGCGCGGTCGGATCGTCGAGCACGGCCCCCGCGTGGCCCTCGCCGAAGACCCGGCAACGCTCTTCCACCGGCTGCTGCAGACAGGCCTGGAGGAGGTCATGGCATGAGCGACGCGCCCGAGTCCGACCGCGCGCCCGTTGCTTCCAGGAAGCGACCGCCGACGTGGTGGTTTGCCTGGCAGCTCGTCCGCTTTCGGCCGCGCACCTACGCGTTCTTGGCCTTTATCGAGCTGCTCTTCTTCGGCGTCTTCCCACAGCTCACCGGCCTCATCACGCGCGCGATCTTTGACACGCTCACCGGCGAGATC
The DNA here is from genome assembly GCA_964586915.1 of uncultured Anaerolineales bacterium. Classification (GTDB taxonomy): domain Bacteria; phylum Chloroflexota; class Anaerolineae; order B4-G1; family SLSP01; genus PWVB01. Next base: position 2,180 of record CAZPJP010000150.1, read on the forward strand.
CAACCGCCGATCGGCCTGTGGTGGCTCATCGGTCTCATCATGGCCACCGCACTGGCGCGCGCCGTCGTCATCTTCGTCGATGTCGTCGTCTACTTCAACTTCCGGTACACCCTCGCCGCCTTGATGCGCAAGAACGTCTTCGAGCACATTCTCTCGCGGCCCGGAGCGCAGGCAGTCCCCGGCTCCCCTGGCGAGGCCATCAGCCGCTTCCGCGGGGATGTCGACGAGATCGCCTTCTTTATGGCCGAGTCGCTGGTCCTGCCGGGATTCGCCTTTTTTACCGTGGTCGCGCTGGTCGTGATGCTGCGCATCAACGCGCGGATCACGGTCATCGCGTTCCTGCCCATGCTCCTCGTCATTGGCGTGAGCCGGTGGGTGTCCGGAAAGGTCGACGCGTACCGAGAGGCGGATCGTGAGGCAACCGGCGCCATCACCGGCCTCATCGACGAGGTCTTCAGCGCCATCCTGGCCGTCAAGACCGCCACGGCGGAGTCCGACATCGTCCGCCACTTCGAAAAGCTCAGCGATCATCGCCGCCGGGCCGCCGTGAAGGATCGAGTCTTCCGGAGGCTGCTCGACTCGGTCTTCAACAACATGGCGAGCATCAGCACCGGGGTCGTCCTCCTGCTCATCGCCCAGGCCACCGCATCCGGCGGCGAGTCCCTCTCTCTGGGCAACCTGGCCCTCTTCATCTACTACCTGGGCATCGTGAATGACTTCACCGCCCTCGTTGGCGGACGCTGGGCGTGGTATAAGCAGATCGGGGTCTCCATCCGGCGTTTGGTTGGTCTGCTCAGGAACGTGCCACCCGCTCACCTCGTCCACCACGGACCCGTCTATATGCGCGGCGACCTGCCCGACGTGCCGATCTCGGTCCGCACGCCTGATGACCGGTTGAGCACATTGACCGCAGCCGGACTCTCCTATCATTACCCCACCCGTGACAGCGGGAGCGGCGCCCGACACGACGTCGAGAGCCTTCCTCAGCACGGCATCCAGGGGATCGATCTCGCGCTTACCGCAGGGTCCTTTACCGTGATCACCGGCCGCGTGGGATCGGGCAAGACGACCCTACTGCGAGCGCTCCTGGGGTTAGTACCAAAGGAGGCCGGCGAGATCCGCTGGAACGGCGAGCTCGTAGCCGACCCAGCCTCCTTCTTCACGCCCCCGCGCAGCGCCTACACGCCCCAGGTCCCCCTCCTCTTCAGCGAGACGCTCCGCGACAACATCCTGATGGGCCTTCCTGAGGACCGGGTTGACCTCGCCGCTGCGCTGTGGGCCGCCGTGCTGAACCAGGACATCGCTGAGATGCCCGACGGGCTCGACACCGTGTTGGGCGCCAAGGGTGTGCGCCTCTCCGGCGGGCAGCGACAGCGTACAGCCGCCGCCCGTATGTTTGTCCGGGAACCTGAGCTGCTCGTCTTTGACGACCTGTCGAGCGCCCTGGATGTCGAGACAGAGCGGCAGCTATGGCAGCGAGTCGACCGACTGCGGGAGCACGGCGCGACCTGTCTCGTCGTCTCCCACCGCCCCGCCGCGCTCCGCCGGGCGGACCAGGTCCTCGTCCTCAAGGACGGGCGCATCGCCGGCGCCGGCACGCTGGACGCTCTCCTCGAGACCTGTGAGGAGATGCAGCATCTCTGGCGCCGTGACGCCGAACCCGGCAGCTAACCGCCGAACTGTACCGGAGTCCAACAGCAAAACCCTCCTCAGGCGCGATGACAAAATCGCCGCTCTCTGCTACGATAGGGTTTGTCAATCCCTCTCGCAAGAGAGCCAGACTTCAGGGCTTGTCCCCGT
>CAZPJP010000150.1:4079-9612 GCA_964586915.1 uncultured Anaerolineales bacterium
GAGCTAGAGGGGGGGGTGCTTCGTGTTGCCTGACCGCCGTTTCCCGCTACACTGAGCTGCAGACCAGCTACATCCCAGGAGGGTGACGATGGACCTCGAACAGACCGCCGAGTACCGCCGCCTTACCAACGCCAATGAGCGACGCTTGGGATGGCGCAAGTGGGGCGCCTACGTCGCCGACCGCGCCTGGGGCACCGTCCGCGAGGACTATAGCGCCGACAGCCAGCCGTGGCACGACTTCACCCACGACCAGGCCCGCAGCCGCGCCTATCGCTGGAATGAGGACGGCATCGGCGGGGTCTGCAACACCTTCCAGAATCTTGTACTCGCCGTTGCCTTCTGGAACGAGCAGGACCCCATCCTCAAAGAGCGCTTCTTCGGCGTCACCGGCCCCGAGGGCAACCACGGCGAGGACGTCAAGGAGCTCTATTACTACCTCGATGCGACGCCCACCCAGAGCTATCTCAAGATGCTCTACAAGTACCCGCAGGTCACCTATCCCTACGCGGAGCTGGTTCACGAAAACCAACGCCGCGGTTATGACGATCCAGAGTACGAGATCACCGACGCGCTGTCCGACGTCCTTTCCGAGCGCCGCTACTTCAACATATTCATCGAATGGGCCAAGGTCTCCGAGGAAGATCTGCTCTGCCGGATCACGGCGGTCAACCGCGGCCCCGAAACGGCGCCGCTCCATATTCTCCCCCACCTATGGGCGCGCAACACGTGGTCGTGGGGCCACGATCCCGCCCGTCCGGAGATCCGCGCTATCGATGCACCGCGGACAGATGTCGCTGCCGCCTACGCCGAGGAGCGCCACCTGACCCCGCGCTGGTGGTACGTGACGGCCCACCGCCCGGACCAAGAGACGCCGGTGGCCCCTGAGCTTCTCTTCACCGAGAACGACACCAACCGCGAGCGCCTCTTCGGCGCCGAGAACCCTACTCCCCACGTGAAGGACGCCTTCCACGCCGCCGTCGTCGACGGACAGAGCGACCGCGTCAACCCTGAGCAGCGCGGCACCAAGGCGGCAGCCCACGCCCCCGCATCGGTGCCGCCAGGAGAGGCCTTCGAGGTCTGGGTCCGCTTCACCGAAGAGGCCCTGGACGCGCCCTTCGACGGCTTCGAGGAGGTCTTCGAGCAGCGTATCGCCGAGGCCGACGCCTTCTACAACGCCATTCATCGCCCGAGCCTGGACGAGGACGCGCGCCGCGTGCAACGCCAGGCCTGGGCCGGGCTGATCTGGAGCGAGCAGTTCTACCACTACAGCGTCGAGCTCTGGCTCGACGGCGACCCGGCAATGCCGAAGCCACCGCCCGAGCGCAAGCGCGGGCGCAACGCCGACTGGCGCACGCACATCTACAATGTCGAGGTCCTGTCGATGCCGGATAAATGGGAGTATCCGTGGTACGCTGCCTGGGACCTCGCTTTTCACACGGTAGTGCAGGCGATGGTCGACCCTGCGTTCAGCAAACACCAGCTCAAGCTGCTCCTCAGGGAATGGTATCAGCATCCCAACGGACAGCTACCTGCCTATGAGTGGGACTTCAGTGACGTCAACCCACCCGTCCACGCCTGGGCGGCGTGGCGCGTCTACCACATCGATCGCGAGCGAACCGGCAAGGCCGATACGATCTTCCTGGAGCAGGTCTTCCATAAGCTCCTGCTCAACTTCACCTGGTGGGTCAACCGGAAGGACGACGACGACAACAACGTCTTCCAGGGCGGCTTCCTGGGCCTCGACAACATCGGCGTCTTCGACCGCAGCAAGCCCTTGCCGACCGGCGGGCGAATCGACCAAGCCGATGGCACCGCCTGGATGGCGATGTATTGCCTCAACATGATGCGGATGGCCCTGGAGCTTGCACGCACCAAGCCCGCATACGAGGACGTAGCCACCAAGTTCTTCGAGCACTTCATCTACATCTCGCACGCGCTTGCGCACTTAGGACAGGACTCACGCCGGGAGGCCAACCTCTGGGACGAGCGCGATGGGTTCTACTACGACGTCCTGCATATGCCCAACGACAACGTCATCCCGCTGCGAGTCCGCTCGCTCGTCGGCCTCGTGCCGCTCTTCGCCGTCGAGACGCTCAACCCGGAGCTCCTCGACCAATTACCGGATTTCCGCAAGCGCATGGAGTGGTTTCTGACCTACCGTCCGCACCTCGTCGAGAACATCGCGCCGCTCACGCGACCCGGTGCCGGCGAGCGCCTACTGCTGGCGCTGCCGAACCGTGACAAGCTGATGCGCGTCCTCGCCCGGCTCGCCGACGCCGAGGAGTTCCTCTCGCCCTATGGCATCCGCTCCCTTTCGAAATACCACGAGGATCACCCCTACACCTTCTACGTCGACGGCCGAAGCTACACCGTCGCCTACGAGCCCGGGGTGTCGCGTAGCGATCTCTTTGGCGGGAACTCCAACTGGCGCGGTCCCATCTGGCTGCCCACCAATTACCTGATGATCGAGTCACTGCGGAGGTTCGACCTCTACTACGGCGAGGATCTCAAAGTGGAATTCCCGAAGGGATCAGGACAGTCGCTGCGCCTGAACGCCGTCGCCGATGCCCTCGCGCAGCGGATCGCCGGGCTTTTCAAGAAGGATGATCGGGGCCTTCGCCCCTATTATGGGGATATCGACATCTATCACGAGGACCACGCGTGTCAGGACCTCGTCCTCTTTCACGAATTCTTCCAGGCCGACACCGGCGTCGGCCTGGGCGCCAACCACCAGACCGGCTGGACCGCCCTGGTCGCCAAGCTCATCCAAGAGTGTGCGGGCGGCGAGACGTGCGTCACCGGCGAGTGACGCCCCTCATCCGGCCCCTGTGGCGCCCCCGCGCACCGCGACCTAGCTAGCAAGAGCGCACCTTTGCCGCCTCGTCCGCCAGGTTCGCCGGCCTGAGCCGCCGATGGCGGACGAGGCGATATCCACCCACCGAAAGGCTCGCAACAGCGCGCCGAAGTAGGGTGGCGGGGCACTTGCTCCGCGCTTGACGCTCTGCAGCTTCAGCAACTACTGCCGTGACGCCAATGTGCTTATGGAGCTTCCTAGTGTCTCAACAGACCCTTGATCATCCACACTTCGTTCCTGCCATCGTGTGAAAGCCCGTTCGTGCTCGTGAGCAGAGCAATCTCTCCATCATCCAGCGCAGCCACACTGTTCCACAGCCCACTCTTCCCCTCGGGGATGTCGAAGGGGATGCTCACGTTCTGGAAGTGTCGAGCCTCCGCGTCCCCCACCACTGCGTAGGGGATCGCATTGTCAAGCACGTTGTCCGAACCGCTGGCTCGTCCAGTCGTGCTTTGGTACGACAGAACTGTCTCCCCAGAGGGTAGTTGCGTGATGTACGGAGCACCCGCGTAAGGCCCCGACCTAGGCAGAATGCTCCTCAGGGCATACTCCCGATTAGGGCTGTTTCCCGATACAGGCTTCTGCCATCCATCAGTGGTCCTGCCCCGGATGATGGCGATCTTGTGAGTATAGGGCCACGCGTAGCCGTTGTCCTCGATCGGGATCACAATCTCGTCGCTGCCGCTGAGAATGAGAGGGGTCGCCATGCCATCTCGGAAGGACCTCCGAAATGACACCACCACAGGCTCTGTTGTCCAGGTCTGCCCGCCATCGCCAGAGGAAAGCATGGAGATGTTCTGTTCTCCGCTCTTCGTGTAGGGGGCCTCATCGGAGAAGTACAACTGGATCTCGCCTGACGGCCACTGGATCGCTTTGGGCTCCCAACACCCCTCCGTGAACCTCCAGGACGCCGTGTAGACGATCTTGAGGTCAGACCAGCTTTCGCCAAGGTCGTCGCTCCTGATCACACCGATCTGGAAGCGTCGTGTGGGATCCTGGTTCCTCTCCACAAGCATAGGTCTCAGATTCGTGCTGATCAGCAGAGCCTCATCGCTCAGTTGAACGATCTCGGGATTGTCCATCCTGTGGGTGCGAGAGTTAGGGAGCACCACAGAGGGACTGGTCCAAGTGTCGCCGCCATCGTAGCTCCTGCTCTTCATAATGCCATTGCCACTGTTGAAGTAGACGGCAAAGAGGGAGCCATCATCTAGCCGAATGAGCCTTGCATAACCGTTGTAGAAAGGGTCACCCTGCTCTGAAATCCGCCTCATACTTCCAGAGTCCCATTCGATCACGGGCAGCACCGCATCTCCAGCACGCTCACGCCCGATGCAGCTTGACAGAACGCTGGCAAGCAGCATTCCTGATAGCATAACCAGCATTGCTCGCATCGCGACACTTCTGGTCACAGTTCTATGCACACCCGTTCTTAGGGTCAGCGGAAACGCAGGGACCAGCTCGGAGATCAGTTCTGAGACCGGTGTAGAATATGGCATTGGCCTTCCTACGCCCAAGACAGCCAATGCCGGCAAGGCTTCCCGCTAGGATGGACCATCCAAAGAGAGTGGGTTGGCGGAGAGGGTGGGATTCGAACCCACGGTAGTCTTGCGACTACAACGGTTTTCGAGACCGCCCCATTCGGCCGCTCTGGCACCTCTCCGCGACAACCAAGAGTATACCACAAACTCCGTCACTGCCTACGTCGCCACGAGGGAGTGGGCAGCTGCTAACCCGCTGACGGATCCTCCTGCCACAACCCGAAAACGTTGCCCTCAGGATCGCGAAAATGGGCCATCCACCCCATCCCCGGTACCGGCATCTTCTCCGCCACGATCTCGCCGCCTGCGTCCCGCAGCGTGTCGAGTGTGGCATCCAGCGAGTCGACGTTGATGTAGAAGACGAGCGTCTGATTGGGCATCTCTCGCGCCATCATCCCGCCGTTGAGAGCCCCCTCCTCGTCGCTCGTCAGCACCCCAGAGTAGCCCTCGAACGCCTCATACGTCTCATATCGCCAGCCGAACACCTTCTTGTAGAAAGCCTGCGCCCGCGCGACATCGTCGACCGGAATCTCGAAATGCACAAATGTGTTTGCCATAGCAACCCATCCTTTCGAACTGATAGAACAGGCCAAGTCCCCGAACGGGGTGACCTCATCGAACATGTGTTCTACTCAATAGTATAGCTCTTTCTTACCGCATGTCACCAGCCATGTGACCAGTTTGGCGCTCTTCGCCGCTCAGAAAGACGTCTGCGGCCCACTTGAACAGGCCAACGCGCTATGGTACAATCTGCGTCATCAACGGCTATGCGAAAATCAAAACTACCTAAATGGCTTCTCACTCTCATAGGCATCGTCGCCGTCTCCATCGGCGCCGTCGGCATCGTGCTGCCCCTGGTGCCCACGACGCCCCTTGTGCTCCTTGCCGCGGCCTGTTTCTGTCGCAGCTCCGACCGACTCTACCACTGGCTGATGAACCATAGGTGGGCCGGCCCGCTCATCCGCAGCTACCGCGAGCACCATGCCGTGCCGTTGCGCGCTAAGCTCGCCGCCCTCGTGCTCCTCTGGCTCTCCATCGGGAGCAGCGTGCTCTTTGCAGTGGATGCCTTCTGGCTCCGCGCCCTCCTCGTCGCCATCGCCGTCGGCGTCACGATTCATATCATTCGCCTGAAGACGTTGGA
>CAZPJP010000151.1:0-9566 GCA_964586915.1 uncultured Anaerolineales bacterium
GCATACGCCGCCGCACCGCCGGATGGACCCTGTGGTGAGCTCGACGATGCGCAGACCGGCCTCGGATAGTAGGACCAGTGGGCGCTGAAGCGGCGGATTGCGACTGATCTCCTCCTGCGCTATCATAGAAGAGAAGCGGGATGCGGAAACCAGAAGCCGGACGCTAGATGCTCGATGCTGAGGAGATGGGGCCGGAGAGCGAACGCGTACTTCCCACTCCCATTTCTAGCTGATGGCTGAGGACCACCTAACTTTTAAGGAGCCACCTATGTTCAAGAACCGAGACAAGATCATCGCGCGTGTCGCGGAGATGCCCGAGGGCGAGGTCTCGCCCACGGATCGTTATTGGTGCGTGACGTGCAAGATGCTGTTCGACATCGACAAGCCTGTGTGCCCGTATATGCCGCGGGTCTGCATCAACACGCCGATTCCGGTGGAGTTGGTGGCGCCGGAGACGACGGGCAGCCTCGAGCAGTTTGGGCTCTTCTACCCGAAGATTCCGCAGCAGGTGATGGCCAAACTGGCGCCAGGCGTCGGGTCGGAGGTGGGAGAGGCTCTGGCCGAGGCTTATCTCGAGTTTCTGAAGGACTGGCGTTTCCCCTACGAGAGTGAGCCGCTGCAGACGCTCAAGAGCTTCATCATCCTGGTCAGCGGTTGTGAGACGGCGCAGCGCGTGCGCGAGGGCGCCATCACCTTCGTCGTCACCGACCGGGAGAAGGTGTGGGAGGACACCATCCTCTTCGACATTCTGGAGGCCGGCGTCGCGCGGTTGAGGCAGGAGTTGGGTGTTAGTAAGACCCTCGACTTCGACGAGCTCGACATCATCGGTGAGATGCCGACCGGCAAGTACTACTGCGGAATGTGCCAGAAGTTCTTCGAGTTCTCGCTGCAGCGGAAGTCGATCACCTGCCCGCTGATGCCGCAGAAGTGCATGGCGACGCCCCTGCCGTTGGAGAAGTCCAAATACTCGCTTGAGCACCTGAGGGTCGTCTACGACCATACGCCCGATATCTACCGCCGGCTGATATCGGTTTTTCCGAACCGCGAAGAGGGCGCCACGCATCTGAGGAAGGTGCTGCAGGAGGACTGGGCCTTCGAGCTGGAGGAGGAGCCGCTGTCCGCGATCGTGCAGCGCTTGGGCCTTGCCTGAGTGCAGCGACAGAAGGGCACGCTGCGTGGGGCCGTGGACTGTGGTCCACGGCAAGCATTATAGCGCCGCATCATAGGGCTGGCGGAAGGAGGGCGCAGGTTCGCACCTGCGGCGGGCGATCGCCCGCCGCAGGTAGAGGACACCAAGCTCAGCCAGCTATGGGCAGCCGCTGCTGGCGAACACAAGACCTCGCGATACACCCACGCACGTGATGGCGCCGCTCGCCGCGCCTATCAGGCGGGAGTTGCTGACGGTGATGGTGCCGGCGCTGCGATAGACAGAGTAGGTCGCGCCCTCTAAGACGCTCTCGGTCACGTCGGCCGTGCTGGCGCTGGCATGTTCCAGGCCGTAGTTATTGGTCGCGCTCTCTCCCAACGCGGTGATGGACTGGGCGGTCAACGTAGCCGTATTGTAGATGCCGGTGGCGTCGAGGCCATTGCGGGCCTCGAAGACCCCGCCGCGCAAGGTCGCCGTGCTCTCGTTCATCAAGCCGTAGTTGAGGCTGCTACTTCCGCCCGAGGCGGCAAAGGCACCCCCTCTCAGCGTGGCTTCGGCGCTGTTGCGATTGTAGAGACCATAGTTCTTACTCCCGCTGCCGCTGGCGAGTTCGCCTCTGGCGGTAACGTTTTCAGCTTCCACTGTAGTGCCGCTGCCGTCGTTGTGGATACCGCCGGCCGCGCTGCCTCCGCGCCCGGTGAAGGAGCCGCCCCGCAGCACTGCGTCGCTGCTGCTGGCATTGTATAGACCGTAGTTACTGTCGCTGGCGTCCTCCGCCAGGGCGGTAACGCTCTCGGCCGCCAGGCCCGCGGTGTTGAGGATCGCACGGGCGTTTTGGCTGCCACGAGCGGTGATCGCGCCGCCCCGCAACGTCGCTTCTGCTGTCCCGAAGTTGTAAAGGCCACAGGCGGTGCCGTTGGTGGCCTCGGCCTGGGCAGAGATGCCCTCGGCGTCCAACACGCCGTTGCCGTTTACTACAGCCCAGGCCTCTTCTCCGTGGGCGGTGAAGGTGCCCCCGTGCAGCGTCGCCGTGACGCCCGAGTAGTTGCGCAGTCCATAGTTGAGGCCAGCCCCCTCTCCCAGGACGGTGACATCGTGTACCTCTAGCGTACCGCCGCTGCCGAAGTTGAAGATACCCGACGCCTGGCCGCCCCCGCGCCCGGTGAAGGAGCCGCCGTATAGCGTCACCTGGGCACTATCAATGTCGAGGCCAAAGCTGCCGCTGGCGGCGTTTTCGGCCCGGGCGGTGACGTTCCGCAACGTGACGCGGGTGCTGCTGCCATCCAGTGAGATCGCATAGTTGTACGAGGGAGTATACGATGCCTCGTATAGCGCCAGAGCGGTCACATCGGCCACCAGCGTCTCGCTCACGCCGTCCCGAGCCTGCAGGCCGTAGGCCACCGTGTCGCCGCCCACTGTCAAATCTCGCAGACTGACGTGGTGGGTCAGCTCGATGGTCTGGGCGATGACCGTCGCCTCCTGACCGGCGCCTTGCACGTGAACGTGCGGTCTCATCGTTATTGTGCCCCAAACGTCGTAGACTCCCGGCGCAACCCACACCAGGTAGGGGTTGGCAGCCGAGGCGTCGGTGACGCTGTCTATGGCGTCCTGTACGGCGGCGAAGTCGCCGCCGCTCTTGGCCACCACGATCACGTTGGCGTAATCGCCCCCCACGTCGTCCCCGTCCTCAAGGCCCTGCGGGACGTCCATCAGGTTGTCCCAGTGGACCTGGCCACCCGCGCCGCTCACCTGAAGCTCGCTCTCGGTGTAGTAGCGCGTGTCGTGGTTATGGCTTCCTGCAGCAACCTGGCTGGCGCCGCTGCCCACGATGCCGCTGATCTCGCTCCAGGAGACCGTGTCATCGAACGGGGGCGGAGCGCCAGTCAGGCCGCTCCACGGTGCGCCCGTGGCGTAGAGCGCATAGGGCACGGCGGTCAGCTCCTGGCGGCCCAGATCAGCGTAGCTCCCTGCGCCCGTGCAGTCGACCTCGGCACCCAGCCAACGGCGGTCGCCGCCAAAGACGCTACTGCCAAAATCCAGCTGCACGGCGAAATCACCGTCGCTGACTGCCTGATCGAGATGCTCCTGCGCTGCGCCCACCGGCGCACCGTCCACCCCATCGTAGAGGGTGAACCGGAAATCGCAGCTGCCGTTGACCGGCTCACCATCTTGCGTCAAGTGGCCCTGATAGGTAAAGCTGGCGTCCAGCGGAGCCGCAGCGGCGGCGCGCGCCGCCGCTGCTTCTTCCTGGACGGTCTCCGGCCCCACGCCCTGAGCTAGGGCCACGCCGCTGATCATCACTGCAGCCAGGATCAGCACCCCGACGATAGAAAGAAAGCATTGCCTCTTCATAACTAGTCCTCCCACATCTGATCCTTGCTCGAGAGTATCCCCCGGGCCTTCTGCGCCGCTGTTTCGCGTTCGCCGGCGAGAACGGATCGGCCGGCGAACGCCGCGGTGCCAGGCTTTCCTTCGTGCCCAGCATCCGCGCGTGGCGTTCAGGTCCTCCGTATAGCGAGCTCTGCTCGCTACCTCAGCACCAGTGGCAGATAAACCTCGTTGTTCTCGCCGCCGATGATCTCCGTGACGACCGCCACGCTCCCCAAGGCGCTGACGCCTTCGGCACAGGAGACCCCATAGTCATCATTAGTGATGGTCGTATTGGCGCTGACTGTGAACGAGCGTGTCAGCGAGCCCATCGGATCGAGGGCCACCACCGACCAGGAGATGACCCCGTGAACTTCCACGCCGCCATCGCTGGCTGCGAGGAAGGTCGCGCCCGCTGGCAGTACATCGGTGATGACCAGCGAAGCGGCGACTGCATCGCCCGTGTTATCCACCGAAATGGTGTATGCGATGGACTCGCCGGCGGCGGCCTCGCTCGGCCCGGACTTGGCGATGGACAGCGCCGGCAGATCTTCGCCAGCTTCTGCGGCCCCACGGCACCAGTACCCAGCGCAGAGCTCATAGGGCCCCTGGCTCGCTAGCCCGACCACAGGTTGGCCGACGGTGAAGCTGAGCGCGTAGGCGCCTTGCTCGGCGCGGTCACCGCCCGCGCCGACCACGTACCGGGGAATCTCCAGACCAGGCGCCGGGGCGGCCCGTGCCATACCCGCCAAGAGCGACAGGGCGAGCAGAACCAGCACCAACATCTTGGTTCTCATTGTCTTCCTCCTATCGCTGCCTAATACACAACGAGCATGATCAACCCGTCCGCGCCAGTCCCGTCGTCGCGCCAACGAACGCATTGCATCTTGTCGTTAGCGCCGACGGGAGCACTGCAGGACACGCCGGTAGGTACAGTGACGGTGCCCGCGGACGTTGCGGACCAGTAGCGCTCAGTCAGATCGAAGCCGAAGTCAATGGTGCATCTGCCATTGGCCGTCCCCTCAGCGACGGAGATCGACGAACCGACGTTATTAAAGTGATAGTTGACCACGCTGTTGAGATTGCTGCAGTAGACCATCGCGGCGGCCTTGACCAGGCCATCATCTCCTCCTCGTTGACCGACATCACCGACGAAGTAACCAGCATATCCCCCGGCTGAGTTATATGCATATACACCCCGGCCACTGGCAGAGTTGCTGACCCCCACGACACCTGCACCCAGGCTTCCCAGACTCTCCCCATAGACCCCGTAAGTCAGACCTGATCCAGTGGCATTGGCATAGAGACCGTAGTGCTTGTTGAGAGCTAATCCACTCCCCCGGACGAACCGATTCACCTCTACGTAGGTATCGGTATCGGAGATGATCGCCCCCGGCCGCAGGCTGAGGGCATACGGAACTGGGAGCAACTCCTCACATCCCAAGCCCGCGCCGTTGACCTCGACCTCTAGCCACAGCCCCTGACCGTTGAAGTCATCCTGGTCCACCGTCAGCGCCACGTCGAAGAGCCCCTGGTTGACCTGAACACTGCCAGCATCGATGGTGTCCACCAGGGTGGCGCAGCTATCGTCAGAATAGAGGTTGAAGACCATTGGGCGCGTCCCGTCGACGGGTACGCCGTCAACGGTCAGCGTGCCCTGGTAGGAGATCTTCTGTCCCACCGTGCCCGCCACCGAGAGCCGCCCAGAGCCCGGTTCCTCCGTGAACGCAGAGGCCTGCGCCTGACCCATGCCGATAACCAGAGCCAGCAGCAGTCCCACACCCAACATACTGATAAACGTCCATCGCCCCTTCATTCTTGACCTCCAGAGATGTATTAGCTTGAATAGATCACGTCTACGAAGCCATCAAGTGTCGAGATATTGTTACGCCAGATCCAGGTAAATGCGGCCGATCACCTCCTTTGCCGTTGGCTGTCTTCGGGCTGAGCAGGTGCGGCCGTTTGGGATAGCGGAGCGGTCTGAGCGCGCAAAAAGTCGAAAAGATCAATCAGGTTGGCAAATCCATGTCGTTCTCGAGTGCCCGGGATCTCCAGCGAAGCTCGCCAGATCAGTCTTCCTTCGTCGCTGGTCTGCCAAAGGCGCAACAAGTAGGAACGGTAGCCTCTTTTCATCGCATTCTTGGTATACCATTCAATCGTCACAAAATCGTCAGAAGCGGATGGTGTTCGCCCTCGGGTGTGATCTAGAGTACAATGTGGGTGAGCATCTCGCTTGGAGGGGGAGACAGCCAGCTATGCCGCGATTGAAAATCTCTCTGTTAGGCGCGTTTCAGGTGACGCTGGATGGCGCGCCGATCACCGATTTTGCTACCGACAAGGCCCGTGCGCTGCTGAGCTACCTGGTCGTGGAAGCCAGCGAACCCCATAGACGGGACGAGTTGGCGGGCCTGTTGTGGCCCGAGCACCCCCAGCGCAAGGCGCGTCACAATCTACGACAGACCCTCTCCTACCTGCGCCAGGCCGTCGGCGATCAGCAATCGGGCTCCCCATTTCTGCTCGTGAGTCGTCAGACCATCCAGTTCGATGCTACGAGCGATCACTGGCTGGACGTTGCCAGCTTTACAGAGTTGGTGGAAGCGTGCCGGCGACATCGCCATCGTCAGCTTGACGCGTGTGTGCGTTGCATTCGAAGAATGGTTGAGATGGTCGAATTGTACCAGGGAGAGTTCCTGTCGCAGTTCTTCCTGAGTGACAGCACGGCCTTCGAGGAATGGGCGTCCCTTCAGCGAGAGTGGTTGCACCGCCACGCAGTAGAAGCCCTGGCGCTTCTGTCCCGCTATCACGAGCGGCGGGGCGAGTACGCGCAGGCACGCGACTACACCTGGCGCCTGGTGGCCTTAGAGCCGTGGCGCGAGGAAGCCCACCGCCAGCTGATGCGCCTTCTTGTGCTGGATGGCCAGCGCAGCGCAGCGCTGGCCCATTACAAGGCAGCGAAAGAGGTGCTGAGGGAAGAGCTCGGCGTCGAGCCAACCGCGGAGACGGCAGCTCTACACGAGCGGATTCGGGCGGGGAAGGAGCTGGAAGCGAGGATACCTCTCTGCCATCTGCCGCCGCCCCCGACGCCGTTTGTGGGACGCGCGGAGGAGTTGGATGACCTCGCCAGCCGCCTGGCTGACCCCGACTGCCGGCTTCTCAGCCTGGTGGGCCCGGGAGGGATTGGAAAGACCCGGTTGGCGATAGAAGCGGCGGACGAGCACGTTGGCGTCTTCGAGGATGGAGTGGCTTTCGTCCGCCTCGCCCCGGTCGATTCGCCTGAAACGCTGGTGGTGACGGTAGCGGACAGCCTGGGCGTCTCTCTCCACGGAAGCGGGGCGCCGGCCCAGCAGGTGATGGACTACCTGCGTGAAAAGTCGTTACTGTTGGTTTTGGATACGATGGAACACCTCTTGGAGTGCATAGACTTCTTGGTCGACATCCTGCGCTGTGCGCCGGACGTCGTCATGCTGGTCACCTCGCGCGAGCGGCTCAATCTGCGGGAGGAGTGGGTCTTCACTGTCGAGGGACTGACCTACCCCGAGGGGACGACGGACGGTGCTGCTTTGGGCCTCGATGCCGGTGCGGAGACGCCGTACGACGCCGTCGAGCTCTTTCGCCGGCGGGCGGAGCAGGTGAACCGCCGTTTCTCGCTGTCGGGCACTAACCTAGACTGGGTAGCGCGCATCTGTCGATTGGTGGAAGGGATGCCCCTGGCCATCGAGCTGGCGGCGGCGCCGGTCGCGGCACGGTCCTGCGAGGAGATCTGCCAGGAGATCGAGCGCAACGTCGACGTTCTGAGCACGTCATTGCGGAATGTCCCACGACGCCAGCGGAGCATCCGGGCGACCTTTGAACACTCGTGGCATCTGCTCTCGGACCGAGAGCGCGCCATCTTCAAGAAGCTCTCGGTATTCCGCGGCGGGTTTCGGGCCGAGGCGGCCGAGGCCGTAGCTGGCGCTTCGGCGCCCACGTTGTCCGCGCTGGTCGGCAAGTCACTGCTGCAGGGCGCCCCTTCCGGACGCTACCACATACACGAGCTTCTGCGGCAGTACGCGGACGAAAAGCTCCAGGATGATAGTGCGGCGCGAGAGGAAACGCGGGCGCGGCACGCCATCCACTACGCCGCGTTCCTCCAGACACAGGAATCAGCACTGAAGGGAGCCTACCAGCCGGAAGCGGTGAACGCCATCCGGGCAGAGATCGACAACGTGCGAGCAGGCTTCGGCTGGGCGGTCGATCGACTGACCCGCAGGTCGGGCGACCGGTCAGCAATGGACGTGATCGGGAAGTCGTTGGAGAGCCTCTACGTCTTCTATCGCATGCAGGGCTGGTACCAGGAGGGCACCCGGACATTCGCCCGGGCGGCCGCTGCGCTATCTGCACCAGGGAAGCGTATCGAGGACCTGACGCCAGACGAACAGCGGCTCCGGGGGCAGCTACTGGCGCGACAGGGTAAGTGCTGCGAGTTTACGGAGCACGCTGATCAAGCCCAGCAGTTGTTCGAGGAGAGCCTGTCTATCTTTCAGCACCTGGGCGCCCGGCGGGATATGGCGCTTCCCCTGCACGGCCTCGGGTATATGAAGCATATCCGAGGAGAGTATGCTGAGGCCGAAGCCCATTTTGGCCAGAGTCTGGATCTCTACCGCGAATACGGGGATCTGTGGGGGATGGCGGTCACGTTAGGGAACCTATGTCTGGTCTCACGCCGCCGGGGCGCTTTCACTGAGGCCAAGGCGCAGTGTCAGGAAAGCCTGGAAATCCGCCGAGAGATCGGCGATCGACAGGGCGTCGCCGCCGCACTGAACAACCTCGGGTTGGTGCATTGCACTCTAGGAGAATATGCTCAGGCCCAGGAAGTCTTGTATGCCGCTCTGGCGATCTGCCAGGAGCTCGGGTACAAAGTGGGGATCGGCAACGCGTTCACCCATCTCGGGCACGCAGCGTTCCGCCTGGGGGATCCGGAGGCAGCCAGGCGCTGGATGCGCGAGGCGTTATCGGTCTACCAGGATCTCGGCGACAGTTGGGGCGTGGCGATCGCGTTGAACAATCTAGGGTACATGGCTGCGGCTCAGGCCGATTACGCGCGTGCAGAACAGTACTATCGCGATAGCGTGCTCCTCTATCGACAGGCGGGCGTTCGAGCGGGGCTCGCTAACACGCTGGCCAATCTGGGACAGGCCTACTACCATCTGGGGCAACTGGACCACGCCTGGGAGAGCTTTCACGAGGCCTTGGAGATCGCCCACGAGGCCAGCGCCATTCCCACAGTTCTGAAGTCCCTGGTGGGCCTGGCCCGTCTCTGGGCCGATACCGGCGATGAGAGACGGGCTCTGAGATTGGTTGCGTTCGCCCTGCATCAGTCTTCTATCAGCCAGGCAATCAAGGAGCAGACCGCGAGCCTGTTCGCAAAGATCGCAGCGACGCTGCCCGAGGACGAGGTCACGACGATCAAAGCGCATGCCCAGTCTCGCTCTCTGGAGGTGATGGTGGCAGAGGAGCTTGGCCACGCTCACGGACCAACCTGACGACGGCTGCGGATAGCCCTTTCGACGACCTGGCGCTTAGGCGAGGTCGGGGACGAGATGGAGGTGGCCCTTGAACTGGGCGATATAGAGGTTGTGGTAGAAGCCCTCGGCTGCCAGCAGCTCCTGGTGGGTGCCGCGCTCGATAAGCTCGCCCTCGTTGATCACAAGGATCTCGTCGGCCTCGCGGATGGTGCTCAGCCGATGGGCGATGACGAAGCTTGTCCGCCCCTCCATCAGGCGCAGCATCGCCTCCTGGATGATCTTCTCGGTGCGGGTGTCAATGCTGCTGGTCGCCTCGTCGAGCACGAGGATACTTGGATCGGCCAGGATGGCACGAGCGATGGACAGGAGCTGGCGCTGCCCCTGGCTCAGGTTGCTGCCGCGCTCGGAGAGTGCGGTCGCGTAGCCTTGAGGCAGGCGACGGATGAACTGATCGGCATTGGCCAGCTCGGCGGCCGCGATGACCTCCTCATCGGTCGCGTCGAGCCGTCCGTAGCGGATGTTCTCCATCACCGTGTCGGCAAAGAGAT
>CAZPJP010000152.1:0-9526 GCA_964586915.1 uncultured Anaerolineales bacterium
GGACGCTGTTTCGGTTGGTGGGCACGCGAGGGGTTGTTGAGTTCTGGGGCTGGGAAGCGCCGTACACCCTCCTGAATGCGGAGCATCCTGCGGGGCAGATGATCACGCCGTGCCCGTACGCGGAGAGTGTACACCAACGTCATCTGGAGGGGATGGCCGACATGATCGACAGCGGTGAGCTTGACTATAGCATTCCCGAGAGCTCCCTTCTGGCGTTGGAGATCTGCGAGGGGGCGTACGTGTCAAGTCGGCATCGGTGCAAGGTGACGTTTCCTGTAGACGCGTTCGTGCCGCCGCCTGCCCCAGCGTGGGATCCGGGTAAGCCGTATGATGGTCAAGGAGGGGGGCGCGACGGGCGCAAGCTCTAGGACGCGCTTGGCCTCGACAAAGCTATCTTCGAAAAGGTTGTCTTGACAAGGTTGCAGCAAAAAGCCCGGCACAAGGCCGGGCTTCTTTGGTGCCCCCAACGGGATTTGAACCCATGTACCAGGCTTGAAAGGCCTGTGTCCTAGACCAGGCTAGACGATGGGGGCGCTCACGTTGGGTATGGTATCATAAAGCCGTGACCTGTCAAGCTTGAGCGCGTGTGCGTGCGCGTGCGTGTAACCGTGCGCGTGCGGTTCCTGCTTTACGTCGGTTTTTCGTTTGACAACGGTATCTGAATCTGTTACGATACGCGGGCATTGGGACTACTCTCGCGGCGCGCCCGGCGTATGCGTGCTGCACGTGCTACTTTGATACACCACAGCCTGGGCCACGCTCTTTCCGGGCTGATTTCTTTATTGGGCTAAGCAGCTGAAAGTGGGGTCTATGGAAAGGCTACAGATTGTGCCCCTAGGTGGGCTAGGGGAGGTTGGGAAGAACATGATGGCTCTGGAATATGGGCACAACATCCTGATCATTGATGTGGGGATGATGTTCCCGGAGAGCGACATGCCAGGCGTCGACTATATCATTCCGGACTATCGTTATCTGCTGGGCAAGGCGGACCGCATCCGCGGCATCGTGATCACGCACGGTCACGAGGACCATATCGGCGCACTCCCTCATTTTCTGCAGGAGTTCAATGCGCCAGTCTATGCGACGAAACTGACACGAGGCCTCATTGAGGTTAAGCTCCGCCGCGATCTCCAGAAACGCGTGAAGCTGGAGACGATCCAGCCGGGCGACGTGCTCAACATCGGGCCGTTCCGCGTCGAGCCCTACCACGTGTGCCACAGCATCCCCGATACGGTCGGGTTGGGGATCACGACGCCGGTCGGGCTGGTCGTGCACAGCGGGGATTTCAAGTTGGACCATACGCCGGTCGACGGTTGGCCGACGGAGATCGCCAAGCTGGCGGAGTTCAGCCAGCGCGGTGTCCTCGCCCTGTTGTCCGATAGCACCAATGCCGATCATCCTGGGCGCACGCTTTCCGAGCAATCGCTCAACACGACGCTAGCAGATGTCTTCCGTCCCGCCAAGGGCCGGGTGATTGTGGCGACCTTCGCCTCTCTGATCAGCCGGATCC
The DNA here is from genome assembly GCA_964586915.1 of uncultured Anaerolineales bacterium. Taxonomy (GTDB): domain Bacteria; phylum Chloroflexota; class Anaerolineae; order B4-G1; family SLSP01; genus PWVB01. Next base: position 1,511 of record CAZPJP010000152.1, read on the forward strand.
AGCAGGTGATGGACGTGGCGCAGAGCCTCGATCGCAAGGTGGCCGTGGCGGGCACCAGTATGGCAAAGAACGTGCGGATGGCCCGCCAGCTGGGGTATTTGGATGTGCCCGACGATCTGATTCTGTCGTTGCAGGAGATCAACCGGCTGCCACCCGAGAAGGTGACGATTATCGCGACGGGCGCTCAGGGGGAGCCGAGGTCGATTATGGGCCGGCTGGCCACGGGCCGCCACTCGTCGCTGCGTATCATCCCTGGCGACACCGTCGTCCTGTCCTCCCACACGATTCCGGGCAATGAGGAGACCGTTCACCGCGTGATCAACCGTCTCTTTCAGAAGGGCGCCAACGTGGTCTATCATCCTGTCGCGCCGGTGCACGTTTCCGGTCACGCCAGTCAGGAGGAGCAGAAGTTCCTCATCAGCATTCTGCGGCCCAAGTTCTTCGTGCCGATCCATGGGGAGCTACGACACCTTCACCTCCACGCTGCTCTGGCCCAGGAGGCGGGGGTGCTTGAGGAGAACATCGCCGTTGTCGAGAACGGCTATGTGCTGCGTTTCTCCGAGGACGAGATGGAGATCGGCGAGCGGGTGCCGGGCGGCTACGTCTTTGTCGACGGAACGTGGGTGGGAGATGCCGTGAGTCAAGAGCTAATTCGCCGCCGCGAGGAGTTGAGTGAGACCGGTGTGTGCTCCGTGGCCTTCGTCTATGATGAGGATCAAGGAAGGATCATCGGAGATCCGCACGTCACGGGAAGGGGCATCGCTGCCCAAGAGGTGATGGACGCGCTGCTTCCTGAGGCGGAAGAGGCCCTGAGATCGACGATGCGAGGAATCAGCCCCGGTACGCCGGCATCCACGGTGGAGCGGGCAGTGACGAAAGTCCTGTCGGACTTCTTCTACCGGGAGGCGCGCAATCGGCCCGAGGTCATCGTCCAGGCGATTGCGGCTGCTTAGCGCTTCCACCGCATGAAGCGAGTTCGGTTATCCGGCTCGGTAGATGGCCCATATACTCATTGCGTATAAGCAGTTTCCAGCCCCCTCGGTCGGTCACGCCGGGGGGGAGTCGCTTTTCCGTCTGATGGCGGCGCTTCGTCAGCGTGGTCATCGCCTGACACTCGTGGCGCGAATCGCGGACGACGAACTCTCGCACCTTCCTGCTCTTCGGGATCTGTGTGAGCGCGTCTACACGGTTCCGCACCATCGTTCGCTGCCCGGCCCCCGACTGCTGGCTTTCCTGCGGAGCTATTTGGCCTTGCGAAAGGCGATCCGCAGGGCGCTGCGGTTTGAGCAGCCTGACTTCGTCCACGTGGAGACGACGCAGACGGCGGTGGCTGCGCTGGGATTGAAGCGTCCGCCGGCCTCCTACCGCACACAGGACGTGAACTGGCACCTGGCAGAGCAGAGCGCGGCGCGGCTCAGCGGCGCACGCCGACTGGCTCAGCGGCTGAAGCGGGCGGTGTTCCGACACCTGGAGCCGTGGGTTTGCGATCAGTACGATCTGATGCTGGCCATCTCCGAAGGGGACCGACAGCTCTTGGCGCCTGTCTGCAGCCGCCCGCCTGTGCTCCTGCCATTGACGCCCGCCGTGCAACCTGACTCCGACGCGCCTCCTGCCGTCATCGGAGAGGCCAATTTGGTCTTCGTGGGCGCTATGGGTCGGGACCACAATCTAAATGGCATCACCTGGTTCCTTGACAGGACGTGGCCTCGTATCGCCGAGGCGTGTCCGGCGACCCGTCTCTACGTTGTGGGGGGAGGGCCGCCCGATTGGCTGAGGGCGCGCGCGGATGGTGAGCGTGTCTTCGTGACCGGGTTCGTCGAGGACGTAGGGCCGTGGTATCGAGCCGCGACCATCTTTATATCACCGCTCCTTGTAGCGGGCGGATTACTGCAGAAAGTGGTGGATGCGATGGCCATGGGCGTGCCAATTGTGGCGACCAGCGTGTGCAACCACGGCATTTGCGCCATACCGGGCACGCATCTCATCACGGCGGACGATCCGGAGGCGTTTGCAGCAGCGGTTCTCGATCTGTTGCAGGATCCCGAGCGGCGGCGACAACTTGCGACAGCAGCCCAGGCTTTTGTCCAGTCGCATTATGATCTGGAGGCGGCGGTGGATCGATGGGAGGCCAGCATCCTCGATCTGCTCTCCCAGTCGACACATACAACGGGTGGTTGACTCCCTCGATGACCTCGCCGCTCGTTGCAGCGTGCCTGGGCCTGTTGGGACGGGCGATACTGTGTCCTCCGCTCACGAAACGGCGTCTGGCGCAGCGGAGCGACGGATGTCCCGAGCTAACTCGGGCATGATCCGTCGCAAGCGTGAATGAAGGGGCGCTCGCTTGCGCAGTACCATGCCTAACCATTGCTTGGGACGTCCTGCGCAGTTCCTGATCAAGGAACACAATATCGGTCGGGCCGTGTGCGTGTCTGCTTCGCGGCTGCGTGGTATAATGACGTCTGGCTTATGGGTGGACCAAGTGGATGGTCCGGCTGCCGGACCTGATGGCGTTGGGACGCGAAGCGTCTCTTCAGACCTGTGTGGCGTACCGGCGCGGCGGATCCGGGATGAGAGGATGTAGTAGAGGTTATGACGCTTAGGCGATCTGCCGGACGGCGACAGAATGCACCGGTTGTGGTGGTCGGGCTGCTGTTGGGGCTGCTGCTCTTTATCGGTGTTGGCATCGTCTATTTCGTGCTCCTGTGGTTCCGCGGGACCCTGGCAACACCCGGCATAACGCCCAGCCTGCCGGGCAATACGCAGCCCAGCGAGAACGTCACGTACGGCTTCGGTCAGATTCTACCGACGTGGAGCGGGCAGGAGCGCGTGACCGTGTTGTTGCTCGGCGTCGATGAGCGGGCTCAAGAGTCGGGCCCCTGGCGGACAGACACGATCATGCTCTTAACGATCGATCCGGCGACGCGCCAAGCTGGGGTCCTGTCCATTCCCAGGGATCTTTGGGTGCCGATACCCGGGTACAAAGATGGGCGGATCAACACAGCGCACTTCCTCGGTGATCTCTACAACTATCCCGGTGGCGGGCCAGCGCTCACCGTAGAGACAATTGAGTACAATCTGGGCATCCCGATAGACTATTACGCGCGCGTGAACTTCCACGCCTTTATCACGCTGGTGGATCAGATCGGGGGCATTGACGTTTACGTGGAGGAGACGATCGACGATCCGCGCTACCCGGATTACCACTATGGCTACGATCCCCTCTATATCGAGGCCGGGTGGCATCATTTTGACGGCGAGATGGCGCTCAAGTACGCGCGCACCCGGCATGGCAGCAACGACTTCGACCGGGCACGCCGGCAGCAACAGGTCATGAAGGCCATACTGAACCGCGTTACCTCCTATGAGCTGCTTCCCGAGATGGCACGCAACGCGTCCAGCATCTACAAGACGATTCAAGACTCCGTGGCGACAGATATGGCGCTTGATCAGGCGCTCGCCTTGGCGAATCTCGCTGTTGACGTCGAGCAAGCGGCAATTCGGAGTGGCGTGATTGATGAATCCTGTACGCAACCGTGGGTGACACCGGATGGCGCCCAGGTCTTGATCCCGTTGCGCGACCGGATGCGTGAGGTTCGCGATTATGTTTTCCAGGCAGAGCCGCCAACGTCTGCGGTGGGCGAGGCCACGCAGGTCGTGATTCCTACCCCGACGCCCGAGGTTGCGACAGTCTCGGTCCTCAACGGGACGATGCGGGGTGGGCTGGCTGGCACCACGGCGGACGTGTTGCGGGACGAAGGCATCGACGTTGCCCACGTGGGTAACGCGGATCGACAGGACTATGCGACCACGTTGGTGGTCCTGAACCGCGACAAACCGCAGACGTCGTCGAAGGTACTTCAGATCCTGGGGCTATCCGAAACCGCTGTCGTGCAGCGTCAAAACTCCGATGGGTCGCATGACATCGTGGTCGTCCTGGGGCAGAATTTCGAGATGCCTGCGCAGCCGTGATCGATACAGGACTCCTACAAGGGTTCGGGATTTGACGATGGCCGAGACCGCAAAGACCGCGAGGACGCACGCGACACAACCACGCTATCCTTATTCGTTGCTGATCCGTGTGGGTTTGGTGCTGATCTACGTCATTGTGACACTTGTTACAGGGTTGATTGTGTACAATTGGGTACGTGAGGAGGTCTCAAGCTCGGATATCCTCCCGGATTTTACCATCGGCAAGCCAGCGGATGAGGAGAGCCCTGACGTCGAGCGTGTGGCGGGTGAGGCATTGCCGGTCTGGACCGGGACGGATCGGATCACAGTTCTGATTCTGGGGATCGACGAGCGCGAGCAGGAGGAGGACTTCTGGCGAACCGATACGATGATTCTCGCGACGCTCGATCCGGTCACGATGGAAGCCGGTGTCCTGTCCATTCCTCGCGATCTCTGGGTTCCGATTCCCGGCTACGGGGAATACCGAATCAACCAAGCCCACTTCCTCGGTGATTCCCAGAATCATCCGGGCGGCGGACCGGCGCTGGCCGTCGAGACGGTGGAGTACAACCTGGGTGTGGAGATCACCTATTACGTTCGCGTCAACTTCCATGCTTTCATAGAGATGGTGGATCGGATTGGGGGCATTGACATTGTTGTTCCCGAGCCTATTGACGATTACTGCTATCCCACGGCTGACTACGGATGCGAGCAGCTTCACATAGATGCGGGTGAGCACCATTTTTACGGGGATATGGCGCTGAAATACGCGCGTATCCGCCATACAACGGGCGGCGACTTCGATCGAGCCCGACGCCAACAGCAGGTTATTGAGGCGATTCTGGAGCGTGTCTCCGATGCCCGGTTGCTCCCACAGTTGGCAGCCCAAGCGCCGGAGATCCTGGACGTCGTCGAGGGCTCGGTGAGACTGGACCCTGACCTGCAACTCGATGAGATCATCGCGCTGGCTAACCTGGCCACGAAGGTGGATCGCGATGCGATCCGGTTTCGGGTGATCGACGAGCAGTGTACCCTCTTCGCCGAGACGCCGGACGAGTCGCAGATCCTGATACCGCTGCGAGACAAGATCCGAGACGTACGGGACGAGGTCTTTGGGCTGAGGGCGGGGGCCGATGAACTTCAGACAATGGAGGAAGAGGGGGCCACCATCGCCATCCTCAACGGGACGGACACCGCTGGGCTTGCCTACGCCGCCGCGGAGTTCCTGCAGGCCAATGGCATCGTGATCGAGAGCTATGCGAACGCCGACCGGCAGGACTACGATACGTCGCTGGTTATCCTCAATCGCGACAAGCCGATGACGGCCGCGCAGCTTCTGTCGTTCCTCAGATTGCCGGAATCGGCGGTTGTCCATGGCGCGAATCCGACTGCGGACCACGACGTCGTCGTCATCCTTGGAGAGGACTACGCCTCGGAGCAGATGGAGGACGTGGCGCCTTAAGGCTACGAGCCACTCAGCGGCTTCATGATGATGTAGTTGAAGCCGTTCATCGGAACGTGCTCCACCACGCCGTAGTGCTGACCGATAGCGGACAGGACCGGTGGGGGATAGAATTGGGCGCGCATCACAACCAGGCCGAAGGCCTGCTCGCGGAGCATTGCCTCCAGCTCCGTGGTGTCCAGCAGGTCGTTGTTGTAGAGGTTCAGCAGCTGTGTGGGATTCGTGACGACGGGCTTTCCAGCCAACATTGTGAAGGCGGCCTCCTCGCTAAGGACCGGTCTGTCGGTGGCCCGAACGTACTCCATAATCCGGGCGCCGGCCTCGTAGTCCCGCGGCAGCGGGAGATGACCGACCTGCGTATACCCCACCGCGTCGTAGTACGGATAGTCCGCGTAGGCTGATTGGCCGGCAACGCCAAGGGTGCGCGCGACAGGGCCCCAGATCGGGCCCTCAGTCGGTAGGTGCACCATACGGGTCGCTTGGACAAGCATCAGCGTGGGGATGAGGAGGGCTACAGCCCCCCGCCACGCAGGGTGGTGCTGTGCTATCCACTGCCTAAGTTTTCCCAGGGCGAACCCGGCGAGGATGATAGCGGCGGCGACCGATGTCGCCCAATAGGCTTCTCCAGCTCCCCATTTGCCTGACATAATCCCCGTTCCCACCGCACCGACGAACCAGACGGCGTGGGCCGATATGCGGTCGACGTAGGTCTCGTACATGACCATTAGAATGGCCAGCAGTATGAAGACCGGATGGATCTTCAGCCACGACCGCGTCAAGCCTAGCAACTGCGGATACATATAGGTATTGACATTGGCCGCAATCGTGTTGAGCCACCAGTACCCCTCAGTAGCCACGTTGATGAGCAGAAAGACGGCGCCGAAGACAGCGCCGAAGCCCAGGGCAAGGCCGATGGCTCGACGCGGACGGCGTAGGAACAGGTAGAAGAAGACCGCTGCGGCTGTGAAGACGGCCAGTTGTTTTGCATATCCCGCCAGGAAGAGGAAGAGAAACCCCAGCAACAGATTCCAGCGAGCCTTGGTGGACCTGCCCTGCGGCAGTCTCCCGGATGCATCGCCACCAGACGCATCGCCGCTATGCGCATCGACGGCGCTGGCGATGAAGTAGACGCAAAGCGTTTCAAAGAACACCATCGTCAGGTGTTGTCGACAGAGCGGGCCCACGTGGTAAATGAAGTTGGATGCCAGGTAGGCTAGCCCCGATATGGTTGGCAGGAACGCGCCGCCCGTGCGACGATGCACTGTAAGGCCGATCACTGCCGCGGTCAGCACTGTAATGATGAAGGAGAGCACCCTGCCTGACAGCAGGGTCTGACCGAAAAACGGGAACACCAGTACGTTTAGGACATGGAAAACGGGTGGGTAGTTGGACGCATAGAAGGGGTAAACGTTGGGATTCCGGTATGGCCACTCGCCCTGACTGTGTAGGACCGCATCATAGAGCTCGAAGCTCTCTCCCTGATCATAGTCGTAGGGCCATCGAAACAAGCTCACCGCGTAGGTCACGTAGACGGCGAGATAGCCCAGGAAGGCGATGATCGCCAGGAGGCTGAGCAGGCGTACCCCCCACGCGAGGAGGGGCGGCGCAGATGCCGGCGTTTCGTCGGGGAGGCGATAGTTGGGCTCGCGCTGAACCGCAGCTGGACGCGCTCCCAGGCGCAGGAGCGGGAGGCCGAGAATCCCGACCGCCAGGCCTGCCAGGAGCAGCGCGCGCTCCAGGGGACCAATCCCCGCCCAGGCACCACCGCCAAGTCGGCCAATGAGCAGAAGTGCGGCATCACCTCCCAGTCCCAGGGCGATGAGGAGCCAGCCGAGCTGACGCTTTGTGACCATGGCGCGGATTATAGCGGCGGTTCGGGCGAGGACAAGCACGAGAGGGCATCGATCGCATTCTATGATCGCTTGAACCCGAGTACGATGGCTTTGTCTATTGCGGATGACACTATTGACATTGTGACAATAGCAGGGTATCATTACGGGTGATGGCCAGCGGGTATAGGAACGAGAACCGAAACTCAGGAGGTAACGTCGAGATGAAGATCGCCGTCGCGGCAAGTGGGGCTGGGGAGAAGGCAATGGTCGACTCTAGGTTTGGGCGATGTGCTCAGTTTGTCTTCGTAGACACCGATGCCGGCACCTTTGAGGCCAAGGCCAACGCAAGCGTTGCTAGCGGCCACGGTGCGGGTATCCAGGCGTCGCAATACGTCGTACAGGAGGGTGCTGAGGCAGTCATTGCCGGACGGGTGGGGCCGAACGCCTTTGGGGTGCTGGACGCTGCAGGTATTCCCGTCTACGAAAGCCCAGGTGTGTCGATAGAAGAGGCCGTGAGACGCCTACTGGCAGGCGAGCTGAGCCAGGTGGCGGGGCCGACGGGCGCCGCCCACGGCGGGAGGCGACTTGGACGATGATGGCGGCTGCGCACGACGAGCAGGCTGAGCATCTGCCCGTTGTCTCAAGGGACAGTGAGCGTTCTGCCGAACTCGTGAACGTGGGCGAGGCTGGTCGTGACGAGTTGGCGCGTGCGCGGCGGGCCGAGATTGTGAAGCAAGCGCTCACGTTGCTGTCGAGCATCGGGCAGCTTGCCTT
>CAZPJP010000153.1:0-9511 GCA_964586915.1 uncultured Anaerolineales bacterium
TCGACCAGCTGGAGGGCTCACTCGGGGCACTCGAGATCGAGATGACCCCCGACCTCCGCGCTCAGATCTCAGCGCTCTCCCCTGAGCCCCCGCCCGCGACTGATCGGTCGGAGGAGAAGGCTGGCGATATGTTCAGCGCGCAGCTCGAGAAGCAGTAGACCTGTAGCGCCAATAGGAAGCCAGCTTCTAAGAACGAGGAAAATTCGCCCTGGGCTGCGATCAGATCGTGGCCCAGGGCGCTATCTTCATCCGATACCTACCTCACACGCCGCGAAGTGTGACGGGCTGGACCCACCGACGGGCCCGATCAGCCATCTCCTGTAGCATCGCTGGCGGGTAAGGAGGTACGTCGCTCAGTTCGGGAGCGAGCGTACCACGTCCACGGAACTGCTGCAGGACATAGGAACTGTCGCCCTGCGCATCGTGGCCCGCGATCCAGCTGGCGATCGCCTCAATGTCCTCTGACTCCAGAAGCGTTGGAACGACCGTGGTGCGAAACTCGACGGCGACCCGCCGACGGCAAAGCGATGTCACCGATGTCTCGATTCGATTGAGATCGAGGTCGCGCCGCCCGGCGAGCAGCGGGTATTTGGAGAGAGGGGCCTTGATGTCCATGGCTACGTAGTCGACCAGCTCAGCATCGAGGAGCTCCGCCAACACTTCAGGATGATAGCCATTTGTGTCGAGCTTCACGGCATAGCCAAGATCCCGTGCGGTCGCCAGCAGTGACGCCAACCCCGGCTGTAGCGTTGGTTCCCCACCCGTCAGCACCACACCGCTCACCTTCCCGGCGCGCTGCCTGAGGAAATCGACCACCTCGAAGACAGCTACTTCCGGCAGCGACCGCGGCTGCAGCACCAGATCGGCATTGTGGCACATTGGACATCTAAAACTACACCCGCCGGTGAACAGGACGGTAGCGATGTGGCCCGGGAAATCGATCAGCGATGTCCGTACCCATCCCCTGAGATCCACGCCCATAGATCACGCTCCTCTTCGTCCAAAGACGGCGAGTCAGCGCGGGCGGCACCGCGCTGACTCGCCGTCTTGCTTCCCTAGACCGGTTCGCCGCCTAAGCCTCGGGCTTCTCCACCACTGAGGGATCGAACGTGCTCCGTTCGGAGAACTCCTGGCGTTTGCCATCATTCCAAGCTTGCACCGGTCGAAGGTACCCAACGATGCGAGAGTAGACCTCACACGGCACCCTCACCTCGGTCTTGACCTCTTGCTTCGAGCCCTTAGTCACATCCGCCATCACGCCCTCCTTCGCTACAATATCCTTGATCACGTTCGCTACACTGACATCTCACGGCCAAACCGCGCTAGCTCTTCTGCTGTGTGCTCGTACGGGCAGTAGGGATGCTCTCCAGCGATGTAGCCGTGAACCGGACAGATGCTGAACGTCGGCGTCAGTGTGTAATACGGCAGACGGTAGTTTTCCGCCACCGTGCGCACGAGCCTCCGCGCCTGTCGCCAATCCTCGATCCGCTCGCCCAGGAAGACATGCAGCACCGTGCCACCCGTATAGAGCGTCTGTAGGTCATCCTGGTGGTCCAGCACCTCGAACAGATCGTCACTAAAGTTCACGGGCAAATGTGTGGAGTTTGTATAGTACGGCGCGGCATCCGTGCCTGCGGTGATGATGTCAGGATACCGATCCCTATCTGACCTCGCCAGCCGGTACGTGGCACCCTCAGCCGGCGTCGCCTCTAGATTGTAGAGGTTACCGGTCTCCTCCTGGAACCGCTGCAAGATCTCGCGCATAAACCCCAGCATGCGCAGAGCAAAGTCCCGACCCTCCCGATGATCGATGCCCACCCCTAGGAAGTTCAGGCAAGCCTCGTTCATGCCATTGAGGCCGATCGTCGAAAAGTGATTGGACCAGTAACCGCCCGTCGCCGCGTTGACGTTCCTCAGGTAGTGCTGGCTATAGGGGTACAGGCCACGACGCGTGAGCGACTCGAGCATCTTGCGCTTGATCTCCAAACTCGTCTTCGCCGTCTCCATCAACCGCCCCAGCTGCTCGCGGAAGTCCCGCTCGTTTCTCGACACATATCCGAGGCGGGCCATGTTCATCGTCACGACACCCACCGAGCCGGTAAGCGGAGCAGCCGCGAAAAGGCCCCCGGCCCGCCTGCGAAGTTCGCGGTTGTCGAGACGCAGGCGACAGCACATACTGCGCGCGTCTTCAGGGCTCATATCGCTGTTGATGAAGTTCGCGAAGTAGGGAATGCCATAGCGCGCCGTCATCGCCCAGATCGGAGCCAGCTCGTCGTTCTCCCAGTCGAAATCCGGTGCGATATTGTACGTGGGGATTGGAAATGTAAACACCCTCCCCCGCGCATCACCCTCCAACATGATCTCAGCAAAGGCGCGATTGATGAGATCCATCTCCACCTGGAAGTCACCATAGACAGCGTCCCTTGCCTCTCCGCCGATGATTACCGGCTCTTCGGCCAGCGTCGCCGGTGGGGTGAGGTCCAGGGTCACGTTGGTGAAAGGCGTCTGGAAGCCGACCCGCGTGGGCACATTGATATTGAACACGAACTCCTGGACCGCCTGTTTCACCTGACCGTAGTTGAGCCGATCGTAGCGGACAAACGGCGCCAGCAGCGTGTCAAAGTTAGAGATCGCGACGGCGCCGGCGGACTCTCCCTGTAGCGTGTAGAAAAAGTTCACGAGCTGTCCCAGCGCGGTTCGAAGATGACGCGGCGGCTTGCTTTCGACCTTAGCGGGAACTCCGCCAAAGCCCTGCTCCAGCAGATCCTGTAGATCCCATCCACAACAATAGACTGACAGCATGCCCAGATCGTGGACGTGTAGATCCGCGCTGATATGAGCATCCTGTACTTCGCGGGGATAGATCCGGTGCAGCCAATAGCGCGCCGCTATTGAGGAGGCCAGGTAGAAGTTCAGGCCTTGCAACGAGTAGTTCATATTGCTGTTCTCATTGACTCGCCAATCGGCGCGCTGCAGATAGTCATCGACCAGCTTCTCAGAGTCCAGCAGCATACGTTGAGTCTCACGTGCCTGCGCGCGCTGCTGACGATACAGGATGTACGCCTTGGCAACCTTGGGATTGCCCGACTTGACCAGCACCTCCTCGACGATGTCCTGGATCTCTTCGACGTGCGGGGTCTCGCCGGTGCCGTTCATCCGCTCCTCAAGCAATGCCGTCACCGCCCACGACAACGTCTCCGCCCATGTCCGCCCCACCCCATTCCCGGAGGCTCGCGCCGCCGCATAGATCGCGTCCTCGATCCGCCTGCGATCGAACGGCACGGTCGCGCCATCTCGCTTGATGACCTGCTCAATAGCCATGCAAAAACCACTCCTTTCAGCGCTGCATCGCGCCGAACCTACAGTCCAATCGGTCGACAGCTGTAGCGGTCATCGAAGCGCAAACAAAAAGCCCCAGAGGGATGTCTCTCTGGAGACAGCGATCCATAGGGAGGCCGAATCGTGCTCACGACAGGATAGCGCAACTGCCGTTGCCAGATCCTTGGATCTTGACCTGAGACCTCAGCCGAAGATGACTCCGCCCGCGAGGTGCTGTTAACCAGGCCCGCCAGAAGGAAAAAAGCAATGCAAAATGAGCCAGCATTGCTTGCTTGATGTGTGCAATCCCTATCTTGTTGATAAAAACAAAAATCCCACAAGATATGGGGGTCAAAAAAAGGCCGCTGCAATCAAATTGTCATTGGCCTGTGATTATCATAGCATCGAAGGCGCGTTTTGTCAACGACCAGACCGGACGTTCTAACTAAGTCGTAAGGCAATCGTCAGGTTCGGGTGATGAAGTTCATCTCTCCTGATGGGACAAATGACCCCCTCTCGTTAAGGACGATGCACCGGACGGCCCACGCCACGCCTTCAGCGTCATTCGGTGGCGCAACCACATCCGCAGCGGCCTTGACATCCGATGTCGCGTTCCCCATGGCCACCCGCCACCGCGCGACGGCGAACATCGGCAGGTCGTTGGGATTGTCCCCAATCGCCAGCGTGGCCGCGGCATCGACGCCCAATCGACGATACACCTCCTGCAACGCCGTGCCCTTGTCAGATCCCGGCGCGTACAGGCCCAACGACTTAAGGCGCCCGTCCGGATAGTAGTAGGTCTCCAGATGGTACGACCCGGCAAATCGCTTCGCACAGAGCGCACGGACGGCGGCGATGGCCTCTGGCTGATAACTGAGGATCCGGGTGGGTGCCCCCTCGCGCAGGGGATCGACGTTGCGCGCCACAACAGCGCGGTGTGGCGCGACGGGTCCAAGCGGTTGTCCCGCCTGCCGATGCGTGTAGGTGATCTCCCTCACCGTCGTAATGAGCGACCATCCGCGCGCATCGGCCAGTTCGGCGACCGCGCGGGCGACTTCCATTGAGAGCTCCCGGATCACCCAGACGGGACCCTCAGGCGAAGCCCAGATCTCTGCACCGTTGGTGCAGATCATCGGATGCGCCAGGCCCATCTCCCGGCTGAATCCGCGGACGGAGCTGGGCGTCCGGGTGGTCGATAGGATCACCCGGACGCCACGGTCAGCCGCGGCCCGCAGCAAACGCCGACCCTCCGGCGCAAGACTGCTGTCCCCACGCAGAAGGGTCCCGTCGAGGTCGACCGCGATCAGGTCTATGTCCCTCATAGATTTGGCCGGGGGCAAAGGGCGTGCCTACCCGACGTATCCGCCCACCATCAGGCAGCCGTAAAAGCCCTCGCTCCCGCCAGATCTCACGCGTCAGCCGGTCACGGACTCTTTAATAACTGCGACGTCGTTCTTGCTGAGGAATATGCGGGACTGATCGTCTTTGCCGCTGATCAACTCCCGCCCTGCTGGGGGGGCAGTCAAAATGGCGCCTTGATCACTATCGTTGATGAAGAACCAAAGACGCTTGCCGGAGCTCTCCCGAAGTACAACCTGAACGCCCTCCGGCGCGTCCCACACAGGGGCCAGATCCTCACGGCGCTCCCGCAACGCCGGTAACATCGCTTCGACGAACGATGCCGTGAGGTAGGTTCCAGCGTAGATGACGCTCCCCTCCCCCACCTGTCGCGCGATGACGGCGGCCTTGAGCGCGAGGTGCCGCCCGTCCCATCTCGCGATGGTTCTCGTCCCTGGCAGGGTGTTGAGGTGCTCCCACCAATACTGTGACTGCGCTCGTCCCCCGGTCGGATAGAACCGCACGCTGAGTGAGCGCTTATCGGGCGCATTCTGGCGACCGTATTCCCTGACCCGCACACGAGTCAAGGGGTGCAGAACCTCTGGAGGCGTGTCGGCGACGACGTTGTTGTGCCAGTCCTTCGTCGCCGTTCGGGCCCCGATGACCAGAAGCCCGCCGTTCTCGACAAAGGACTCCAGATTCGGCATCCAATCCGCGTTGAAGAGCGCCCAGTGCGGAATGATGTAGACCTTCAGATCGCTCAAGTCGTCGGAAGGATGCACGCAGCCCACTGCATAGCCCTTCTTCATAAAGAGGGTGTGGATCTCCCGGGCCATCTCCTTGGGAGACGGAAGGCCTAAGGACAGGCTGTCGTGCGCGTCATACACATCCATATCCGCCGCAGCGATTCCGACATCGACGTGCACGGACGTACCGAGGATCTCAGGACCTACGGCCTCGAGCTCCCGCCCCAACCGCTGAATCTCCCTGTAACGCTCTCGCGGGATGTCGTCGTGATCCAGAATACCGCACCAATATTCCTCGGCGCCGAACCGGCATGTGCGCCACCGGAAGAACAACAGGCTGTCGGCGCCTCGAGCGAGGGAGGTGTAGGCCATACGTCGTACCTCACCGGGCTCCGGCGTGTCGTGGAAGTACGAGCCTTGTCCTCCGGGTCCGGACTGCTGCTCGGGGATCATGAAGTTGCCGGTCCAGGCTCGTGCGTGGTCCAGGTTGAAGGCCTGGGTGAAGGGACGACGCTCGGGATCCGGGTCGAAGAAGGGATAGATATCGTAACCCAGGAAGTCTAGGTCCTCGCCGAAGCGCCCCCGGTAGTCGATGTGCGCGAAGGTGCCGTTGTGCATGACGAACCAGCGCGGCTGCACCTCGCGCAGGATCTCGACCTGCTCGTGCTGAAAACGCGTCACATTCCACGAGATAAATCGGTAGTAATCCAGCAAATGGGCCGGATTGGCATAGGCGGGCTTGCCATTCTTGGGTGTGGGAATCTCATCGAAGTCACCGTACGTGAGCGACCAGAACGCGTTGCCCCAGGCGGTGTTCAGCGCCTCGATGTTATCGCCATACCGGCGTCGCAGATAGCCCTGGAACTCGCGTTGACAGTTGGCGCAGTGACACTCCGAGAAGTGACAGTTGAGCTCGTTGTCGGTTTGCCAGCCTACGACGTGCTCGTTGTCGGCAAAATGCTCGGCCATCGCGCGGGTGATCTTCCGCGAGTATTCGCGAAAGACGGCGCTGCTGGGGCAGACGTGCTGCCGCGACCCGTGCTGCATGGTAACACCGTCGGCGTCGACCCGCAGCATCTCGGGATGCGCCAGCGTCAGCCAGCGCGGTGGCGTCGCCGTAGGCGTGCCCAGGATTGTGAAAATCTCGTGCGCGCCAAGGCGACGAATCGCCTCGTCGAAGAGCGAGAAGTCATAGACGCCCTCCTTCGGCTCCATCCGATCCCAGGCAAACTCCCCCATCCGAACGCAGTTGAAGCCGGCCTCCGCCATGCGAGCAGGATCCTGCTCGCGCTCAGCGTCTCCCCAATGCTCAGGATAATAGGTCGCTCCGTAGTAGAAGCGGTCCAACGACGCAGGTCGTTTGTGCGAGTGTTTCCTAGTTGTCATAGATCGTCCTCACTCCCTCTCTCACTTCTCGATGATCTCACCAAAGAACCAGGCCTTATCATCCCGGCGGACGCCATCCTCGTCGATGTACCACCAGTCGCCCTCGAAGGCAGGTCGACCCTCGCCGACCACACCGGCTAGATCAACTTGGCCCTTGCCGGTGACGGGCTCCTTGGTTCCGTCCAGCTCCGGGTCTGTGTAGCGCACGAACCAGGCCTCCAGCTCCGCCTCCAAGCTCCGCCTGTGACCCTCCTGGTTCGGATCGTCCACCAGATTCCGCGCCTCGTTTGGGTCGTTGACGAGATCGTAGAGCTCATCCGGGCCGTACGGGTATCTTTGGACGTATTTCCACATCTTCGTCCGGATCATGCGGACCGGCCCGTACTCATCGTACACCACCACGTGCTCGCGCTCAGGCGCCGCTTCTCCATGGAGAAGCGGTGCGAAGCTACGACCCGGGAGCTTGTCTGCGACCGGGTTTTCAAGTCCGAGGTAGTCCAGAAGCGTGGGCATCAGGTCATAGTGGCTCAGCAGGTGCTCTGTCTCGACGGCGTGCGGCACGTGTCCGGGCCGGGCGATCAACATCGGGACCTTGACCGAGGTATCGTACATGTTCTGCGGGAAGGTTCCGTTGCCCTTACCCCAAATCCCGTGGTGCCCCATGTTCATCCCGTTGTCGCTGGTGAAGAGGATGAGCGTATTCTCAAGGACGCCCATCTCCTCGAGCTTCGCCAGGATCTGGCCGACGCCGCGGTCCGCCCCTGTGATCGCAGCGTAGTAACCGCTCAGCAGTTCGCGCCGCCGCTCACCCTTGCCCCGCGGCGCGCTGTTGATCTGCCAGGGATGACCGCCTGGGACCTCCGGACAGGTTTCAAAGGGGCAGTCGGCATAGAGATCGACGAGATCCTCGGGATGCTGCCCCTCGTGCCACGGTGAGTGCGGCGCCGTATAGTGAACGCTCAGATAGAAAGGCGCATCGCTATCGGCTTGGGCGTCCAGGAAGGTCAAGCCGCCTTCCGTGATCACGTCGGTGAGGTAGCGGGTGTCCCGCTCGATGCGCCCCTCGCGGATAATGTAACCGTTGTAGTAGCTGCCGCCGCCATATGGAAAGAGATGCCAGTAGGAGAACCCCTTTTGGGGCTTGAGGCTATCGCCGAGATGCCACTTGCCGCTGATGCCACAATGATACCCGTTCGCTGCCAAGACGTCCGTATACGCCAGCATACCCTGAAGATACTCGATCTCGCGGTCGTCCCCCCACCCAAGACCTGGCGTCTTCTCACCGATGAGATTCCCCTTGCGGATCCAGTCGTGAACGCCGTGCTGGGAGGGAATCCGTCCCGTCAGGATCGAGGCCCGCGCCGGGGAGCAGACGGGGGAGGCGCAGAAGAAATGCTCGAACCGCGTCCCCATCGCGGCGATGCGGTCGAGGTTCGGCGTCTGAACCTCGTCATTGCCAGCGCACCCCATCGCCCAATACCCCTGATCGTCCGTCAACACGAAGACAATGTTTGGCCGCTCTGGATCGGTACTTGCCATAGGTCCTCCTACCCTGCTGTGAAGCAGACGGTGTGCATCATACTGAGTGACTTATGAGTCTAAGCGGCTCACTCGTCCACACATAACGTGTTCGTCCAGGCTCGTCGCCCGCACGCATCCTCGATCTCAAGATAAGCGTAGGCCCACGCTTCCGGCACCTCAAACTCTCCCTCGGTCAGCAACGGGCCCTCAAAGCTGCCCATCCGCTGTCCCAGATAAGCTGGGCCTGCCAGACGCATAAAGCGCACCGGTGAGGTCATGATCCGGACGCCGTCGCCCGTCACCTCGATCGCCTCAAAGATCGGCCCGGTGCTGCTGTAGAATCGCCCGGCTCGAAGAGCCGCTAGGATCGCCTCCGGCGTCAGCTCCGGCGCCTGGACCATCACCCAGCCGCCGTTCCAGCCCGGATGCTCAGGCTTGATATGCGCGTCATCGCACGCCAGGGCCAGCGTGCCCGGCGCGTCGCGCAGCATCGCCTGCCAATAAGCTAACCCATCGCCCTTGCCATTGAGCCACCTACAGACGTGGTTGTAGACCTCGACCCCGTCGAACCCCCACCGTTGCGCCTCGGCAAACGAGTTTCCCGTCCAGAGGGGATGCGCCAGGATCAGCAAGCCGCCCTGGTCGCGGGTGGCCTGCAACGCCGCGGGGAAGCCCATCTCGCGCTCGATCCCCGTGAAGCGCCCAATGCAGACCACGTGGTAGTAGCTGCTCTGCTCGTCGAAGCCGTCAAGCTCGATGCCATCGAGCCATAGCAAGGGAGCCGCCTCGTCGCCGACGCCCACATCAGAGGTTACCCAGTGGTCCGTCCGGACCAGGAAATCGTAGCCGGCGCCAGCGTAGGCGTCCGCCAGCTCTGTGAACGTCAGACCACCATCGGAGGCCGTACTGTGAATGTGGGTGTTGCCCTTGAACCAAGGGCCATCGCCGTCGTAACGGGGTTGGCGCATCGCTAGTTCAGGTCATCCGGGCGCCCGCAAGGTGTGAGCGCAGTCTCATCGAGCGTCTCCTGGCCACAAGACATCATGATCCAAGCATAGCACGGCCTAGCGGCGGCGCAATCCTCCATACCGTCACGCCGAGGCCGAGGCAAGGCGCTCGGACCATTCATGATAGGCCTCCAGCATCGCCATGAAGTTCTCGTACTTGGTCCCCACGGCGACGGAGTGCGTCGTGCCGAAGAT
>CAZPJP010000154.1:0-9454 GCA_964586915.1 uncultured Anaerolineales bacterium
GGATTGTCAATTGACACGCTCTCATCAGCATGATATGATGGGCTCGTCAGCGAGGAAGCGCTTTTGCATGAGCGCGCCGTGAAGGACCTCGGTAGAGATGCGGGCGTCTCCGGCTACATGGCTGTGCTTGCCTAGGTAGGGCGCGTTGTTCTGACCTGACTGCAAAGGGGGGCAGAATGCATATCGAGCCGCTTGTCTGGGCGCTGGTGGTCGGCTACTTAGCTGGTTCGATTCCCATCTCCCGCGTGGCCAGCCTCATTCTGGGTCAGAAGGAGGCGATGGCCGAGATCGAGGTGCCGGTCCCTGGCACCGACGAGACCTACAAGGTGACCTCAAAGGGCGCGGCTGCGGCGTCGATGAAGTTCGGCGCCACCGCTGGCTGCACCATTGGACTGCTGGATATCGCTAAGGTCTTCATCCCCGTCCTGACGTTCAGACTCCTCTACCCTGATGGCTATGCCCATCTGGCGGCGGCCGTTGCTGGGATGGTGGGCCACAACTGGCCCGTCTTCAACCGCTTCGAGGGCGGTCGCGGCATCTCCTCTGCCTATGGCGGCCTGCTCGTGGTTGATCCGTTTGGCGCCTTGGCCTGCGCCGTGGGCGGCCTGCTCTTCGGCCTCATCGTGTTGCAGGACTTCATCACCGCCTATATGGCGGGGTTGGTGCTGATGATCCCGTGGCTCTGGTTCGCGACTCACGATCCCATCTACCTGCTCTATATCCTTACCGTCAACGTGCTTTTCGTCATTGCGATGATCCCTGACCTCCGCCAGTATCTGCGCTTGCGGAAGCAGGGCGCGGTCGACCTGAGCGCGGTGATGGATACGACGCCGATGGGTCGTGGGATGCTCAAGATGATGCGGTTTTTCCGACCGACGGCAGGGCAGGGCGAGGAGTGATCGCGATGAGCGGCGGGTTAGTCTACGCGCTCGAAGCGGGACGGCTGCCCGATGCCATCGGCCGTAAGGCCGCTGGATTGGTGCGCCTCCACCAGCTGCACGTGCGACTGCCAAAGACCTGGGTCGTACCTTACGACGGCTACCGACGCTATCTCGCGGACGACGCGAGCGTGTCGACGCAGTTAGCCCAGGAGCTGGCAGCGATCCTCGATCCCGAGCAATGCTATGCCGTACGCTCGTCGGCGAGCCTCGAGGACGACGTCAGTCGCACCTTTGCCGGCCAGTTCAAGACCGTGCTGGATTGCGCCGGCACGGAGGCCGTGATACAAGCGATCTGGTCGGTCTGGGCCACGGCCCGTTCGGATGGCGTGGTCGAGTATCTCGAACGGATGAAGCATCCCACCAAGGATCTAGAGATGGCCGTACTCGTCCAGGAGATGGTCCAGCCAGAGCTTGCCGGTGTGGCGTTCAACCGGAACCCGGTCACCGGACGGGATGAGGTGGTCATCGAGGCGGTCCGCGGCAAGGGCACGGCCCTGGTGCAGGACGGGGTCACGCCGCTGCATTGGGTGAACCGTTACGGGCGGTGGGCTGAGACACCCGAAGCGGCGGATCTCGCCTCGGTCGACGGCGCGACCGAGGTCGTCACCGCCGTAGCCGAGCAGGCCCGGCGGATTGCCAACAAGGTGGGCTACGACGTAGACCTAGAGTGGGCCTGGGATGGACGCGAGCTCACCTGGCTGCAGCTGCGGCGGGTCACGTCGACCCATGAGACGCGGGTCTACTCCAATGCCATCTCAAAGGAGATGCTGCCCGGGATGATCAAACCGCTCGTCTGGTCGGTCAACGTCCCCCAGACCAATGGCGTCTGGGTCGACCTGATCACTGAGGTGATCGGGAAGAATGACATCGACCCGACGAGCCTCGCGAAGCAGTTTCACTACCACACCTATTTCGACACCAGCACCTTCGGGCAAGTCTTTGAGAGCCTCGGCATGCCGCCCGACGCCCTCGACCATATGGCGGGGATCAAGTCGGGCGACGGCGAGAATCCAGGCTTTATGCCGGGTCCCCGCGCGCTCCGGCACCTCCCGCGGATGCTGCGCCTCGGCGTGAAGCTCTGGACGCTTCACGGCAGGGCCCGGCGGCTGCTCGTCGCCTCGGAAGCGGCGCTGGACGCGATCCCCGTGGATCCCAAGGGTCTCGATGAGGCGCAGTTGCTGCGGCGGCTGGAGGATCTCTTCGAGATCCACCGCCCGGTGATCACCCACAACGTCGTCGTGCCCTTCCTGTTGCGCTTCTACGAGGCGATGCTGCGCAAGGGGCTGGCGCGGGCGGAGATCGATGCGGCGGCGCTCGACCTCGTCGCCGAGCTGCCAGGTTTCGACCGATACGATCTGCCCACGCGGATGGCCCGGGCCAATGAGGCGTTCCGACAGCTAGACCCCTCGATGCAGCAGCAGATCCGGGGCGTCACCTCCGAGGGGTTCCGGCAGCTGACCGGCATCGCCGACTTTCAGAGCCACATCGATGCGCTGGTGCGTCAGTTCGGGCATCTCAGTGACAGCGTGACCGACTTCTCCAACGTGACGTGGCGCGAGCAGCCCGATCTCGTGCTGCAGATGGTCGCCGACCACCCAGCCCCGACCTCCCGAGCTCCGTCCCGCGTTGGGTATGACGAGCTCCCGCTCACGGCGCTGCAGCGATGGCGCCTGCGGCTTTGGTACCGGCGGGCCCGGCAGTTTCGATACCTGCGCGAGGCCTTCAGCGCGGTCTATACGCAGGGACTCGGGCTGATACGCGCCACCTTTCTCGGCCTGGGCGATTCCTTTGCCAGCCGCGGCATCCTCAACGAACGAGATGACATCTTCTATCTTTACGAGGGTGAGATCCGTCGCTGCGTTGCGGGGGATCTCACGGGCGACGCGTTCCCCGCTCTGGTCGCCCGGCGCAAGGCCGAGATGGCGCTCAGCCGCAACGCCGAGCTGCCGGCGGTGATCTATGGCGATGAGCCGCCCCCGCTCCTGCCGCGGGCCCGGCAAACGCTGAGGGGCACTGCCACCTCACCGGGCTATTATACGGGCACCGTGAGAGTCGTTCGCGGCTTGAGCGAGTTCCGCAAGCTGACGGTGGGTGACGTCCTGGTGGTTCCCTACTCTGACGTGGCCTGGACCCCGCTCTTTGCTCGCGCTGGCGCCGTTGTGGCGGAGTCCGGCGGCATGCTCTCGCACAGCTCGATCATCGCGCGCGAGTACGGCATCCCAGCCGTGGTCTCGGTCGCTGGGGCGCTCTCGCTGCCGGAGCTCGCCACCGTCACGGTTGACGGCTACACCGGTGAGATCGTCGTGCACGAGGAGGCAGACCCTTGCGAGTCCTAGAGGCCCGCACACTGGCCAAGGCGTATCGGATGGGCGAGCGCAGCGTCACGGCTCTGGCGGGCGTCGATTTCGACGTGGAAGCGGGGGAGTTCGTCGCGATCATGGGCCCATCGGGGAGCGGGAAATCCACGCTGCTGCACCTGATCGGCGGCCTCGACCAGCCGTCCGGCGGGGAGGTGGCGCTGGCGGGCCGGCAGCTCAGCACCCTAGACGACACGGCGGTGACGCTGCTCCGACGGCGGAACATCGGTTTCGTCTTCCAGTTCTACAACCTGCTTCCCACCCTGACCGCCGAGGAGAACATCCTGCTGCCCGTGCTCATCGACGGCAAGGACGTGAAGCCGTATCAGGGGCGCCTGGCACGCCTTCTGGCGTTGGTGGGGCTCGAGGATCGCCGGCACCACAAGCCCGAGCAGCTCTCCGGCGGCGAGCAGCAGCGCGTAGCCCTGGTCCGTGCGCTGATCACCGAGCCCGCGATCCTGCTGGCGGACGAACCAACGGGCAACCTGGACTCGAAGACGGGACTGGTGATCATGGACCTGCTGAGGCAGCTCTGCGACGAGCTCGCTCAGACCATCGTCCTCGTCACCCACGACCCGCGGACGGCCTCCTACGCCGATCGGGTGGTCTTCCTCCGTGACGGTCGGATCGTCCGCGAGCTGGCGCTCGATCAGGGAGCGCCAGCCACCGAGCGCCTGAGCCAGATTGTGGCGATGATCCAGGCCCTCGAGAGCGATGTGACACCGGCGCCGCCCAAGGCCGGCGGATAGCATAGGAGCGCCCTTATGCGACTGTCGCGCCTGCTGACCCTTCGCTCGCTGCGCGCGCGGCCCACGCGCTGGTTGCTCAGCGGCTTCGGGATCATCTTGGGCGTGGCCACTATTCTCGCGATCGGCATCACCAATCGGACCGCGCTCCAGTCGGTGACGGAGCTCTTCGAGAGCACCTCCGGCAGGGCAAGTCTCGTGGTCGTCGCCGCCGACGCTGAGGCACAAGGGATTCCCGAGGCCACACTGCGTCGTGTGAACGACCACCCGGAGGTGGAGACCGCCGTCGCGGCCCTGCAGGTGGGTGCTGTGCTCGCGGATCAGGTAGAGCCCGGTGACCTCGGCCTCGACTTCTTCGGAACTTCCACCGGCGGCCTGCTGGTCCTCGCCGTGGACCCTGTGCGGGATCCCCTGGTTCGGGACTACCGGATCATCGAAGGGAGGTTCCTCTCCGACGACCCCAGCGCGGACGAGGTGGTGCTGGTGCAGGCTTTCGCCGAGGACCAGGATATCAGCGTTGGGCGGTCGATCGAGCTGGCGACCGGCGACGCCGCGGCCTCGCTCCGCGTTGTGGGGCTGATGGCGAAGGAGGGGCCCGGGCGGCTGAACAACGGCGCCTTCGGCGTCATGCCCCTCGTCGCGGCGCAGAAGCTCTTCTACCGCGAGGGTCGGGTCGACCAGATCGACCTGGTCGTGCCCGGCACAAGCGGCTCGGGTCCTGGGCTGGCCCGGCTGAAGGATGATCTACAGGCGCGCCTTGGGGATGAGCTCGCCGTGACCTACCCGGCGGCCCAAGGAGAGCGGATGACGCAGATGCTCGGTAGCTACCAGATCGGCCTGAACTTCCTCAGCGGCATCGCGCTCTTCGTGGGCGCCTTCCTCATCTTCAATGCCTTCTCGATGAACGTCGTCGAACGGACCCGCGAGTACGGTATGCTGCGCACCATCGGTATGACCCGTCGCCAGGTCACCCGCCAGGTCCTGCTGGAGGCGCTCGTGCTGGGCGTGGCGGGCGCGGGCCTAGGCGCGGGCCTAGGGGTTCTCCTCGCGCGCGGGCTTACCGGCGCCATGGCGCTGCTGCTCAACCAGGACCTAGCCCGCGTCGCGGTACAAGGTGACGTTGTGGCCTTCGGATCCGCCGTCGGCGTCCTGGTGGCGGTGGTCGCAGCCGTCATCCCGGCGATCCAGGCGGGGAGGATCTCACCCCTGGAGGCGCTGCGCGTGCGAGGGGCGCGCCGCGAGGGCTGGCTCATCCGCAGGGGGTGGCTGCCGGGACTGGCGCTGCTGGCGCTCTCGACGGCGGTGCTGATCGCCAACCCGTTTCCCTACGACGTTCAGTTCCGAGCTGGCAGCCTCGTGGTCTTCTCCTCCTTTGGCGGCGGCGCGTTGTTGATCCCGGCGACGGTCACTGGGTGGGAGCGCCTGTTGAGGCCTCTGGTCGGGCGCCTCTATGGCAGCAGCGGGCGCCTGGGCAGCGCCAACCTCCAACGGGCCCGGGGCCGCACGACGCTGACGGTGGCGGCGCTGATGGTCGGCGTCGCGATGATGGTGATCGTCTGGGCGATGACGGATTCGTTCAAAGGCGACCTCGACGTCTGGCTGAAGGGCTACGTGGGCGGCGACCTCTACGTCACGTCGTCGCTGCCGATGGGCAAGGACGTCTGGCGACGGCTGGAGGCCGTGCCCGGTGTCGCTGCCGTGACGCCGGTGCGCTATTTCGAGGTGGACTGGGTCGCCCCCTCCGGTGAGCAGGAGCGGATCACGTTCATGGCGGTCGACGCAGCCTCCCACCGCCGCGTGACTGCCTTCGTCTACGCTGAGGCCGTGCCCAACGAGGCGGGCGCCTTGCAGCGATTGGCAGCGGGCGACGCCGTCTTCCTCTCCAGCGTGATGTCCGAACGCTCTGGACTGGGCGCTGGCGACGAGATCACGCTGGTGACCCGCACCGGTCGTCGCCGCTTCGCCATCGCGGCGGTGGTGTTGGACTACTATAATCAGGGCTTGGTGGTCCAGGGCAGCTGGTCGGATATGGGGCGCCACTTCCGCCAAGCCGGGGCGAACGCCTATATGGTCAAGGTGGCGTCCGAGGCCCAGATCGAGCAGGTCCAGGAGCTCATCGAGCGGACGGCGCGGCGCAGCGATCAACTCATCGTCGCCTCCAACGCCTCGCTCCTGGCCCAGGTGGACGGCCTGATGCGCCAGGCCTTTGGGATGTTTGACGTGTTGGCCCTGATCTCCATGCTGGTTGGCTTCTTCGGGATCACCAACACGATCACGATGAACGTGACGGAGCGCACACGCGAGATCGGGATGCTGCGCTGTGTGGGGATGACGAGATCTCAAATCGTGACCATGGTCCTGGCGGAGGCGGCGCTGATGGGCGCCATCGGCGGTCTGCTCGGGCTCGTCTTTGGCATGGTGCTGTCTCGCGTCTTTATGCTGGCGATGACGGCGATGTCGGGATACCGCCTCACCTACATCCTCGCCCCCCATCGCGTGGTCCTCGCTGTGGTCGTCTCTCTTCTCGTCTCCCAGCTGGCGGCGCTCTTTCCAGCGGCGCGCGCCGCGCGCAGCCGGATCCTCGACGCGATTCACTATGAATGAGCAAAGGATGGTCCTGCCCATGCGAAAGCTCCTCTCCAGACTCTCAGTATCTGTGTTGTTTTTGAGCCTTATCCTGACTGGTTGCGGCGTCCGTGACGCCGAGCCAGGGCCCGACGGGATGGACCCTGCAGTGGATCTCTACATACCGGAGGCCGCGATCACTGCCGACGGGCGGCTCGTGCCCAGAACCTGGGCAGAGTTAGCTTTCGCCGCAGGCGGGACGGTGGCCGAGGTGCTGGTGAGCCCCGGCGATACCGTTGCGCAGGGCGACGGTCTGGTCGTCCTGGGTGGCAGTTCGCAGGCCGAAGCGGCGGTCGCGGCAGCCCAGGTGGAGCTCCTCGCGGCGCGTCAGGCGCGCCAGGCGTTGAATGACCAGCTCGACGCGGAGCGGGCGCAGGCCTTGCAGGCCCAGGTCGCCGCCCGACAGGCCGTGCGCGACGCCGAAGCGCAGGTCGCCTATCTGGAGAGTGGCGCTCCAGAGGCCGAGGCCACTCGTGCTGATGCGCTGCTTGTCGAGGCTGAGGCGGCGCTGGAGGAGGCGCAGGACGCTTTTGAGGACGTCGCCGACCGGGACCGCACGGACCTGACCCGGGCCCGCCTGCAGGCAGCGCTGGCGGCCGCACAGCTCGCCCATCACGAGGCGCTGCGCGCCTACGATGCCCTCGGTGAGGATGAGCGGGCCGAGCGACTTGACCTGGCGCGCACGACATTGGAGGGAGCGCGCCACCAGCTCGCTGCGGCGCAGGACGCCCATGATAGACTCGCGGACGGCGTCGATCCTGACGCCCTCGCCGCCACCGATGCCCGCGTTCAAGCCGCGGAGGCGCAGCTTGGCGCAGCGGACGCAAGCCTGGCGGCGTTGACGCTGCGAGCGCCGATCGACGGAACCGTGGTTCACGTGGCGGCGAAGGTGGGCGAGCTCGCCAGTCCGGCGGTTCCCGCCGTGGTCCTCGCCGATCTGTTGGAGTGGTGGATCGAGACCGATAACCTGACCCAGATTGACGTCGTCAGCATTGCTGTAGGGCAGGAGGCCAAGGTTGTCGTCGATGCCTTGCCCGAGGCCATGTTCGTGGGTGAGGTGGTCACCCTCGATCGCCTCTACCAGGAAAAGCGTGGCGACGTCACCTACACCGCCTGCCTGCGCCTGGCGGGTACGGATCCCCGCCTGCGCTGGGGGATGACGTGCGCGATCACGTTCCAGGGGAGCGAGTAATGGCCGGGAGGCTACGCCCATATCTTCTTCGAAAGGAGCCGTGAGATGAAACTTGGTGAGCTGATCCTATGGGTGTCCGTCGTCGCATTGGCGTTCGGTGGGGGGCTTTCGCTGGTGAACTTCCTGACCGTCCATCCACGCCATATGAGCGCGCATCTGTTGCTGACAACGCTGGCCCTCGGTGCGTTGGTTGCCATCGTCGCAGTTGGATTGAGAGGGACGAGGGTTGTCTTCGCCGTCGGCGTCGCGCTCACCGCCCTCGCCCTGGGCTACACGGTTCGGGGACGGGCGGTGCTGGCGCGGGAGGACACCCGGCAGGTTCCGGAGCTGATCCGTGCACCCGGGGATCCCGGCGCGGGGCACATCGCCGTGGTCTACTTCACCCACGGCGAGCCCGAGACCTTCGATCCTATCGGGTGGCTGAATCAGTTCCGCGAGTTCGATGAACAGGGGATTCCCTTTGTGCCCTTCGTCGCGCGTCCCCTCTTCATCCACCAGCTGCGGAACGCCTATCTCGAGGTTGGGCAGAGCCACCACCGCCGGATGCACCTCCAGATGGCCCAACGCCTTGAGGAGGCCCTGCGCGCTGAGGGCTACCCTGATCTTCGCGTCTATCCCTCCTTCCTGGATGACGACCCCCGTCCCGACGCTGCTCTGATTCAGGCGCTGAACGACGGCGCCAGCCAGATCGTCGTGGCCGAGGTGTTCGTCTCCATCTCCAATCACACTGCCGAGGGGGAGGAGCTGATCCACGAGGTCCAGGCCGAGAGCTACGGCGCGACGATCCGGTTCACGGGTCCGCTGTGGGATTCGGCGACGCTTCACCGCGCGTTTCTGGAGAAGGCCAACGACGCCATTGGGACCACGGATCCAGCGCGGGTCGGCGTGCTCTTGGTGGGCCACGGGCAGCCGGATGAATGGGATATGGAGTGGCCCACGGAGACGGAGCACGAGATCGCGTTTCGCCGCCGGATCCTGGAACTGTTAGCGGCGAATGGCTACGATCGCGACAACCTCGCGATGGCCTGGATGGAGTTTAAGGAACCGGCGCCAGCGGAGGTGGTCGAGGCCCTCGTGGCCAGCGGCGTGGAGAAGATTATCTACTTCTCGGCAGCCATCAGCGCTGATTCGATCCACAGCCAGTACGACGTGCCGGAGCTGGTGGGCGCAGCTCGCGTGCCTGAGAGCTTCCCCCTGATCAACCTGGGCGCCTGGAACGACCACCCGCTGGTGATTGAGGCCATCAAGGAGCGCGTGCTGGCCCAGATTAACACCGACTGACATGATCGATTCGTCTATTTGACAAGCTTAGAAAGCCATGATATGTTGAGAATGGTTTTCGATAAATCGCGTTTCTGCCAGCGATGGAGGGCGTGGGTTGGTATGGCGTTTGCGCCCCTCGATTGGTTCATTGCAGCGGCCTTTGCGGCAAGCTTTCCTATGGGCCGACAACATCACAGCCGAGGCGGGCAACCATGCTTGGAAGGAGGTGATGCTGCGCAATGTTTTGGTGTCTGTGTCTGTATTAGCGATCCTAATCTCAATTCCAGGAGGGTAGAAATGCGAAAGTTAGCCTTGAATCTGTTTTTAGTG
>CAZPJP010000155.1:0-9414 GCA_964586915.1 uncultured Anaerolineales bacterium
CCCATTCGACCTCTATCCGTTTGCGAGTACAATGCACGTGAATCCACAACGAGAGGAGCCAGCGATGCCAGAATCAAACCCTGATGTTCGCCCCGTGATCACCGACACCCGCCGCAGTCCTCACGCAGGCCTGCAGCCGGTGCCCATCGACGCCGTCACCCTGACCGACGAGTTCTGGGCGCCGCGGCGTGCGCTGAACCGTGAGGTCACCCTGCGCACCCAGTACGAGCACCTCGAATCGACCGGCCGCCTCGATAACTTCCGGCGCGCCGCGGGCAGGCTCGACGGCGAGTTCGAGGGCCTTTTCTTCAACGACAGCGACATCTACAAGTGGCTGGAGGCGGCCTCCTGGACCCTGGCGACCGAGGACGACCCCGAGCTCGAGGAGCTCGTGGACACCACCGTCGCGCTGGTCGCAGCGGCCCAGGAGCCCGACGGCTACCTGGATACCTACTTCACCCTCAGCGGCGCCGAGCGGTGGTCTAACCTGCGCGACCTCCACGAGCTCTATTGCGCGGGCCATCTCTTTCAGGCGGCGGTCGCCCACAATCGGGCGACGGGCAAACAGAGTCTCCTGGATATCGCCTGTCGCTTTGCCGACCTGATCTGCGACACGCTGGGCCCTGAAGAGGGCCAGCTCCCCGGCGTGCCGGGCCACCCGGAGATCGAGATGGGCCTGGTCGAGCTGGCCCGGGTTACCGGTGAGGACCGCTATCTGGCGCAGGCCTCCTATTTCCTCGATGCGCGTGGCGAGGGCCTGATCGACGGCCGCGCCTACCATCAGGACCACCGCCCCTTCCGCGAGCTCGAGCGCCTGACCGGGCACGCCGTGCGAGCGCTCTATCTGACCGCTGGCGCGACCGACATCTACGCCGAGACCGGCGACGAGACGCTCAAGGATGCCCTCGTTCGCCTCTGGGAGCGGATGACGCAGCGTCAGATGTACGTCACCGGCGGGCTGGGCGCCCGCCACCGGGGCGAGGCCGTCGGCGCCGACTACGAGCTGCCGAACGCCCGGGCGTACGCCGAGACCTGTGCCGGCATCGCCAACGTCATGTGGGCGTGGCGGATGCTTCAGGTGAGCGGCGACGCCGCCTAC
Source organism: uncultured Anaerolineales bacterium (assembly GCA_964586915.1). Classification (GTDB taxonomy): domain Bacteria; phylum Chloroflexota; class Anaerolineae; order B4-G1; family SLSP01; genus PWVB01. The sequence continues at coordinate 1,100 of CAZPJP010000155.1, forward strand.
GCCGACCTGATGGAGCGCGCCCTCTACAACGCCGCCCTGCCCGGCATCTCCCTCGACGGCAAAGCCTACTACTATATCAATCCGTTGGCCGCCGACGGAGGGCCGGAACCGGCCCCCGACAGAGATCGTGACGTCTACCGGCGCCAACCCTGGTTCACCTGCGCCTGTTGTCCGCCCAATATCGCTCGCACCATCGCGAAGCTGCCCGGCTACCTCTACGCCGTCTCTGACGACACGATCTGGATCCACAACTACGCCGCGAACGAGGCGGATCTGACATTGCCAGGCGGCGAGTCCGTGAGGCTGATGCAGCGTACGCGCTACCCTTGGAGTGGTCGCGTGATCGTGGAGACGCTGACCGCGGGTGCGTTCACGCTCAAGCTGCGGATCCCGGGCTGGTGCGCGTCAGAGCCGGACCGGGATTGCCCCACCGTCAACGTCAACGGGGAACCATGGCCCGCCAGTGTCAAGCCCGGAGCCTACGTGGAGATCACACGGACCTGGGCGGTGGGCGACTCGGTCTGCATCTCGCTGCCAATGCCCGTCCGACAGATCGTGGCACATCCCTACGCCCTGGAGAACACGGGGCGTGTGGCCCTGATGCGCGGTCCCCTTCTCTACTGCCTGGAATCCGTGGACCATCCCAACGTGGATCTACGAGACGTGGTGGTGCCGGAGCCGGAGGCGCTCGACAGCGCCTTCCGGAAGGATCTCCTCGGCGGTGTTCAGATCATTGAGGGGGAGGGCCAGGTGACGCCCCCGGTCGATAGCTGGCAGACCGCACTCTACCGTCCCGCCCGGTCGGTGAACCCACCATCGCAGGCCCCGCTCAGCCTGATGGCAATCCCGTACTTCGCCTGGGCCAACCGGGAGGTTGGCGCCATGCAAGTTTGGCTGCGCAGTCTCTGACGGCGTCCCTGCGCAACCGAAGCGAAGACCACGCGCGAGGGACTCGACCCTCGCGTAGAAACGAACCCCCCGCCGTTACGGCGGAGGGTTCGTTGGCTTCAATATGGCGAAACGGGCTTAGGCCACAGCTGTCGACCGCTCACATCCCGAAGGCGTAAGCCCCTAGCAAGCCGGTGACGACGCGCCCTCTGGCTCCGTCGCCTCAGACGTGAGATCCTCGAGACGCCCGCTGGTCACAAAGAGCACCCGCTCGGCGATATTGGTCGCCCGATCGGCGAACCGCTCCACCGCGTGCGAGGCCCAGATGAGATGGGTGGCGCGCCGGATGGTGCTCGTGTCCTCTAGCATATAGGTGAGGAGCTCCCGAAAGACCTGATCGTGGAGCGCGTCCACGTCGTCGTCCCGAGCCACAATGGTCCGTGCGGCATCAGCGTCGTTGTTGATCAGGGCCCGGACGGCCTCGTGCATCATCTCGGTGCCGATGCGCGCCATCCGCGGTAGATCGATGAGCGGCTTGAGCAACGGCTCCTCACAGACCTCCAGCGTGATCTTGGCGACGCCACTGGCGTGGTCCCCCATCCGCTCGATCTCGACCGCCGCGTGCATCATCGCCATAATCGTGCGTAGATCCGTCGCCACAGGCTGCTGCGTGGCAATCATATTGACGCAGTATTGCTCCACGTCGTAGCGCAAGCGGTTGATGGCCTCGTCATCGCGGATCACCGCTTGAGCCAACTCAGCATCGCGCCTCTTCAGCGAATCCATCGCCCGACGCATCGCCTCGCTGACCAACCCTTCCATTCGAAAGAGCATATCGCGAAGTTTGTTCAGTTCCTCGTCCAATCCCCTGCGGACACTCATAGCATCTCTCCTCGCTGTTCTGTGATGAGCGGCTTTGCGCCTAGTATAGGCGGGGCCCGCGGAATGACAACCCAAGTGCAACGCACTTCCGCATCGCCTGTCTACTGATGTCGCCTCTGCAAGCACAGCCGACTCCGACACGCCGACACACCGCAAGTGCGTTGCACTTCGCCGCCGTTGCGCCATCTTCAGGCGATGCTAGAATAGGCACGGACATCGATTCTTCATACCCAGGAGGCACTGCAATCGTGACCCTATACGGCGGCATCGAGGGCGGCGGCACCAAGTTCGTCTGCGCGGTGGGCACCGGGCCCGACGACATTCGAGACGAGATCCGCTTCCCCACCACCACACCGGACGAGTCCATCCCCAGAGCCATCGACTTCCTGCGCACCTATCACGACGACCTTGCCGGCGTCGGCATCGCCTGTTTCGGCCCCCTGGACCCCAACCCTAAGTCCGAGACCTTTGGCTACGTGACCACCACGCCCAAGCCCGGCTGGGCGCACACCGAGTTCGCCGGCGTCGTCGGTCGCGCGTTGGACGTCCCGGTGGGCTTCGACACCGACGTCAACGCCGCGGCGCTCGCGGAGCATCGCTGGGGCGCGGCCAAGGGCCTCGATTCCTGCCTCTATCTCACCGTGGGCACCGGCATTGGGGGTGGCGCCGTGATGGAAGGTCGCATGATCCACGGGCTGATGCATCCCGAGATGGGCCACGTGCGGATTCCTCACGACCTCAGCGCGGATCCCTACCCCGGTCACTGTCCCTACCACGGCGACTGCCTGGAGGGCCTGGCCTGCGGCCCCGCCATCGAGGAGCGATGGGGCAGCCGGGGAGAGACGTTGCCGCCAGACCATCCGGCCTGGCCCCTGGAGGCCCACTACCTGGCGCTGGGTTTGGTGGCCTATATCGTCACGCTGTCACCGCAGCGCATTATGCTCGGCGGCGGGGTGATGGCGCAATCCATCCTCTTCCCTATGATCCGCCAGGAGGTCCAGGACCTCCTCAACGGCTACATCCAGTCACCGATGATCCTGGAGCAGATCGACGCGTACATCGTGCCGCCGGCTTTGGGCAGCCGCGCGGGCGTGCTCGGCGGCATCGCGCTGGCGCAGGACGCCGCCGCCAACCAGGCCGATGCCGCTACATGACTTGGCAGGTTCTGAGAGTATGGTATACTGAAGACGCAAATGGATAGACAGCGTGTCAGAGACGAAGACGCGCACACAAGCGAATATGCCCCTCATCCTACCCCACGAATCGGGCCAAACGAGCCCCCGTTAGCCCGATAGTGGGGTAGGCGTTTTTCTCAACAGGAGGAGATATGGGCAAACTCAGGCAACGCCTATCCCGGCTGCTACTCATCCCGCTGCTGCTCGGCGGCTGCACGCTCTTTGGCAGCGAGCCAACGCCTATTCCCTGGCGCACGACGAACACCCCTCCGGCGACCGGTGATCCGCAGGCCGCGACCAGCCCGACGCCGGAGACCTCAAGCACACCGACCGCAACGCCCCTGCCCGCGACGGAGACGCCTGTCGTCACGCCGACACTCCCACCCGGCGAGCAGGTGATCACCCTGGACGCGCCGACCGACGGACGGGTCGTCGAAAACCCGGTCCAGATCCGCGGGCGCGCCCGTGTGATGCCCTTCGAGGGCACGCTCGTGATCCGCGTCTACGATGCGCTGGACCAGCTGGCGGCCGAGAAGCCCATCATTGCCGAGGGAGAGCTGGACGGTCCAGCCACCTTCGAGGCCACGCTAGCCTATGGCGGTGTGCCCGGTGAGGGCCGCATCGAGGTATTGGAGTTCAGCGCTCGTGATGGCAGTATCGTCGGTCAAGCGGCGGTGGACGTCACCCTCGCCGGCTTCCCCGGCGGCGGCTATGTGGAGCAGCCGGCGCCCCTGAGCGACGTGACACGACCGGTCAAGCTGTTGGCGCGCGTCGCCAGGCCCGAGCAGGAGGTGGACGTGACCCTCTCCTGGGACGACGGCACGCAATTCACCCGCACCCTCACGACGCTGGAGGGCCTCGACGGACGCGGACTGCTGATCGTGTCGCTCGACGAGGCGACACCGGAGCTGCCCGACCCTCCGACGCAGGCCGGAGCGATCGAGATTCGCACTGTCGACGGCAGCCCCCTGGCGTACCAGCCGGTGCGCATCCTGAATCCCAACGATCCCGACACGATGGACGTCCAAGTCTACTGGATCGACAGCGCCGATGAGCTCGTCCCTCAGACACTGCGCGTCCCCCAGACGCAGGCCATCGGCGGCGCCGCGCTTGAAGCGCTGCTCTGGGGGCCCGTGCCGGGCAACACTGAAGGCTACGAAACCGCGATTCCGACGCCCGAGGACGTGCTGGACTACCCGGGCCGCGGTCCCGAGTGGGGAGAGCGGGTGGAGCTCCGGCGTCTTACCATCGATGACGGCACCGCCCACGCGGACTTCTCCCTCGAGCTCGGCGCCCACTCCGGCGGCGCCTTGCAGGTCACCCTCATACGCGAGCAGATCGAGGCTACGCTCCTGCAGTTCTCCACCGTCGACGAGGTCGTCATCAGCATCAACGGTATCACCGGCGTCCTCGAGCCCTGACCCAGCGCTCCCCACCCCAAAGGTTGGGCCGCGCGTCCGATAGCGTGCGGACGTAACGGGTCCATTCGATAGGTGGCGCCTGTGTCGATGCGACGCCTCCGTGGGCAACGCATTCCGACAACCGCCTAACACGGCGGGCCGATGCTGCGCATGTGACGCGTCTCGTCACCAAGAGCCCGACGCGGAATGCGTCGCCCCTACAACGGGCGCACGCTGAGGGTGGGTAGGGGCAAGGCATTCCGCGCAGCGCCGCCGGCCCTGCAGATGTCTCGGAACGCGGACGGGCCCGCGAAACAGCTCACCTTTGCCGGAATGCCTTGCCCGGCGCGCGCAACCCGCGCCAGAGTGCGCGCACGATTCCGGCGTAACACAGGAGACCGTGTTCCGTGGACAGTTCAAATGGACCGCGGGCATCTTGCCCGCATGCCCGCTTGCTTCCTCTCCCCAATCCCCGTATAATAGAACAAAAGATCTACCAAGAGATGAGCCATCGGGCCAACCCTGCGCCTTACTCCCTTCTCCCCCTTCCCCGCCAGCCCGCTGTTGGCTGAAACCTGACAGCTGATAGCTATCTTTCCCGAGCGTTGCCAAAACCGCGTTTCATGGCATAACACAACAATGATGACCGACCCGAGGAGCCTTTCAAGCTATGGATGACCGCCGTACGATCTCGCCCGAGGCCGAGCCCGAGGACCTGATACTGGACCACGCCCTGCGCCCGCGGCGGCTCAACAACCTCGTCGGACAGGACCGCGTGCGGGAGAACCTTCGCATTCTCATCGAGGCGGCCCGCGGGCGCGAGGAAGCGCTGGAGCACGTCCTGCTGTACGGGCCTCCGGGATTGGGCAAGACGACGCTGGCGCATATCATCGCCCGCGAGATGAACGCCAACATCCGCATCACGGCAGGGCCAGCCATCGAGCGCGCGGGGGATCTCGCCGCCATCCTCAGCAACCTTCACGAGAGAGAGGTGCTCTTCATCGACGAGTGCCACCGGCTGGGCAAGGCGGTTGAGGAGATTCTCTACCCGGCGATGGAGGACTTCGCCCTCGACCTGGTCATCGGTCAGGGCCCCGGCGCCCGCTCAGTGCGGCTCAGCCTTCCGCACTTCACCGTCGTGGGCGCCACGACCCGCCTCGCGCTGCTCTCCGCGCCGCTCCGCACGCGCTTTGGCGCCATCTACCGCCTTGACTTCTACGATCGGCAGGCGCTGGAGAAGATCGTCGACCGCGCGGCGAATGCCCTCGAGGTGCCTCTGGAACCAGAAGGCCGCTCCGAGATCGCGCGTCGCGGGCGGGGCACCCCGCGGGTTGCGCTCCGCGTTCTGCGTCGCGTCCGGGACTACGCGCAGGTGCGCGGCAATGGCGTGATCAGCCGCGAGGTCGCCGAGGAGGCCCTGTCGCTTCTGGAGATCGACGACCGCGGCCTCGACGATTTGGACCGCCGCGTCCTGAGCGCCATCATCCAGAAATTCGACGGGGGGCCCGTCGGGCTGGACACCATCGCCGCCTCCGTGGGCGAGGCCGCCGACACGATTATGGATGTCGTGGAGCCCTACCTGCTCCAGCTGGGCTTCATCGAGCGCACGCCGCGGGGCCGCACCGCGACGCGCGGGGCCTATGAGCATCTGGACATCCCCGACGACCGGGGGCAGCAGGATACGCTGCCTGAGCAGGGCAGCCTCTTTCAGGAAGCCGGCTGAGCGCCAGGACAGCCTGATGCCCTCGCACGGGATCGTCACCTCAGCCTGCGCGCCTGACCCGATGCCGCCGAAAGCGAGCGCGGCCCGATGTTGAGCCTGGGTGCCGTGCTGCAGGGCCGCTATCGCGTCGATCGTATGTTGGAGATCGGCGCGCTTGAGGGCCAGTATTGGGGGTGGGACCTCGAGGCCAAAGAGGCCGTCGTTATCAAGGAGCTATTGCCCCAACCCGATCTCGACGCGACCACCCTGCGCCAGCTTCAGGAGGACTTCGAGCGCGACGCCGCCGCGCTGGCGGCGCTCCAACATCCGCATATCGTCAGCGTCCTCGACCATTTCTGCGCCCCCGCCTCGCAAGATGCGCCCGCATCGCAAGACGCGCCCGCGTCGCGAGACGCGCCCGCGCCGGAGGACGGGCCCGTTCACGCTTATCTGATCACAGAGACCGTGCCCGGACAGACGCTGGCTTACCTGATCCAACGAGAACACACGATTCCCGAGAAGCGCGTCGCGGCATGGGCTAAGCAGATCCTGGACGCCCTGGCCTACGCCCACCAGCACGGGGTCCTTCACCGCGATCTCAGGCCCGAGAACATCCTGATCACCCCCGACGACCGGGCGATGCTCACCAACTTTGAGATGGTCGCGCTCTGGGACGCCAACGATCCGCGGACCTGGACGGCCAAGCGGGTGATGGGGACGCCGGAGTACGCGCCGCCGGAGCGCTGGGGCATGCGCACCACCCACATCGATGCCCGCAGCGACATCTACAGCCTTGGCGCCACCCTCTATCACGCCCTGACGGGCGACCGGCCGCTGACTGCCAGCGAGCGCACGGCCAATCCCTATCGGTTCCTCCAGGTGAAAGCGCTCAATCCTCGGGTGAGCACCCAGACGAAGCAGGCGGTGCTCAGGGCGATGGAGCTTCCCAGCGACAAGCGCTTCCAGAGCGCCGCGGAGATGGCCAAAGCCTGGAGCGAGGAGACGTCGCGGTTCCAGCAGACCGTCACGCCACCGCCGGCGCCATTCCTCCCGAGCCCCCGCGACCGTCGACCGTGGCACACCGGCGGTCTTATCCTGTCGACGCTGATCATCGTCGCCGCGGCCTTGCTTGGCCTGTGGCTCAACCAGAACGTCGCCGGTCCGTGGCTTGCCAATTGGGACCTACGCCGAAATGCGGAGGGGACCCCGACGCTCAGCGCCACGACGTTAGCGGTCGATGAGAGCGCGTCCGAGGACGATCTGCTCGGCTTAGGCGGTGCTGCAGCCGAGGCGCCGCCGACCCCAGGCCCGTCGCCCTCCACCGAGCTCACCCCGGCTCCCGGCGAAGTGGACACGCTCACCACCCCGGTCGCCGCCGCCGCGACGCCCTCGCCGAGCCCTGACGCCCAGGAGCTCTTCACCGCGAGTTTGGTCGCGCCGCCCAACGGCTGGACCTTGGTGATCGACGATGCCTTCGACGACAACCAGAACCAGTGGCTCGAGAGCGAGTACGAGGACGACTGGGGCGTCGTCCGTCGCAGCGTGACCGGCAATACCTACCGCTGGGAGATCAATGCATCGGAGGCCGTCAGCCGCTGGTGCACGCCCGACCTCATCGACGAGCAGGACAACGTCGGCGACTTCTACGTCCGCGTCGCGGCTCAACGCCTGAGCGGCCCGCAAACTGCGGCCTACGGCCTCTTGCTGCGCCTCAGCGAGGGTAGCTACTATCTCTTTAGCGTGCGCGACGACGGCTACTTCCAGTTCAATCTCTGGCAGGGCTTCGCGTGGCAGCCGATCATCGACTGGACTGAAACGACGACCGTGGATTCCGGCGAGGTCAATCATCTGAGCGTCCTCGCCCGCGAGAGCACCTTCGAGTTCTACATCAATGATGACTTCGTCGCCCAAGCGGAGAACGACCAGATCGATGAGGGGGAGATCGGGCTCTCGATCTCGACGGCGGCGACCGACGGACAAGCGCTCTTCATCTTCGACGACTTCGAGCTCTGGAGTCCATAGACAAGGAGGAACTGCACCGATGGTATGGGATGTCGTACGCAACGGACTGTGGATCCTTGGGCTTGCCGTGCTGCTTGCGACCTGGTCGTGGGTGAGGTACGCTGCCTACAAGGACCGTGTCAACGCCAAGGAGAAACTCAACGAGCTGACCTATGCTCTCATCCTCGATCTCGGCCTCGTCCTCTTTATCGCCGGCATGGCCGCCACCGAGGACCGTGGGTGGGCCCGCCTCCTCTGGCTGGCCCT
>CAZPJP010000156.1:0-9319 GCA_964586915.1 uncultured Anaerolineales bacterium
GGCGATCGCTTGATCGAGCGATCACGGGAGCGAGCGATCATCTGATCGGGCGATCGCTTGATCGAGCGATCACGGGAGCGAGCGATCATCTGATCGGGCGATCACATGATCGGGCGGGCACCTATACCTCGATATGACCGGCGCTGCAGCACTTACAGCGCCGATCTTGCGAGGCACGGCTCGCACCACGAGCGTGGCGCGCAAGACGTCCCGCCCCGTAAGCTCAGGCGGATCCAGCCGTCCTCATCGGTTGCTGAGGGCCGGAAAGCGACAGGTCGGGCAGGGGCTTCCCCGGCTCGCGGTTAAGCAGCAACCAGAGGAGGATACCGCCGACAAGGGAGAAAAGCCCGCCGCTGAGGAACCCAAAGAGCTTGAACGCTTGGTTGACCTGCTGCTGGCTCGTCTCGTGTTGACGCCTTGCCTCCTCAACCAGGTCATGGCCCAGCCGGTTGACAAAGGCCTGGGACGGCTCCACAGGGGGCATGACCGTGACCACAGCACGTTCAATCGCCTGCTGTTCCCGCAACGGGACGTACTCCTGCAGCACAACGTACTTCTCACTGGATCTCCTAAACATCACTCGCTCCTTCTTGCATAGCCCGTCGGAGACTGATCAACGTGCGGTGATAAAGGGCCTTAATGGCGCCTTCTGTGCGCCCAAGTACCTCACCAATCTCGGCGTTTGTCATGTGTTCCACAAACTTAAGGATAAGCAACGTCTTTCGATCCTCGGGCATCGCCGCGACCACCTCGAACAAAGCCCGCCGGGTCTCGGTCGCCGCAACCCAGGTCTCGGGATTGACGGACCGAGACGGCAGCGGCAGTGCATACTCGACATCAATGGAGACCACCTGTCGAGTAGAATGATCCCGATACCAATTCACTACCAGATTATGCGCGATGCGAAACAGCCACGCCTGGAAAGGCGCGCCGGTGACTCTGTAGCGATGAAGACTGCGCAGCGCGCGATAGAAGGTCCGCGACGTGAGATCCTCAGCCTCTACCCGATTCGACGTATGGCGATAGAGATAGTTGTAGATGCGATCCACGTACTTCTCATAGAGCTCTCCAAAGGCCTCTGGATCTTCCTTGGCCCGTAGGATCAGATCGCGTTCATCTTGGTTACGGCTCATCAACTCCCCTAAGTGGCTGAATTATGCATGCTAAAGTGGCACCAGATCACGAAATTGAGCATCTAAACGATCGGCGCCCTCCTGAGTACAGGAAGTATAGCATATCCTCCAGCACGTCTTAGGGTAATCCGCTCAGGCGAGTGTGAATCGCTCTCTATCTGGTATAACACGCCTACCCCGGAAAAGTTGCGGGCAGTCGTCAAACTGCCCGTGCTAGAGACACGAGAGCGTGTGGGCGCGCGAGTCGGAAAGCCTTGCAGACAGCTCACTGTGAGTATAATAGAGATGCTGTTGCGCAGTTCACACTGGCTACTCGCTGGAGGGAGACGGAATCGAAAAGGAGCTGTTTTGATGGAGCGGGTGCCAGGCATCGACGTTTCTCGCTGGCAGGGCGCGATCGACTGGCAGAAAGTCGTCGACGCAGAATATCGATTTGCGCTCATTCGGGCCACCATCGGGGACACCTACACCGATCCGCGATTCGGCGAGAATTGGGGAGGGGCGCGGGCTGCGGGCCTGTTGCTCTCCGCCTACCACGTCCTCACGCCCAATGTGGCAGCGGACATCCAGGTGAAGCACTTTCTCAAGATCCTCGATGACCGCGAGCCCGATCTTCCGCTGGTTTTGGATGTGGAACGCGACGACGGGGTGGAGTCCGCAGAGATCACGAGATCCGTATGGGACTGTCTCCGCGAGATCGAAGAGCAGTCAGGGCGGAGACCCGTCGTGTACACAGCGCGCTGGTTTTGGAACCGCTTTGTTCTCTCGTCGTCCGAATGGCAGGATTACGATCTGTGGGTCGCGAGCTATACCTCTGCCCCGATCTTGCCCAAGGATTGGAAGGTCTGGCGCTTCTGGCAGTTCTCGGAGAGCGGCAGAGTTCCGGGGGTGGCAAGCCGCTCGACGGACCTGAACTGGTACGATGGGAGCTACGACGACCTGCTCCAATACGCGCGTGGGGAGGGCACGGAGGCGGAAGCGACCGGAAAGCGCTGGCGATTTCGGGTGGTCATCCCCAAACTGAACGTGCGAAGTGGGCCCGGGAGGGACTTTAAGGATCTGGGCGATCTTCACGATGGCGACATCATCGAAGCTCTAAGGCTCTCCGGCGATGACGTTTGGGTCGAGTTCGAGCCCGGCAGATGGGCGGCCTTCTCGCTGAAAGGCGAGCGCTATATGGCGATGGTGCTGGAGCCAGATGAAGAGGCGGATGAGCCAGACCCTTCCCAGTGCACCTAGGCGTAAGTCACTGGCTGGTACGAAAAGGTCGGTAACGCCCAAGTGCCCAAGCATTTCGCGGCACGCACGGCTTCAAATAGGGCAGGAACTTGGGCCGCGAAACACTAGACCTTTTTTTTGCGGCGAAATCGGTGGAAAACTACTTGCATTTCTACGAGAAATTGTGTACAATGTGTTATGAGGTCATCTATGATGAAATCCAAAAACAGATTGTCCGGTCTCGGCGGGATCCTCGGTGTCATTCTATCATTGGTGGTGCTTGGGCTTATCCTCCCCCGACCCCTTCTAGCCCGTTATAGCCTGGAGGACACGCCTGAACCAGAGCGGCGTTTCTTTGAGGAGACCGGGTTCTGGGTCAGCGGTGACTTTCTCGAGTACTTCGATGCGCATGGCGGACTGGAGATCTTCGGATATCCCATATCAGCGCCCTACAACGAGCACGGGATCCTCGTCCAGTATTTTCAGAAGGCGCGTATCGAGTGGCATCCCCTCAACGAAGAGCCGTATCAGGTGCAGCTGGGTTTGTTGGGCGATGAGCTTGGTTTCCAAAGCGCCCCAGATCCATCTCGTGCGCTGTCTGTGGGCCGTGCCTATTTCGAGCAGACTGGACACTCGGTCACCCCTGTGTTCCTCAAGTATTTCCGCTCGCACGGTGGCGTCGATCTCTTCGGCTATCCTATCACGGGAATGCAGGTCGAGGATCAGAAAGTCGTCCAGTATTTCCAGCGCCTCAAGCTGATCTGGGATCCCGGCACCGGACGCGTAACCGTGGACAACTTGGGGGATATGTACGTGAACGCCCATCGTGGACGCCTGCCGCCGGACGTCCTGACGCCGCCTTCCGCGCGCTATGGGGGAGCAGCCCCTCAGAAGCTTCGCACGATGGTAGGCTTAGGCCACGCTGTGGTGGGGATGGGTGAGAGTCAGGACGTGGCCGTGGTGATCCTCGATGATCGGAACGGGGACCCCATCTCGGAAGCTCAGGTCAAGGTCACGTTCCGCAGCGAGTCAGGGCAGCCGTTGCCCGATTTGGCGCGCATCGCGCCCACCGACAGCCGAGGGCGGGTGAGGTTCTCGGTTCCTCTCGAGGGCGTCAGATCTGGCACGTGGGTGGTTCTCAGCGTAGAGGCGACGTACGGTCCGACAGCGGATACCGAGAAGCAGCTCTTTCTCATCTGGTGAGGTCCGCTCCCGTGGGCCGCGACCAATAAAAAAGCCCTCTCACGCGGTGGCCATCGAGGCCACCGCGCTTTTATTCCGGATCGGCCGACTTCGGAGGCAGCCCCAGCCGTTTTCGCAACCGCTCAACCCATGACGCTTTCGAGCTGGCCTGAGGCCTTGCAGATCGCAGGTTGCGGACACGCTCCACCGCCCGGCGCAGCTTCTGCATCTTGGCAACCTGTTCGCTCTCTTCCTTTGTCATCACGCTATCACCGCCACAGCTTAACTCCGCTCACTCAGGCTCTGTAGAAAAGACGTAGCCCACACCCCGGACATTGAGGATATATCGGGGGTCCTCCGGTACGGGCTCTAGTTTCCGGCGCAACCGTCGTATATGCACCCGTACGATCGAACGCGCGCCCCACGCATCGGTCTCATAACCCTGAGCACATCTCACGAGTTCTTGAGGCGAGCACACCTCATCCGCCCGGCTCATCATGCATTCGAGCAGCCTAAACTCCGTCGGCGTCAGATCGATCGCCTCCCCGTTATGCGTGACCAAGTGTTTGGCCTTGTCGAGCGTGACATCTCCTGCGACGATCACATCATCGTCCTCGGTGCCCGCCAAATCGACCTCGATCCCCTCAAGGTTGTCGGTCTTGACGAGCTCGTGGAGCGTATTTTGCAGCTGGTGAACCAAGGAGCGGCGATGCCGGCCGGCCTTGAGTTCGGAAAGCGCACGATGCACAGCGCTCAAGACCTCATCCACCGGACACGGTTTGAGCAGGAAATCATAGGCGCCCTTACGCAGCGCGCCGATCGCTGTCTCCAGCGTGCCATAGCCGGTGATGAGGATCACAATGGTTTCCTCAGAGATTTGACGAATGCCGTCGAGGACCTGCAGGCCATCGATGCCGGGGAGCCTCAGATCGAGGATCGCAATGTCGAAAGGCGGGGATTGCTTTCGAGCCATCGACAGCGCTTGCTCTCCGGACGCGGCCAGCGCCACCTGGTAACCCTCCAACCGCAGCACCTCCCCGAGCGTGATCCGCTCGGCGACCTCGTCATCAACGATAAGGACGTGCGCGTCAATGTTCATACTCTGTCACTCCTCCGGCTCCTGATACTCTGGCAATCGAATGATGAATGTTGCGCCGCCGCCTGGAGGGCTCTCCACCTCGATGACGCCGTTGTGACGCTCAATAATACCATAGCTGATCGCCAAGCCTAATCCAGTGCCCGTCGGCTTGGACGTGTGAAAGGGCTCGAAGAGGTGGCTCCGTATTTCAGGGGAGATGCCCGGGCCGCTGTCCCGCAACGCCGTCACGACTTGCTTAGTCTGCGCATGATGAGCGGTGCCAACCCATAACGTCCCACCGTCTGGCATCGCCTCAATCGCATTGATCACGAGATTCAGAAAGACTTGGGTCAACTGATTTGCAGCACCCCGCACCGGGGGCAGGTTCGGCGTAAGCCGAGCCTCGACCTGAATGTGTGACTGCTGCAGCCGTTTCCCGGCAATCGCCAACGCGTCTTCCACCGGACGATTCACATCCAACTTGCGCATTGACGAGGAGGGGCGATAGAAGTCCAACATACGATGTACAATCTGGATCAGACGATTGACCTCATTCTGAGCCATATCCAGGAATCGGGATCTGTTCTCGGCATCCAACCCTTTGTGCGAGGCTAAGTGCAAGCTGTTTTGGATTGCCTGGAGCGGGTTGTTGATCTCGTGGGCTAACGATGCGGTCAACCGTCCAACAGCAGCCATCTTCTCAGCCTGAATCAACTGGTTCTGGGAGCGCTCAATCTCCTCCGCAAACGCCTCCAGGTCTTGGAACAGCCACGCCTTCTCCACCGCCACGACGACAGTCGCCGCGATATGCTCGACCAGCGTGATATCCTGATCTCGCAGCGTGTCATCATGCCCCACGACGAAGAGCGCCCCAACCGTCTCATCGCTCTTGGACAACGGCACACACAGCACATCTAGAGGGGACCGTTCCAGAGCCCGGTTCCAAAACCCTGACGTGATGTGTTTTTCCAGAATGGAACGCCCATCCTGTATGGCTTGCCAAAATGGACGATCATCCTGGGGAACCAACCGGCCCTCCAGCCAGACGCCCGCCGGGCTACGCGCCGCGCGGACGACGCCATCGTCGGACTCATCATCGCGCAACACCACCGCCAGAACCTCTGCGTGAATAAGCCGGCCCAGCCCGTTGAGAGCCGAGACGAGCACCTCGTCGAGATCCAGGCTCGACGAGATGGCCCGATTGATCTCATCCAACGCTGCCAGCTCCTGGTTTCGCTGGCGTAGCATCAGCTCGGACCTGCGGATCCTGCGCACCACGCCAATGCGAGCAAGGAGCTCCTGAGGGTCAAAGGGCTTGACGATGTAGTCATCAGCACCCATCTGTAGCCCGCGCGTCTTGGCAGGAACCGAATCGAGGCCGGTAATCAGGATCACCGGAATCTGCTCCAGCTCCGGATCTGCCTTCAGCTTGCTGAGGGTACGAAACCCGTCCTCACCGGGCATCATAATGTCCAGCAGGACCATATCGACAGGCATCTCACGGGCAACTTCGCGCCGCAGGCGCTGCAGACCTGCCTTCCCATCGTTCGCAACCAGGATCTCACTGGGCAACATCTCCAGGACCTCACTGATGAGCCGGATCATCTCGGGCTCATCGTCAACGACCAGAATCCGAGACTTGGTTTCTGCGGCCCCGTCTAGCGCAAGGGACTTAGGCACTCTGATTGAGGTCAATGGAGATGTTGACATAGGCTCTAATCGTGCGTAGGCTGAGGTGACTCAGGGGATGACATGATGCTCGACGAGCGCCTGATGCACGGCATCCTGAAGGCGCGAGTGACGCTCCGGGCTCATATTGAGCACGCCAATTCGCGGCTCATCAGTGAGACCCGCGAAGACACGATGCCGTTCCGCGTGCGTGCCAGAGAGCGGCACCCAGAAATTGTGTGCTTCGGGAAAGAGATGACGCGTGTGGACGCGTACCGGCTCATTGTAATGCAGCTCAAGCAACCGTGCCCGCTCCCGAAGGTCTTCCATGCTCTCGTCGGAGAGGTCAACACCCCGTTCGTATCCTGACCAGTGCGCGACCCCGTTGGCAAAGGCATTCATAATCCATTCGTATTCGGAATCACCGGGAAAGAACATACAGCTCTCCCCCTCCCAATAGACAACCATCCAGTCAGCCTCAGGCTTAAAGGACCTGACAAACCAGAGCGGATCCTCGTTCGGCATGCTGTTCACCCACCAGAACGTGATACCTCCCAGTGCGATGATCAGCAGTACGCCGATTAAAGTGGGACGTTTGGTTGCCATCTATGGACCTCCTACTGCGATTATAGTCTGCTTGATAGAATTTGGAAAGCGTCGACCCTCTCAACAAAACCAAACGGAGCGATGAAGTTACCTTCATCGCTCCGCCGACGCTTTTCGGAGGAAGGGCCTGACTTCAGCTGGACGGCATTGGACTACCTCTCCAGATCAAAGGCCTCGATGTTCCACATCTCTGAGTTCTCCGTTGGGTCCACCTGCAAGCCCTCGACCTCGGGACGGCTCGCAGCAATCTTGAGGTATGGGAACAAGGGGATTACCGGAAGTTGCTCAGAGAAAATGCGTTGAGCTTCCTTATGCGCTTCAACATATTCTTCGGTTCCGGGTAACGCATCGAGCGCGCGCGCGCACTGTTCGTTGTAAGCGGCATCATCAAAGCCGGTGTTGTTAGAGCCAATCCAACCGTTTTCCTCAGTCGGGATCTCGGAGCCCAGATAGAGGTCACAGGGAGGCAGCACATCGGCCAGCCAAGCGAAGGAGGCCAAGTCAAAACGCCGACCGAAAAGAGGCCCATCGGGACCATCTGCGTAGAACTCGGGCTGCGGGTAACTCTGTGGGTCGACCTGAATCCCACATTCGGCCAAGTCCTGTTCGAGCATCCGCACATACGCCTCTCGCATCGGTTGTGCCGGGAACCCCCACTCGAACTCCAGCCTGGTGCCATCGGGAACACCCTCAACATCCTGGGCCTCGCGAGTACCATCGCCGTCGATGTCCATCCAGCCAATCTCCTCCAGAAGCGCTACACCCGCCTCCGGATCGTAGTCATAGGTGGTGAGACGATCACCGGCATAGAGCGGATGCTCAGGCGGGATGTAGGAATCCATCACGGTTGAACGACCGTAGAGCAACGTGTTGACCACCCTTTGCCGGTCGAGGCACATCGCGATGGCCTGGCGGACACGGACGTCACCGAAAAAGTCGGGCCGATCGTAATCAGAAACGGGGTCGATGCCGAAGTCCACGTGTTCCCAGACCGCGCTAGTTACGAAGGCGGTCTCGATCACACCTTCCTGTTCCAGCCTGAGTAGGAGCTCAGCATGGTCTTCCAGGGACGTATCCTGGGTGACGATGTCACACTCACCAGAGATCAACTGCGCCACCGCTGCGTTGGAGTCGGACACGAAGCGGAAGATAACCGCGTCGAGGTAGGGAAGACCCTCATCCGCGCGGAAGTAGTTGGAGTTCTTCTCAACAGTAATGTGATCACCGGCAACCCATTCGGTGATCACGAAGGCGCCCCAGCCCATAGGCGTACGGGCGCTTTCCTCGGCCTCAAGCAGGTCCGCTGCCGTGTAGCCTAGCTCGTCCTGCCACAGCTTACGGGGGAAAGGGTGCCAGAAGTTCGTGTAATAGAGTTCGTCCGTATAGCCCGGGAGACCGGTCCACACGACCACGATGTCGTCCATCGCCTCATAGGAAGCCGTACGCTCAACTCTGTAGAGACTCGCGGGTGTGTCGGGGTCGGCGTTCAACTCAAAGCCATAAACGGAGTCGTCAGCGCTTAAGGGATCCCCATTCGACCAGATGATATCTTCAATGAGTTCGAATTTGACGACCATCTGATCCATTTCGATGGGCGCACCGGTGAACTCGACGACACAGTCGGGATTGCGGCAGCCGGCAGGTCGAATCCTCACACCCGTGTCGAGCTCAACGACACGATCAGCGTCATCGACAACTATGTCGCCAGCTTGCACGGTTACAGCGTTGATCACAGCATCATCGTCTTCGAGATCGGGCAACTTCTTGAGAATTGTGGGTTGGTAAGAATAGGTGCGGTAGTCCATGGCCCCTGTGGCAGCTCCGTCATACACGGCCTGCCGAACGTGGCTGGACTCCAGCGTATTGCTACCGTAGACGTACAATGAATCGGGTTCGCGCCCCATACAGACAACCAAGGTCTTGAGGGAGTCGGGTTCCTCTGGTTGAGGAGATGGCGTCACCTCTACCTCGACCTCAATCGTCTTCTCAACGATGACAGTCTCCCTAACCACCTCGGGAGTGCCGGATGCGCACGCGCTCAGCAACAGGCTGAGCGTCACAAGGGCTCCTAGTATCATCATGGGTCTTCTGACCATACAGATTCTCTCCTTCTTCAACCAGATACATCGCCTGCGAGGAAAATTGTACGTCAAGTTGACGGTCGCGCAATTAACCAAAGCTTAGGGACTATACTTGGTATTGAGATGACCATGTGAGGGACAAGCACCGAGGCGATGCGTGGAATCAAATAGCGGAAGATGAACTTATCGATGTGACTGTCAAAATTGGCAACCACAACCGTGAAAAGCAAGGTCGCGGCGTAGATCAGGACGTGTCTGATGATGCGGGAGGCGCTGCGGCGCGTTCCAGTTGGGAGTGTGGTGTAGGTAGAGCTCATCCGGTGATATCCCCTGGGCATGATGGGTGGGCGACG
>CAZPJP010000157.1:0-9253 GCA_964586915.1 uncultured Anaerolineales bacterium
GGTCATATCGAGGTATAGGTGCCCGCCCGATCATGTGATCGTCCGATCATGTGATCGTCCGATCATGTGATCGCCCGATCAGGCGAGCGCTTAATCATTTGATCGCCCGATCCGGTGATCGCCCGATCCCGTGATCGCTCGATCAGGCACATTCTGCGTGGGCTCGATGCTCTCCCAAACCACGCCATGGACGATACGACCCGGATGCGTGGCAATGCGTTGATTCCCCGGCGACTTCAAGTAAAATAGTCGGGAGTCTTGTTTTTCAGAGGGAGATATCAGCCATGGGACGTCCTGTCACTATACTACTCCTGGTTCTTGGACTTCTAGTCACCGCGTGTGCACCGCTGGCGCCACCAGCCGGGGTCACGGTGACCGATGCTTTGGGTCGGACGGTCTCGTTTGAGGAGCCACCCGAGCGACTCGTCATCGCCGGGAGGGCCAACTTTATGCTCAACGATGCCGTCTACACCTTCCCCGATGCGTCGGACCGCGTCGTCGCGCTGACGCAGGCCAGTCAGCGGACCATTCCGTTTCTCTCTCTCCTCGATCCGGATTTTGACGAGAAGGTGCACCTCACGGTTGAGTCGACCGCCGAGGAGATCGCGGCGGCGCAACCGGACGTCGTTCTCCTGAAGCGCTTTATGCGCGAGTCCGTGGGCAATGCCTTGGAGACCTCGGGGATTCCCGTCGTCTATCTTGATCTCGAGACACCAGAGCAGTACGAGCGTGATCTCGGTATCCTGGGCGAGCTATTTGTTAATCCGGAGCGGGCCGATGCGGTGTGGGAGTTCTACCGGATGCGGATGCAGCGGATCACTGAGGCGTTGGCTGGACTGCAGGCGTCGGAGAGGCCCTCGGTGCTCGTCCTGAAGTACGATCCCCGGGGAGGGGAGATCGCGCTTGAGGTTCCGCCGCCGTCGTGGATCCAGACGCAGATGGTCACGCTGACCGGGGGCGATCCCGTCTGGACCGACGCGGGAGGGGGCGGCTGGACGGTGGTTGGGTTTGAGCAGATCGCAGCTTGGAACCCCGACCGGATCTTTGTGATCAGTTACTTCGACGACGTCGACGAGGTCATCGACCGGCTCGCGGACGATCCCGGATGGCAGCAGCTTGCGGCTGTCCGGAACGGCCAGCTCTTTGGCTTCCCCAAGGACTTCTACAGCTGGGATCAGCCTGATACTCGATGGATTCTCGGGCTTACGTGGATGGCCACTCGAATGCATCCAGAGCGCTTTGCCGACGTCGATATGGCTGCAGAGATCGACGCTTTCTACGGCGAGCTCTACGACCTTGACGCTGCCACCGTGGAAGTCCAGGTGCTGCCGCTGTTAGAGGGGGATGTTCGCACGGCCGGCGGCGATGATTGATCGCGGTGTCGTTGCATTATCTGAGCTGGGACAACGATCCCTCACCGCCCCAACTCTAGGGGAATCCATACGTTCTGATGCCTGATACGCGCCGGCGTTTCTGGCTTCTGGGCGCTCTACTGCTTGTGGCGGTCGCCGCCTCGGTCTTTCTTGGTCGCTATCCGCAGCCTTACTGGACACCACCGCGGCTGTTGTGGGAGGATGCGTTGGCGCGTCGTCTGGTCTTCTCACTCCGCGCCCCGCGGATTTTAGCGGCGGTCTTCCTGGGGATGGTGCTGTCGGCGACCGGCTCTGTGCTACAGATGCTCTTCCGCAATCCGTTGGTAGAGCCCGGATTTCTGGGGGTCTCACAGGGCGCGGCCTTTGGTGCGGCTCTGGGCATTATTGTCATCGGCGCCTCCCCCCTCGTGCTCCAGGCGATGGCGGCTCTCTTCGCGCTGTTGGGTCTGCTGCTCTCCTATGCCCTGGCACGCCACATCCGCTTCGGGGGTTGGACGCTGCGTCTGATCCTCGCCGGCATCGCGATCAGCGCGTTCTTCTCCGCCGGGGTTGGTCTTCTAAAGTACGTGGCCGATCCCCTGACCCAGCTTCCCGAGCTCGTCTTCTGGCTCTTGGGGGCCCTCTGGGGCGTGACGTGGACCGATACGCTCTTGGTCCTGCCCGTCGTTCTGTTAGCGCTTGTCGCGGCCTACCTGATGCGTTGGCGGCTCAATCTGCTCTCGTTGGATGATCACATCGCGTTCTCACTGGGAACGGCGCCGGCGCGGGAGCGCGCGGTCCTGCTTTTTCTGATGGTGAGCGCCACCGCCGCGCTGGTCTCCATCTCCGGCATTGTCGGGTGGGTGGGCTTGATCGTGCCTCAGCTCGCGCGCAGGATCTTCGGCGCCGACGCACAGCGAGCGCTCCCCGGCTCGCTCTTGCTGGGAGGTATCTTTGCCCTCCTTTGCGACGACATTGCCCGCGTCGCGTTCAGCGGGGAGTTACCGTTGGGCATCGTCACGTCGCTGCTCGGCGCGCTCTTCTTCGCGGTCCTGATGATCGCGCCGCGCCGCTCCAGGGATGTCGTCCACGTCTCGCCGCCGCGGGGAGGGGAGCGCATATGAACCCACCAACCATCTCCCTCTCCGACATCGTCTTCAGCTACGAGGGGCAGCGGCGGACGCTCTTTGCGGGGCTCTCACTGGATATCCCTCCGGGGACCATCACGGCGATCCTGGGTCCGAACGGCGCGGGCAAGACGACGCTCCTACATCTGATCCTGGGGATCCTCGCGCCAGAAAAGGGGGTGGTCGTGCTGGCCCGCCGGCCCCGCCATCAGTACAGCCGGCGCGACCTTGGACAGCTGATCGGGCTCGTGTCACAGAATGAATACATTCCCTTCAACTTTTCTGTGCTGGAGTACGTCCTGCTGGGTCGCGCGCCCCACCTGCAGTTGCTGCAGACACCGCGTGAGTCGGATCTCGCGATTGTTGAGCAGGTGCTGGTGGAGATCGGCCTGGACCATCTCAAGCATCGCTCGATTCAATCGTTGAGTGGGGGTGAACGTCAACTCGTGATGGTGGCGCGGGCCCTGGCCCAGCGCCCGCGGATATTGCTTCTGGACGAGCCCACCTCCCATCTCGATCTCTCAAACAAGGGACGGGTGCTGACGATCATTCGGGAGCAAGCCGCGCAGGGTGTCACCGTCGCCTTCACTACCCACGAGCCCAATCTGGCGTCCGATGTGGCGGAGTTCGTCGTCCTGATGCGCGGCGGGCAGGTGCTTGAGGCCGGTTCAGCGCGCGAGGTGCTCAATGCTGCTAACCTCACCCGCACCTATGGCGTCCGAGTGCAGGTTCTGGATCTGGACGGTCGCCGGATCGTCGTGCCCGAGTCGGCCCGTGAGGAGGTCCCACGAGCCTCAGGCTGAGATCTAGTCCAGGCCGGGCGCGCTCTTAGCAGCCTCCGTCGCTCTGGCGCTGCTCCCAGATACGTAGGCCATACCGGCTCAGGTAGATGGGAAGGTGGCGGTAGTCCCCCTTCTGGGCCTCAATCGCCCGGATCATCTCTCGTTTCACGTACGACTGCGGTGGACAGAGCAACGTCACCGAGCCCCCCTCGCCGCCAGCACCGTTCACCTTCCAGCCGATTGCGTCGTAGGATCTTGCGATCTCGATCACGGTCTGGGCATCCTGGCTGATCAGGTCAGGGTGCAATCGTCCTTGGGCTGCGGTATTGTCGATCATCGCCTCTCCCAGGGCGTTGAAGTTCCCGGCGTAGACCGCATCGCGGGAGCGCTCCGCCGTCCCTCGAAGATCCTCCAGGCGCTGCGTTTCCGGTCCCTCATCCTCTAGCTCGGCGATCACCTTCTCGTGGACCTGGGAGGAGACGTGGGATGTGCCCAGGTAGATCAGCACGAGCCGCCTCTCCAATTCCCACCACGTCGAGTTGGGCACGAGGATCTGCGAGACTGAGGCATAGGGGTATTCGAACATCTCGATATAGTTGATGCCGCCGTACGCCGAGCAGAGCTGGTCCTGGATCCCCGACTGCTGTTTGAGCATCTCCACCTCCACAGCGTGCGCTGTGTAGGCGACCTCGTGGGGGGTGAGCTGTCCTGGGGTGAGCCGGCCGAGCGCGCCGATGAGCGCCACCGTGACTGCGGCAGAGGTCCCCGTCGAGCACCCGCTGGGGGCCTCGGAGAAGATCGTGGCCTGGATCGCGTATGCGTCCGGCACGCCCATGCGCTCAATTGCCGCCTCCAATAGCGGATGGCGGTCCCAGCCCGGCACGTCCGGGTCCACGACAAAGCGCTCGCCGTAGTTCTCGGCGTAGAGCACGATGTGATCCTCACCCGGCTCGTAGGGGAAAACCTCGATCTGGACCTCGACATAAGGATAGACGCCGATGTTGAAGATCTTGCCGTGCTCGGCGAACCACGTATCGGTCCACCCGCCATTGTCGCAGATCCGGATGGGCGCCACGCTGTTGATCACACGCAAAGGTCGTCGTTCTGAGTCGCTCATGATGGTCTCCTGAGATCTCGGTGCTGATAGATTGACGGGCGAAGGCCAACGGCTGCATGAGGCGTTGGCAGCAAGCAGCGTCAATCCACGGACGTCGCTACGGGACTTCTATTATAGGTCAAGGCGGCGGCGCAAAAAGCTGTGATAGGTCGCTTGTGAGGGCTGATTCGTCTGACGGTCGCTCGGCAGTATAATGGGGTATCTGACCCTGACCGAGCCCATGGAGCGATTGATGACCGAGAGACTGAGCATACCCCCTTCACGCCCTGCTCGCCTGGTGGTGGGTATCAGCGGCGCCAGTGGCGCGATCTACGGGGTGCGCCTGCTGACCGCGCTGAAGGCGATGGGGATCGAGACCCATCTTGTGATGACCCACTTCGCCGAGGTGACGGCGGCGCAGGAGCTGGACATGGTGCCAGCGGACGTCGAGGCACTCGCAAGTCAGCACTACGCGCCCGATGAGCTCGCGGCGCCCATCGCCAGCGGCTCGTTCCCGACGACAGGAATGGTCATCGCGCCCTGCTCCATCAAGACACTCTCGGGCATCGCCCACAGTTACACCGACACGCTCCTGATCCGTGCAGCCGACGTGACCCTCAAGGAAGGGCGCCCCCTGATCCTCGTTGTGCGGGAGACGCCGCTGCATCTGGGGCACCTGAGATTGATGGTGAGGGCCGCCGAGATAGGCGCCGTGATCTTCCCGCCGCTCCCGGCGTTCTATGGCCACCCGAGCACGGTCGAGGAGCTGGTGGACCAGAGTATTGGACGGATTCTGGCCCGTCTTGGGCTGCAGAACGACCTCTACCCGGTCTGGGAAGGGGCTTGAGGCTGCGGTCACTCGTCCTTGAGCGTGATGATGCGCTCTGCCAAGTCAGGCAGGAACTCGTGGTAATCGAAGTGATCCCAACCGCCCACGCCGCCCAGCGTGAAGATGGTCATCCCTAGCACGTAGTCATCCTCGCGCAAGCGCTCATCGTACCAGGCGATCTCCTCATAGAAGACTTCACCGCGCGCCTCAGGATCCTCGATGGCCACGTTGGCCTCGGTGATGACCAGCGGGATGACCTCGCCGCGCGGGATAAGGATGTCACGGTAAAGATGGCGGTAGCGGCCCGCCAGGACACCACGGTCGCGATAGCGAGGGATGGCGGGATCGTCCACGCTCTGCCCCAGATACTGGGGCATCGGCTCTCCCCACCGGTCGCTCATCAACGGCCCACCGTATTCGTGCAGCGATAGGATGTGGCCGCCCGCCTTGGCCCGGGCGAAGACCCCGGTCTCGGCGATGGCCTCCCATTCATAGAGCTCCGGAACGCCCATGCTGTAGGAGAAGAGCGCCAGCTTGTAGCCGTTGGTCTCCGCGACGTCCATCGCAGCTTTGAAGAACTCACCCAACCACACGTGCCCTGCGATGGTTCGGGGGTCGACTTCGTTCAGCACCTCCCAATAGTCGACACACGACTGGTAATCCGTCCATCGGTGCATGTGCTCGTCCATGTGCTCGCGGGCCTGCTCCGCTGGATCCCCCTCCGTCAGGACGGCTTCCCACTCGTGGCTCGACCATCGCCCCACGGTTACGGTCTCCGGCGAGATGCGCTTGACCTCGCAGAGGTAGCCGAAGGAAAGCCCCTTGACGACGGCCACGTGACCGCCGGCGTCGGCGACCTGCTGCACGAGTTCCAACGTCCCACCCTCCCCGATGGCGTGGACGCCGATCTTGGAGGGACCCTCGGGGTTCGCTGTCGGGACTGGGGTCTTCTCCGGTTCCGGCGCGGTGGGTGCGGACCAGCCGCGCGTGATCACGGGCAGGTAGGTGCGCTCCAACTCCTCCACGACCCTGAGCACCACATCGACGGTCTGGGGCGTATGCAAGGTGTCGACCGGGAAGGCACTGATTGTCAGCGTCGCCGTGTAGGTCCCCACCTCGAGCTTCGCCGTGTCCACGCTGGCCACGAGCGCCTCACCCTGCACGCCGTGGAGAGGAGCGAGCGTCGGATAGAGGGAGCTTGTCGGGGAGATCGTCGCCGTCCACGTCAGCTCGCCGGAGCCCGTGTTGGTGATGGAGAAAGAGGTCGTGAGCACCTGCGGCGCAACCATCTCGGCAAGCCAGAGGCGACGCGTCGGCGCCACCGAAAGCATCGGCGCACTCTGCAGCCCGTGCCGCTTGTCCATCGCCACTAGAGCATCATAGGCCGGCGTCGAGGCGCCTAGGGAGCTGCCTTCCTGGCGTCGCAGCCCGTAGTAACGGCTGTGTGCACAGGGCCACCAGGTCAAGTAGTCGTGCCAGTCGAGGTTCCAGACGAACATGCCCTCCATCCAGGGCCAATGGGTGTCGGCGTACTGGAAGGCACGTACGAGATAGTCAGCCTGGGTTACCGATGTGACCTCCTGCCACAGGAAATAGGGCGCGTAGCTTTGGTTGTCATCACACCACTCGTAGCCGTCCTCAGCCGGGCGCCGGAGCCAGTTGAACTCCGTGGCCCAGACGGGCAGTGACTGCAACCCAGCATCGACCAGAATGTCGCGCATCGATTCCACTCCCCGGAAGGCAAAGGCATTGCTCACAATCTCCGGGTCGCGTCCCGGAGGGGATGCGAAGCCGTAGGGATGGTAGCCGAAAGCATCCATACAGGAGGCCGCGCCGTGGTCGAGCATCGCTTGCAGAAAGGCCTGCTCATCCATCGTCGTGCAGTTGTTGCCCTCACCGCACGACCACGGGGGTGGGATGCGTCCGACCGGCGCCAATCCGCCGCTGACGACCCGCGCGCCAGGATCGATGGCCTTGATCTCGCTGTTGGCGATGCAGAGCATCTCCGTGAAACGCTGCGGGTCGGGTGGGTTGCCGCCCCAGTTGGCGTTCTTAACGTTGGGCTCATTGCAGATCTCGTAGGCGTCGACGCTGCCCCGCCCTGCCGCGGCGATCTGTCGGATCTTAGTGCGCCAGCCATTGAGGTCATTGACGTAGGCGGCACAGTTGACGTTGTAGAGCACGCGATAGTCTGACACCCGAGTAGGCATGCCAGAATACTCCTCCCAGAGCTTCACCCACTGAAAGCCCAATGGATCGCCGAGCGCGGGCAGCCGTGAGACGTCGCGGATGTTGATCCCGTAGCCCAGGTGGGGGTCGGGCATCACAAAGTCTACGCAGTCTTTGGGGCCGTAGGCTGCTAGCACGTTGTGATCCGCATCCACATACGCGACCGCGATCTCGTCCAACGTTCGGTTCCCGACGCTGAGCGCGTTCTGGTAGACTCGGGTTGGGTCCTGGGAGAGGAGCGTCCAGTGCGCCAGCTCGTCGCACGTCGCGCGCTCCCAAACGTAGAGCTCGCTCTGATCGCTGGGCCAGGCGCGGGTCGGCTGCACGCCAAGGCGTAACCGCTCCGAGCTCTGGGTCACGCGCAGTGCGGCCTCCTCCGAGGCCACGGTGACGTCTCCCAAGTCTTTCACCGGGTACCAGGCCTCCCGCCAGGTCACGCTTCCGCCTGGCGGAAGCTCCGTCGTGTCCCAGAACGTGGGGGCGAGCCCGCCGTGAAGCTCGACGCCGCCCGAGCGCTCGTCGGTCCAGATGGTCCAGGGCAGCGCATCGGACCAGCCTGTGGCGAAGCCTTTGGCTCCCACTGCGATCTTCGGTGGAAAGACGCGTACGACGCCCTCGTCCTGCACCTCGTCGTAGACCCCGACATACCCCTTGGTAGCATCGGGATACTCGAAGAAGCCAAGCCAGCCGGTCCAATTGCGCAGATACGAGTAGTCGACGCCCTCGTAAACGGGCCACGAGAACCGGTGATCCGGCGCCGTCGGATACGCGGGCGAGGCTCCGGGCAATCGCTCGTCGTTGGTCGAGTGGACCGACATCTCCGGGCTATTGAAGATGAATCTCAGGCCCTCCGTTGGCGTGTTGGCAGCTCCGGGTGCGATCGAGGCATTGGACCAGAACTTGTAGTCGATGGGGGCCAAGGTTGGATTCTCGATGTGGGGCTGCACAATCAGGACCGCTCGATCGGAGGGCAGGAAGACGTCGACCGAGGCGCGCAGCCGGTCGGTTGCTGTGGTGTCCTGCACCGTTACCGTGACGCCGGCTGTGGAGGTGAGAACTGACCAGGACCAGGGGATGCCCCATTCGTATCCATGCTCGTCGACCGGCAGACACCACTCCAGCCCACCTACACTCAACCACCATCCCTGCTCGGGTGGTCCCCAGTAGGTTGGCTTGATGACCGGGTTCTGGTAGAAGTGATTGTGTCCCGTTTCTCTGTCAATGAGCTGGTAGACACGTCCCCCGAGCTCCGGTAGGAGTGTGACTTCTAGATAGGGGTTCTCCAGCACGAGAAGCTCATAGTCCTGCGGCGCGGCGGTAGGGTTCGATGCGGTGTATCGGTCCCAGTCAAGCACCGGATAGGTGATATTGTAGGTGGGGTCGTGTGCCTCCTCGAGATAGTCGGCATAGGGGTAGGTGGGGATCGAGATCGTGGTGCGGCGGAAAGTCGTCCCGTTGGCAGCAGCAGGGGCGGTGACCTCAGCCACCGCCCCCCTTCGCGTCTTGCCATTGCCCAGCACCCCGGAGCTCGTGGCCCCGAGGACGACCAGCAGCAGGGCGAGGATGACGCCGACCCAGCACCTCCGGCCTCTGCACGCCGTCGAGGGGACGCTATCGCCTGTCGAAAGTTGTGGATGCATAGAGGCCATCAATCTGGTCCGTCGGCGCGCATCGATATCATCATTCTACGAGCGCGGACCCTGCCCGTTGAAGGTTGCCTGATTGCTCACAAGAACCGGTCTAACCGGCGCAACCGGCCTAACCGGCGCAACCGCCGCAATCGGCCCGCGCGGGTCTTACCCCCGAACTACGCTTTCTTACCGGCCAAGCCTAGATCG
>CAZPJP010000158.1:0-5015 GCA_964586915.1 uncultured Anaerolineales bacterium
CACGACGACGTGATCGGTGTCTTGGACGTGCAGTCCGAAGAGCCCGGCGCTTTTAGTTCCGCGGATCTTGAGGTGTTGGGGGTCGTGGCCGACCAGCTGGCTCTCGCCATCGACAATGCGAAGCGCTTCGAGGAAAGCCGGCTGACGATCGAGCGCCTGCAGTCTGCGTACAGTGAGCGCGTGGATACAGTCTGGCGGAGATCTAGCTTGGAGCGTGGATATGTTTTCGATGGCCTGCGTGTGTTTCCGGTGGCGGTCGATTCTGAGACTCCGCTCGGTGTGCCGGAAGCCGAGCCCGGCGCGGTCGCAACGACCGGAGAGGTCGCAACGACCGAAGAGGTCGCAACGACCGAAGAGGTCGCAACGACCGGTGCGGTTGCAAGGACCGTGGAAGGTCTTGGAGAGCAGTTGGTGGTGCCGATTTCTCTTCGCGGACAGGTGATCGGTACCATTGTGCTTGAGCGCGAGCGAGCCGAATCGGACGGGCTGGATGCCTCCGAGAGGGGTGAAACGCCGCCCTGCGGCTCCGCTCAGGGCAGGCCCTGGACGGCAGAGGAGCGCACGCTTGTCGAGAATATTGCCGCGCAGGCGGGCCAGTTGTTGGAAACTGCCTATCTGCTGAACGAGAGCCGAGTTCGCGCTCAACGAGAGCGCCTGTTTCGCGAGATCACGGCGAACGTACGGCAGACTCTTGACATAGACTTGATTCTTCAGACTGCACTGCGTGAGATCGGCGAGAATTTGGGCATCTCGAATATTGAGGTTCGTATGGGAAGTGGGGAAGCGCGCGACGTTTGAACATGCCTCACTCTGTGAGGTGCCCCACTCCGTGTGGTGCCTCACTCTGTGTGGCGCCTCACTCTGTGTGGCGCCGCAGGAAGTGGGTGCCCCAGCATCTGGTGACCGAGCGAAGGAGTGTCCACAATGATCCGTTGGATGAAGTCGCTCTTCAGTCCTCCGGTCTTTCCTGACGAGGAGAAAACCCGCCAGGCACAGCTTGCCTACGTGGTCGCGGCGCTTTTTGTCGTGGCTCCCGGAGTCTACGGACTGTACCGCTTGTTTACCAGCGCTGGGTCCGAAGGTGTCCCGGGCAACACGCTATGGACAGGGTTGTTGCCGCCACTGGGAGTCAGCCTTCTCAGCGTTTTCGTGATGTTTATGATCCGCCGCGGGCGGATAAGGCTGGCCAGTGGGGTGCTGGTCTGCGTCGTCTGGCTAGGCCTCGCCGCGATGAGCATCAATCTGGGCGGCGTCCGGGCTGCGAGCTACAGCGCGTATATGATGGTCATTATGCTGACTGGGCTCCTCCTGGGGGGGCGCTACACTGCTTTCGTGGTAGCGTTGACGCTGTTGCTTGGGTGGGGATTGGTGGAGGCTGAGATGAGCGGGATGTTGCCGTTTGATCAGGACTCGCCTATGGAGGTCCTCCTCAACTACACAGTGCTCTTTCTGATCACAGCGGGGTTGATTACCCTGTCGAACCGAGGGTTCCAGACGCTGCTTGGACGTCTTCAGGTCGAGGAACGTGCAGTGCGTGCCCGTAACTGGGAGCTGCAACAGATGCGAGATTCGCTGGAGCGGCGGGTCGCGGAGCGCACTGAGGATCTCGGTCGGCGCTCTCGCTACCTGGAAGCCGCCGCCCAGGTGGCCTACGCCGCGGGAGAGATTCTAGACGTTCATGAGCTGATTGTTGAGTCCGTCAATCTGATTCGTGAAGCTTTCGGTCTCTACTACGTGGGTTTTTTCGTCGTCGAAGGTGCCGGTGAATGGGCCGTGTTGCGCGCCGGAACCGGGGAACCCGGGCGTAGAATGCTAGCGCGTGGTCACCGCATCCGCGTTGGCGAGGGTATGATCGGGTGGTCCATCGAGCATCGTCAGAGTCGCTTTGCTCAACACGCCGAAGAGGACCAGGTCCGGCTCGTCGCGCCGGAGTTGCCGGAAACCCGGGCTGAGGCCGCGTTGCCCTTGCGCGCGCGTGACCGCGTCCTGGGTGCGCTCACCGTCCAGAGCTCGCAGCCCGATTTCTTCGACGAGGATGTCGTGACGGTGCTTCAAACCATGGCCGACCTGCTGGCGGTCGCGCTTAACAACGCCGAGCTCTTTGCGGAGAGCGAACGAGCGATGGCTGCGGTGCGTCGCGCCTACGGGGACGTCGCTGCCAATGCGTGGCAAGAGCTACTGCGAGAGCGGGGAGCCTGGGGATATCGTTATGCAGATGGCCATATCGTTCCATCCGAGGGCGATTGGGATACGGTCACATTGCAGGCGTTGGAGGCCCGCGAGACCGTGCAGAGGGACGTAGGATCTTCCCCCGCGGTGGCGATTCCGCTGCGTGTGGGCGGAGAAGTCATTGGGGCGATCAACTACCAACGCCACGAAGGTGGAGAAGCTTGGGATGCCGACGATATCGAGCTGCTTACCGCCCTGACCGACCAGTTCTCTCAGGCGCTCGACAGCGCGCGGCTGTACGAGCAGACACAGCGGTCCGCTGCGCGTGAGCGTGTGGCTCGGGAGATCAGCGATCGAATGCGCGCGACAGTGGATTTCGCCGACCTTATGGAGACGGCGGTTCGGGAGATCGGGCAAGCAGTTGACGCCTCCCGGGCCTTCGTCCAGTGGGTTCCGCCTGAGCGCAAGCCTGTGGACACCACAGAGAGGGAATCATGAACGAGATCCGGGTTCGACTCGCTGTGACCTTCATTGTGTTGGTGCTTGTGGTCGCTGTAGCCGTCAGCGCGACCTCGATCCTGTTAGGTGTTCGCACGATGCGACAGCGTGTCTATGACCAACTTGAGACAGAGGTGATTCTGAAGGGACAGGCGATCGAGACGTGGGTCGATCAGCTTGCGTTTGCTCTGCAGTCTCTGGTCGTCGAGGATTATGAGGTTCAGCGCGCCCAGTCTGTCCTGTTGCGCAGTCTGACCTACGAGTATCAGTTGCAGTCGAAACAGCAGCTTCGAGTTCGCTTCGCCAACGTGATCGATCGCACACAATGGTTTACAGAGATCTTCCTCATCGATAATGACGGTTTCGTGGTGCTTTCGACGAATCCCAACCTAGAGGGCCGGTCTGTCGCCCGGCGCGACTACTTCCAACAGGGTGTTGAAGGTGCGTATCTTGAACCACCTCACTATGACCCCGTTGTCGAGGGCGTGTCCACGATCTTTGTCCGTCCACTGAAGCTCGGGACCTTCACGTATGGCGTGCTCGCGGGTCGGGCGGATATGACCCAGCTGAACCGGATCGCGCGTTCGGGTGTCACGCCTGTGGATTCCGAAGCGTCCACAGAGCGTGTAGACCTCACGGCAGGCGGGACGCGCGCGACGCATCTAATTGGCCGAGATTATATGCTCCTGACCCAGCCCACGCTCTCCGGCGGTTTTCTGCCGGTTCACAGTGCTGCCATTGATGCGGCAATGATGGGCCAAGACGAGGTGGCGCGTGCGGCCTATGAGAACCACAGGGGGGTGCCCGTCCTGGGTGTTTACACGTGGGTGCCCGACCTGGCTGTCGGCGTGGTATCCGAGGTGGCGCGCTCTGAGGTTCTCGCCAGCGCTCGGATGACGTCATTCGTCAACGCTGCTGTGGCTGCCATGGCGGCTCTGGCTGCGGTCGCTGCCGCGCTCTATCTCTCCCGAGATATCTCGGGATCGCTATCAGAACTGGCCAGGACAGCGACCCGGATCGCCGGAGGCGAGCTGAATCTCGTGGCCCAGATCGAGCGTGAAGATGAGATTGGCGCCCTGGCTCAGGCCTTCAATGCGATGACGGCCCAGCTACGTGACCTGATCGGTGGGCTCGAGCAACGGGTACAGGAGCGGACGCGCGGCTTGGAGGCCGTGACCGAGGTCTCGCGTGCGACGACCTCTATACTCGATCCAATCCAGTTGTTGCCCCGGGTTGTCGAGTTGGTTCGCGAGCGGTTTGACCTCTACTACGTAGGACTCTTCTTGATCGATGAGGAGGGAGAGGATGCGGTGCTTCGGGCCGGAACCGGTGAGGCTGGTGCTGAGATGCTGGCACAGGGCTGGCGGCTAGCCGTCGGCGGAAGATCGATGATCGGGCAATCTACCAAGACCGGTGAGGCCCTCATTTTGCAGAGCACTGAGGATGAGGTGGTGAGATTTGCGAACCCCTTGCTTCCGGAGACGAAGTCCGAGCTTGCCCTGCCGCTGCGCTATGGTGACCGGATCATCGGGGCTATGACGGTGCAGAGTGTTGACAGCGGCGCCTTCGACGAGGCGGCCATTGCTGTCCTGCAGAACCTTGCCGATCAGGTGGCCGTGGCGGTCCAGAACGCGAGTCTGTTTGCCGAAACCCAGGCGGCGCTCGAGCGCGCTCGTCGCCTTCAGCGTCGATATCAGACTCAGGCCTGGTCGGCTTACCTCGGACTCAACGAGATCTCCGGATATGATCGTCAGGGAGACCTGGCGCAGCCGCTTGGAGATGATGTCCTCCGGGAGGTCGAGGACGGCCTTGATCTGGAGGGTCCGGCTGTCGAGGCGGGTCGGTTGCGTGTTCCGCTGATGCAGGGCGACCAGGTGGTGGGCGTCCTAGGTCTGGAGCGTCCGCGAGACTGGACCGATGAGGAGCTGGGCCTTGTGGAATCGCTGGTGGAGCAATTGGCTCTGGCTGCTGAGAATCAACGCCTTTTGGATGACATCAGCCGCCGGGCTACGCTGGAGCAGACCATCGGCCAGGTGACTG
Organism: uncultured Anaerolineales bacterium; assembly: GCA_964586915.1. GTDB lineage: Bacteria > Chloroflexota > Anaerolineae > B4-G1 > SLSP01 > PWVB01. The sequence goes on from CAZPJP010000158.1 coordinate 4,708, forward strand.
CGCGGATACGCGCGGAGGCCGCAATTGAGTCTGTGCTGGAACGCGCCCTGGCGGAGCTGGGAACTGCTCTCGATGCAAAGCGGGGTGCCGCCGTGCTGCAGATCGGCGGCTCTCAGCAGCGGGACCACGGAGCAGAGGGCGGAAGGGCGGAGGAAGCAGAATGAGTGACCGAGATACGCGACACATAGGTGAACCGGCTCGGGTCCCCTCAGAGGCTGAGGAGGCAGGGCGGAAGATCCCAATCAGAAGCCCAAGGCGTGGAGTGTACGCCCGGCGTGAAGTGGACGCCCGGCGTGGAGTGGCCGCCC
>CAZPJP010000158.1:5115-9214 GCA_964586915.1 uncultured Anaerolineales bacterium
GCCGCCCAAGCCCTGGCGCAGGCCTGGCGGCGTCTTGTGTCTGTCGCCAAAGGGCTGGACGAGGAAGAGATCCGCCGTGGTGTGTTGCTCAACACGTTGGCGGTCCTGGGTTTCTTCATTGCGACCTCCCTGTTGGTTTTTGTCTTGGTAGGAGGGCAACGCGGCTATTTCGGATCGACGCGACAGACTATCCTCACCGGGCTCTTCCCTATGGCGTTCTTGCCACTGTCCCTCCTCTGTCTGGTGATGACCAAGCTCGGTCAGGTCGAGCGGGTCGCGCGGATCTACGCGTGGAGCACGTTGGGTGCCATCGTCCTTGCTGCGGCGCTCTTCAACGGATACCGGTCTGCGACGTGGCTTCTGGTCTTTTGGCCCGTGGGGTTGGCTGGCAGCCTCTTGCAGCCAGCGAGCGCCTTGCTTTTCGCGGGTATTGCGCTGTCCTCCTACCTCGGCGTCGCGACGCTCCAGCTGGCTGGCTGGTACGTCCCTCCGATGCCCACGTCTTTGGATAGCTTCCCCTTCTTTGCCCTTTCCTTTGGATGGTTGATGATCGTCAGCACTGCCGGTTTCGTGAACTTCGTCAATCTGCGCAGCCTTCGTGGGGTGTTGGCCGGATTGAGGCGGACCTCCGCCGAGCTTGCCGTTGCGCGGCACGAGCTCTCGGAGCGCGTGGGGGCACGAACCCGCGAGCTCGGCCGACGGGCAGAGCAGTTCCGCGCCATTGCGGAGCTGAGTCAGGCTGCTGTCTCAATTCAGACTCAGGAAGAGCTGCTGCAGACTGCGTCCCGGTTGATATCCGAGCGATTTGGTTTCTACCATGTGGGCATCTTCCTGCTGGGCGCTCAAGGGGAGTGGGCCGTTCTTCGAGCCGCTTCCTCCGAGGCTGGTCAACGGATGTTGGCACGGGGACATCGCCTCAGGGTAGGCGCGCAGGGCATCGTCGGCTACGTTGCAGAGCAGGGCCTCCCCCGCTTTGCGCTTGACGTTGGAGAGGATGCGGCGTGGTTCAACAACCCGGACCTACCGGGTACGAAGTCCGAGATTGCGTTCCCTCTGATCATTGGTGACCGGATCATCGGCGTTCTCGACATTCAGACTCAGGAGCCTGCAGCTTTCGATGAGGGCGATATTGAGACCTTCCGGGTTCTTGCTGAAGGTATCGCCGTCGCTATTGAGAACGCGCGGCTTCTGGAAGAGACCCGGGTGACGATGGACCAGTTGCGCCGTTATCAGGACACCGACGCCATCGATCTCTGGCGGCAGGCTCTAGCCCGGCGTGAGATGCACTTAGCCTACACTTACGAGCTTGGTGAGACGGAGGCCTCTGTGTCTCTGGACGGTACGGAGACGGGGGAGCAGGGCCCGATGGATCAGATTGGCTCGCCGGAGAAGGTAACGCGAGTGGAGACCGCCGATGGTCAGCATCTCCTGCTGGCTCCGATCCACGTTGCCGGGCAGCGACTGGGCTTACTGCGTTTCGAACGCGGCGCCCCATGGACGGATCAGAGCGTGCAGCTGGTCGAGGCGGTGGTCAACCAACTGGACCTCGCTCTCGACAACGCGCGGCTGCTTGAGGAGACTCGCCTTAGGGCAAGTCAGGAAGCCGCGCGGAGCGAGATTGTGGGCCGTGTGCGCGCCCTGACGAGCACGGATGCGATCCTCCGGAGTGCTGCGGAGGAACTGGGTCGGGCGCTGCGAGTTGAGCGAAGTCGGATTCAGTTGGTCCGGTTCGATGAGTGAGGTCACGGTGTCTCGGCAACCGGATCTGGAGGCTAACTCTGATGCGTAATGGCTTGAGCCTTCGTTGGCGGATCATCCTGGTTGTAGCAGGCCTCGCGCTGCTGCTGCTCTTGCCCTTGACGTCGATCACGTTTCATCTTGTCGTTGGAGAGCGGCTTTCGGAGGTAGATCTACCGCTCTATCCGTTTCTCATCGCTGGCGGGGTGGGTGTACTTGGGCTGGTGCTGATCCTCTATCTCTCTTTGGACATGTTGATTCTGGCGCCACTGCATCATCTGGCGGAGGACGCCGCGTCGATCAGGGCGGGAGATCTCGATCACCCCATTGAGCTTGACCGTGCGGATGAGGTGGGACGTGTAGCGCGGACGTTCAACGATGCAGTGAGTCGGTTGCGAGAGGAAGCGACGCATCTCGAAGGAATTGTCGCGGAGCGCACGGACGCTCTGCAGCGCCGAAACGCGCAGCTTGAGGCGATGGCGCTCGTCAGTCAGGAGGCTGCCCGAGAGCGCGCAGGCGCGACTGGCACGCCCGTGAACGCTCTGCTGGAAACCGCGGTTGACGCGGTGTCGGAGCATTTCGGGTTCTATCATACCGGTATCTACATTCTGGATGACAATCAGGAATGGGCGGTTCTCCGTGCGGCCTCCTCGGAGGGCGGTCGACGGATGCTGAGTCGTGGGCATCGAGTGCGGGTCGCGCAGGCCACTATCGTTGGCTACGTTGCGGCGCGGGGGGTGCCACGAGTGGCATTCGACGGTGGGCAGGATGCTGCGGCATTCGATGATGTCCTTGCAGGCCACAGGTTCTCCTTTGAACACCGCAGGTCAGATCTCCCTCTGACGAAGTCCGAGGCGGCGCTTCCCATGATGCTGGAGGGACGCGTTGTGGGTGTCCTTGACGTGCAGAGTGACGAGGAGATGGCCTTCTCTGATGACGACCTCCGTATGCTGCATTTGATGGCCGACCAGCTCACCGTCGCGCTGAATAACGCGCGCACTTTGGAGAGGATGGAGGCGACGCTGGCCGAGCTTCAGCAGCTGCAGGTCGACTATAGTCGTCGGGGTTGGGCACGAGTGACTAAGCGTATGCGTCCCCTTGCTTACGAGTACGATCAAGTTGACACGATTCCGGTGGCGCCGCTGCCTGTGCCTGATGAGTTGGCCGCCGGAGCGGCGGATCATAGCGTCGTTCTCGACGGTGGCACGCCCGTCGTTATGGAGCCCATGCGTGTTGGTGATCAGACGCTCGGTTATCTGGGTCTCTCCGATCCGAAGCGAGTGTGGTCTGAGGAGGAGCTGGCGCTCGTTCGCAGCATAGGCGAGCAGGTTGCTCTGGCGCTGGATAACGCGCGCCTCTTCGAGGACACGCAGCGCAATGAGCGTCAGCAATATCTGATCAGTCGCGTCCTGCAGGCCGGCTCGGACCCGGAGCTGGATGCCGAAGAGGTGCTTCAAGAGATCGCTCAGATCCTTGCGCAAGGCCTCGATATGGCGGTTGTGATCTTCACGTTCCCGCATCCCGACGCTCCGGTGGTGCATTCCCACGCGGTCGTCAGTCCAGAAGGGGAGCTCATCTCCCTTATCGATGAGGATCTGACCCTGTCGGAGGAACACTTCGTCTTCTTCCGGGGACTGACGGAGCCGGAGTTCGGACCGATCATGCCTCTGCTGGGACGGGCTGGGTCCGATGCTGGCGCGACAGCCTCGCCTATAGACGCCACAGGTTCGCCTGTCAACACCACAGGTTCGCCTGTCAACACCACAGGTTCGCCTGTAGGCAACACCGGCTCACAGGGGGATTCGGAAGGCCCTTCGGCTGGCCTCAGGACAGGCCTGGAAGGGTATGATCTACAGCGCGTGTTGTATGTCCCGATCGTGAGTGCCGGCATTCGCAACGGGTTCATCGGTCTGATCCAACCCCTAGAAACCACAGGAAGTCTCGACGTGTCGTCCCCTGTGGATCCCGACACGCGCGAGCTCGCGCAGAGCCTTGCTGGTCAGATCTCCGTAGTTCTGGAAAACCTGAATCTCTCTGAGCAGACGCGTCAGCGCTCGGAGGAGCTGCGTGAGCTCTACCGGATCTCGCTGGTGTTGAGTGAGTTACTTGAGCCATCTGACGTTCTGCAGGCAATTGTTGAGCACGGCACCCGTCTGCTCGATGCCGAGGGTGCAGATCTCTGGGTCTACGATCCTGAGACGGAGCGATTGACCATAGCATTTGACACCGGTGTTCACGAGGGGCGCTCTCACGAGCTCGCGCGGCGGGCTCTGTCGGAGCAGCGGACTGTCATTGTGCCTGTGGATGCCACAGGTTCGCCTGTTAACACCACAGGTTCGCCTGTTAACACCACAGGTTCGCC
>CAZPJP010000159.1:0-9164 GCA_964586915.1 uncultured Anaerolineales bacterium
TCACAACTTCGCGCCGCACACAGCCAACGGACGCCAACAGCAAGAAGACAACCACAAGCCCCACACCCGCCCGGCAAAGCTTTGAGAAGCAGTTTGCCATTCTCCACTCCCTTATGAACTCTTGGACTCTGGCATCATAGCAGGGTCATGCCCTGAAGCAAGTCAGCCTTTCGGCCCATCGATGGGCTTCACGCAGGTTACCGCACCCCTACCCCAGCCGAAGAGGGACAAGCCTGGCGTGGCTGAGCCCGGACCTTCAAACCCTGAACTCGAAAACGCCGAAGTGATCCCCCCTTGCTCTATTGACACTATGGGCAGGTGGGCGTAGTATAGGGGTGTGAGCACTCACGTATCTCTTAGATCAACCGAAGGAGGAAAGATCGATGAGGAAGCTATGGACTGTGTTGAGTCTGGCGTTGGTCGCCCTGCTACTTCTGGCAGCGTGTGGCGGCGAGGCGGAGCTGGGCACTGAGGAAAACCCGATTATCTGGGTCTTCGTCCCGTCCGGCGACACCGGTGAGGTAACCACGGGCGCTGAAGAGCTGGCCGCGCTACTGGAGGAGGAGACAGGCCTCTTCTTCGACATCAGTATCGCCACAGAGTACGCCGGCGCCATTGAGGCCATGTGCGCCGACCCCCCCGAAGCCCATGTGGGCTCGCTGGCCACCTTTTCCTATGTCCTGGCTAACGAGCGCTGTGGCGTTGAGTCCGCCTTGGTCGCAGTGCGATTCGGGAGTCCTGTGTACAATGGCCAGTTGATCGCACGCGCCGACAGCGGCATCAACAGCGTCGCCGATCTGCAGGGCATGACTTTCTGCCGAGCTGATCCGCTCTCCACAAGCAGCTGGATCATCCCCCAGTTGACCCTGCGCGCGCAGGGCATCAACCCGGAGCAGGACCTAGCTGAGGTGGTTGACGCCGGTAGTCACGACGCCGTGGTCGCTGCCGTCTACAGAGGCGACTGCGACGCCGGTGCCACCTATGTGGACGCGCGCAGCACGATCGAGGATGAGAATCCCGACGTCATGGAAGAGGTGATCGTCTTCGAGGTGACCGCTGACATCCCGAACGACGGCGTACAGTACGCGCCTGAGCTGGATGAGGAGCTGAAGACCCAGATAACCGAGGCGCTCCTCGCCATCTCCGAGACTGAAGAGGGCCAGGAAGCGTTGAGAATCGCCTATAGCTGGGATGGCCTCGAGCGACATGGTGACGATTTCTACGATCCCTTCCGCCAGGTCCTTCAAGCGTCCGGTCTGAGCATCGAGGAACTTCAACAGGACTAAACTGTCCATAAGCACCGCCGGCACGTCCAGCAGATCGTCATCTTGAACGGACGTTGGCAGCGCCGGCTTCTTGCAGTATGGTCGGCCAAAGGGGGGACTTGAGTCCCCCCTTTGTGGCAATGATGGGGCTTATGGGAAAGACTGGAGGCACCCTCTATGCTTGAGGTCAGAAATCTCACCAAAGTTTACGATGACGGCACCGTTGCCCTGAGAGACGTCAGCTTCACCGTTGAGGATGGCGACTTCCTCATCATCATTGGGCTGAGCGGCTCGGGGAAGTCGACGCTATTGCGTTGCATCAACCGCCTTGTCGAGCCCACCGAGGGCCAGATCCTATGGGACGGCGAGGACATCACCCAGGCGGATCAGGCGGAGCTTCGACGCATCCGCCGTCAGATCGGCATGATCTTCCAGCAGTTCAACTTGGTTCGACGCTCGAAGGTCATCACCAACGTCCTCGCCGGCAGGCTCGGGTACGTCGATCAGTGGCGGAGTCTGCTGCTTCGCTTCCCCAAGAAGGACAAGGAGATGGCCTGGGCAGCGCTGGAGCGAATGGGCATCACAGACCAGGCCCAGAAACGGGCTGATGAGCTTAGCGGCGGGCAGCAACAGCGCGTCGGCATTGCGCGCGCCCTCGTACAGGAGCCCAAGATGATCCTCGCTGATGAGCCCGTCGCCAGCCTCGACCCGGTCCTCGCTCATTCGATCCTTCAGCATCTGGAGGACCTCAACCAAGAGGACGGCATCACCATCATCTGCAGCCTGCACTACTTGGATCTCGTGCAGCGCTACGCAGAGCGTGTGATCGGTCTGCGTGAGGGAGAGATCGTCTACCGTGGCAGCCGCGCGGACATCCGAGGTATGACGGATGCGCAATTCCGAGAGATCTACGGGGAAGAAGCAGAGCGCGTCGGCGGCGGCCTCGAAGGTTCGATAGGAGACACCGCATGAGCATTCCAGAACGGGTCACAGCCGACCGCTCCAGAGGAAACGGCCCGACTAAGCAGAAGCAGCCCAAACCGAGTCTTGTACCGGCGCCGATCGCAGCAGCTGCGTCGCTTGTGATTCCTGGACTTGGTCAAGCACTCGCACGTCAGCTTAGGCGCGGACTCCTCCTGCTCGGATCGATAGCCAGCATCATTGCATTGGTGGCATGGCGGATCAACCTGCTCGCCCCGCGTCAGGAGGGCGCCTTTGAGAAGTTCGCGCGGGCCTTGGATCGACGCCCCTTCTTCGTCGGGATCATGGTCGCAGGCACCGCCGCCGTTTGGATCTGGAACGTGTGGGATGCCCACAAACAGACCGATCCCGAGCATCGCGGAGGAGCGCTGCTCTTCGTGGTCATCGGCTTGCTCTTCTTCATACTGGGATGGCAGATCGCTCAGATCGATCTCTACAAGGCAGCGACCGAGCTGCCCGACACATGGCCACTTCTCTCCAGAGTGCTCTGGCCGTGGGAGGCTGCTATCACGCGAGACGCTGAGACGCTATCGGCTTCGGCTCCGATTCAGGTCCCGTGCGAGGACTCACCCCCACCCCCACCAGAAAGGGACGGCAGTGAGCCATACCTGAGGGCAGACCCTACATGCGGCGAACTCTCAGACCTCGATGAGGAGAACCAACTCGTCCTGGGGACCGAGATCACCCTAACGGGCGAGGGATTCATCCCCAACGAGGAAGTGGAGATCTGGTGGGAGGATCCCATCGGTAATGAGTTCTGGATCAGGCAGGAAGGGGAATACGTGACGGTGATGGCGGACGACGAGGGAAGCTTCGAGATTGACGTGACGATGCCTTACCGTCTGGTCCCGCCCAGCGCCCGAGGTCCCCAGATACACCGTGTAGAGGCCCGCCAGGTCTCCTCCCTAGGCCCGCCTATCCCCAGCGAACCTCTGACGGTAAGCGTTGTGCGCATGGTGGAGACGATCTTCCTGGGAATGATGGCCACGGCCTTCGGAATTGTCTTGGCCGTGCCCGTGAGCTTCCTCGCCGCCAAGAACCTCATGTCCGGGTCTTGGATCACCCTTGGCATCTACTACATCAACCGCACCGTCCTCAATATCGTGCGGTCGATCGAGGCCCTGATCTGGGTCATCATCGCGACCCAGTGGGTCGGCATCGGCCCCTTCGCTGGCATCATTGCCCTGACCATCCACTCGGTCGCAGCCCTGGCCAAGCTTTACTCGGAGGCGATCGAGAGCATCGATCCTGGTCCCATCGAGGCAGTGCAGTCGACGGGAGCCACGCCACTGCAGACCATCATGTACGGCGTCGTGCCGCAGATCGTCCCGCCCTTCATCTCTTTCACGATCTACCGGTGGGACATCAATGTCAGGATGTCAACGGTCGTCGGCCTCGTCGGCGGCGGCGGCATCGGGTTCATCCTCATCCAGTACATCCGTCTGCTCAACTTCCGCGCCGCCGGCATCGCCGTCTGGTTTATCGCCATTACGGTAGCGATTCTGGACTACGTAAGCGCCGAGATTCGAGAGAAGTATATCTAGACGGAGTCCAACCAAGACCCATCAAGACGCATCCATCCACGAGCACAGCCCGGCGCAGACACACTGCGCCGGGCTGTGCTCGTACCGCTGATTTCTAGAAGAGGCGGAACCAGTCCGTCCCCGTCACGACAGAGCAAGCCAAAACAAGGAAGAGAATCAACAAGATGGTGCCGCATCCCATCCCCGTGCAAGAGCAGCCACGCCCGAAACCAAACCGCGCCTGCAGCCAGTCAAAGAGGGCATCGAGAAATGCAAGCTTCAGCAAGCCAACCAGACAACCCTGTCGACGCTCCATCGCGCCTCCCTTCCTGTGTCTGTACGTACTACGTACCTACCGGCTGCTGGGTTGCACGATGAGCCTGCCGCTTACGGTTGACACCCTGAGATTCACCTTCGTGGGTGCCTCGGTATACGCATCGTTGACGTAGCGATCTCCCTCTCGCCGGAAGCCCGGCGCTTGGATCTTGCCGGTCACCGACGAGAAGCGGATCGCAGTTCCTACCTCGGAGGGCACGACGACTGTGGCTTGGCCCGAGACACAGTTGACGCGGACCTCAGAGGTCTCGGGGAGACCGCCGCCCAGGTTGAGCTGAATGGTCCCACTGGCTGTGTTCACTGATAGCTGCTCCAACGAGGCGTAGTCGCCGGCGAGACCCAGGCTGATATCGCCGCTCGCGCCGTCGATCTTGATGCGGGCGAGCGCCGGGTAATGTCCACCCAGGGCCAAGTCGATGACGCCGCTGGCGTTTCTCAGGTCGAGAGCTTCCAGCGCAGCGTAGTCGCCCTGAAGAACCAAGCCGGTGCGACCACTGCCGGTTTTCAAGGCTACGCCCTCTAGCTCGGGCATCGTGCCCGAGAGATCGGCCATCAACCCGCCGCTGCCGACCGCGGCATCGAGATGACGGATCCGCGTTCCGCCGAGCGCAAGATTCGCATCGCCTGCACCCAGCTTCAATGCCAGGTCAACCGGTACGTGGTCGCCGATCTCAAGAGACCAGACGTAGCCGGGACTTCCCTTGAGCAGCTCCTGAAGGTTCGGCTGGCGGACCTTGAGGTGCCCCACCCCGCCGGCAACTTCATAAGAGATCTCGGGGCGCCAAGGCGGACGTGAGTACTCAAAACGGCCCACCAACAGAGAGTCCGCGCCCCCGGATATGTCGAGCTGCCCTGTACTCATCTGGACAAGCGCGTCCACCCGTTCTGCATCCTGTAACGCAACTGTCTCCTCGTAATGCTCGGACATCGTTGACCTCCACTGAGCTGTGACTGATTCGATATGTAATAATTCTAATAGACAAGTTTAAGATTGTCAATCACTACTTCACTTTTTCTAAAGATCTGCCTGGTCTGCGGCTTCGCCAGTCCGTTCCGTCACGCGCCAGAAAAGAGGGCGCCTGCTACCAGGCGCCCTCCAGGTCGATGGTCGAGCCGATCCCGATCACGCACGGGCGCCGGTTCGATCGTCAGCTAACACATACAGTGTGCCGCGGTCTTATGATGCGGAGTCAGCGGCCGCTCAACCCTCCGGTTCTTCGTCCCACGGGTAGTATACGACACCTTGGGCAGCCGCACGAATCGTAGGATCGGGTGAGTAGTAGCCTCGACGCTCAGGCGGCAGCAGGTCGGCGATATGCCGCATGATCTCGTCGCCAATTGCGTCAATCTTTTCCCGGCGGTCTCGTCCACGGCCAGGCGCCTCAAAGGGACCAAAGGGCTTGCCAATGTGTATCTTCACGCTAGCGCGCCGACCGCGGCGCACAGCGGGAAAGAGATCTGTGAGACCATCAAGTCCTATTGGCAGGATCCGAGCATGAGATCGCGCAGCCATAAAGGCAGCCCCTGGGCGTGGAGGACGCAGCATAGCGAGGGCGCTCGAGCCCTCCGGGAAGATCGCCAGCACCCCTTCCTGTCCCAGCACGGCCTGAGCTGCCCGGAACGCGATCTGCGAACCGGTTCCGCGGTAGACAGGATAATAGCCCCACAGCTTGCGCAGCCATCCGACCGTGGGCGGCGCGTTGGGAACGCGGAAGCCACCGACAAACTCGATCGGCCAGGGCAGAACCGCGATCAGGGCCACAGGGTCGAGGAAACTGAAGTGGTTGCCCACTACGAGAAGCGGTCCCGTCGTGGGCGCGTTCTCGCGCCCCACCACGTGGAAATCCGCAAGAACCGCAAGCGCGATCCGCGTGAACCGCTGGACCAAGCCGCGGACCAGACGACGTCGGGGATACTTGAACTGTGGGTACTCGTTTCTGCTAAGCATGCCAAGATTCTAGGTGTATGTTCGCACGCGTCAAGTGACGCGACGGGTACCGCACCCGTTGTCAAAGAGCGATTCTGCCGCTAGAATGAAATTGATCAAGGGCAAGGAGAACGAGAGACCATGGATCCCCGTTACCGGAGCATGCTTGAGCAAGGAGAGCTATCGAGCCGGGTAGAAGCCGCCGACGCCGCGTTGCACGATTGTGTGCTCTGCGGCAACCGGTGCCACATCGACCGCGCCGAGAAAGCCGGCCCCTGCGGCATTAAGGACACCGTCCATGTGGCAAGCTACGGTCCCCATCGAGGGGAGGAGCGGGTCCTCAGCGGATGGCGGGGGTCTGGCACGATCTTCTTCTCCGGCTGCAATCTGCACTGCGTCTACTGTCAGAACTACGACATCAGCCAGTACGTGACGGGCTTCACCGTAGACGCTGAAGGTCTGGCGCGCATCATGCTCGATCTGCAGGCTCGCGGATGCCACAACATCAATCTGGTCTCACCTACGCATGTGGCTTCGCACATTGTGCCGGGCCTGGCAGAGGCGGTCAGGCAAGGACTTCACATCCCCATCGTCTACAATACCGGGGGCTATGACGCAGAGCAGGCACTGGCCTTGATGGATGGGTTTGTAGACATCTACATGCCCGATATGAAGTACGCCGACGCAGCCACGGCTCATGCGCTCTCAGCTGTGCAGGATTACCCTGCGGTAAACCGCAAGGCGGTCAAGGAAATGCACCGTCAGGTGGGTGATTTGGTGACCGATGAGGACGGCCTCGCCCGGCGCGGGTTGCTGGTCCGCCATCTCGTGCTGCCGGGAGACGCCGCGGGCACGGCCGATATAGCCCGCTTCCTGGCTGAGGAGGTGTCCCCCGAAACCTATATCAACGTGATGGGCCAATACCGCCCCGCCTACCGCGCCGCGGCTTGTGCGACGGACGAGTACCCAATCAACCGCCGCGTGACCCGCGAGGAGGTTGCGAGCGCCGTTCGGCAGACGCGCGAGGCGGGCCTCCACCGCCTCGATGAGCCCGGGGTCTTCTGAGTCGCCCGTTGCCGCCGAGGCATGTGACGACCTCCGACGGACAGCACAGCTCGAGTGCGTCCTCACGCATCGCGATCCAGGCCAGTTGAGCAAGTAGGCAGCACCCGCTATTGACAAATTTGGCCTCAGTCAGTATACTGATTTGTGGGACCGTAGCCAAGAGCAGCCACGTTAGCGGTCTTGGCAGAGAACACCGCGATCCTCGCTGTCAAATCCGTTGACGCTTTTCCCGTGATGCCAGAAACGGAAGGAACGTGTCCACCTCCATCCTCATGCAAGAGACACGTAGAACCTTATGGGACGGGCACCGTGTGAACGCAGAGTCGGCAGGGTGTCGCTATCCCACAGGCGCCCCTCTGACCCCATACGGTGTGGGTGCCAGTGGCGAACACGAACCGTACCATCTGAAGATCCCTCCGGAATTGAACGGAGAGGGGAGTCACCTCAATCGTCAGCACCCAGGGCCAACCGCACAGCCGCGGTGGCCCTGTCTCTTTTCCACAACGATCCGCAGCGTCAGTATCCCTGCAGCAAGAGCGCTGCAAGGCCACGCTGAGCGTGTGCGTCCTCTCGGCCATTTTGACCGCGTAATCAACGTTGTGATCGACGACGCTATCATCGCCATCGCGACCGCCAGCGTCGGCAACGGTCCCTTCCATGTCGTGGTGGACACGCTGCCCCCCAGGTTGCCCACCGGCTGCAGTCTATGGCACGAGGGAGCCGCGATTCGCATCGGTCCCTGGTCACTTCAGATGGAACCCGATACGGTCGTCTGGAACCCGAGACCTGCCTGGTGCGACATCGACCTCCGAAGCGATCTCTTTGACCGGCTGCGAAAGTGGGTTGGGGCCACTATGCTGCGGAGGCGCGACGGACCGCCGTCCGTGGCCCTGACGACAAGCAAGTTGATCACGGCGGTGGACACAGTGGAGGAAGCATTGAAGAGCGGAAGCGCTGACCTGCTGAGCAGGGCTTCAGGCGCCCTCGCCGGCCTGGGCCCAGGACTCACCCCCTCAGGTGATGACATTCTAGCAGGCGTGCTCATCGCTATGTGGGCAGCAGGCTCCGCTCGGAAGGCAGTTGTGGCCGAAGCGCTCTTGAGCGGCGCGACTGCGCGGACCACACAGCTCAGCCTGGCCTTCCTCAAAGCCGCTGCGTCTGGCTACGTGGATGAGCGATGGCACCGTCTACTCGCCAGTCTATCAGGGAGCCCGGCTGATGATCTCGACGCGGCTGTCGACAGGATTCTGGATTTCGGAGCAAGCTCGGGTCTGGATATGCTGTACGGATTTGTGCGTGGCTACGCAGTAGTTGGGAGGACAAGTTGATCACGAAAGTCGCCATAAAGCGCGGAGAGTATTACGATTCGGTCACACTTCTGCAGGTCGCTCAGGAAATCGCCGGGCTGGATGGGGTTCAGGATGCTGCTGTCATCATGGGAACCCCGGCCAACAAGGGAATCCTTGATAACGCCGGGCTGCTTACGTCTGAAGCCGATACCGCCTCTGCCGATGATCTGGTCATCGCCGTGCGGGCCGACAGCGAGGCGCTGGCTGACAAGGCGCTTGAAGAGGCCAACGCGGCCCTGGAGCAGTCTCGAGCCCCAAGGCAGAGCCCCGGTGAAGTTGCCGCGCGTCCCAAGACCGTGGAAGCTGCCGTGAAGCAGCTCGACGGCGCCAACATCGCGCTCATCTCCGTTGCCGGGCAGTATGCAGCCGGCGTCGCTCGCGAAGTGTTAAACCGGGGCCTCCACGTCTTCCTCTTCAGCGACAATGTCTCCGTAGAGGATGAGCGCCGGTTGAAGGAGTTCGCACGGGAGCGAGGCTTGCTTGTGATGGGGCCCGACGCCGGAACGGCGATTATCAATGGCGTCGCCCTTGGATTCGCGAACCAGATCCTCCACACGCCCCCCACCCCCGGAGGTGTCGGGGTCGTGGCCGCGGCCGGCACCGGGCTGCAGGCGGTCACGTGCGAGCTGGCCCGCCGCGGCGTCGGGATCACGCAGGGCATCGGCACGGGGGGACGGGATCTCTCTAGTGAGATCGGCGGCTTGATGATGCTGGAGGG
>CAZPJP010000160.1:0-9116 GCA_964586915.1 uncultured Anaerolineales bacterium
TCGAGGAACGCGAGCGACAGGCATACGTGGACGTCAGGCGCGCTTTCGGCCGATGCGACGCGGCGCTGGATGCGGCGACCGACAGTCCGCGTTGGTTGGCCGATCCGCGCATTGCCATTATGGTAATGGAAGCACTGCATTACCGCCACGCCCAGGTCTACGACCTGCTAGCCTTTTGCATCATGCCCACGCATGTTCACCTAGTCTGCACACCTTTGAAGCAGGAAGACAGCACGTATCCTATGATCTCTAGTATTTTGCGGTCGCTGAAACGCCACACCGCGCGCCAAGCCAACCTTATACTGGGACGCGAAGGCCCATTCTGGCAGGCAGAAAGCTACGATCACGTCGTGCGTGACGCCAACGAATTGGACCGCATCGTCCACTACGTGCTTAACAAGCCAGTCAAGGCAGGCTTGGTCACAGAAGCGCGGGACTGGCCGTGGTCTTCCCGTAGGTCGGAATGATATTCCGACCTACGGCGGATTGCCAATCCACCCTACACGGCTGCAATCAAGTATCCGATTGACAAGCGAAGGGACAGACCATGCAGGACAACACCAACTTCATCATCCCCACCATCGGGACGCGCGGCGACGTGCAGCCCTATATCGCCCTGGCCCTCGGCCTGTTGGCACGCGACCATAGCGTCACCCTGGCCACCCACCCTTGCATGCGCGGCCTGGTCGAGGGCTACGGTGTCCCCTTTGCCCCCATCGGGCCCGACATCGACATCGGCCAGGAAGCTGCCGCCATCCGTGCCAGGTCGCCGCACTGGATCGTGGGCTTCATGCGCGTGATGCGCTTCTCCTTCGCGATGCTCGAGCAATCGCACGCCGACCTGCTGGCGCTGAGCCGCGACACCGACGCGGTCATCGTCTCGCACACCGCCGCCGGCAGCATCGAGGCCGATGCGCTCGGCCTGCCCACTGTCAGCGTGACGTTGATGCCAGAGGCCATCCCTGTCAACGATCCCGAGGATTCCGTCGTAAAGCGCGCCTTGATGAAGGTCGCCGGTGCCGGAATGGGGCTGATGATGACCCGCCCGCTCGATCGGATACGCAAGCGGCTGGGCGTCCCGCCGATGGGACCGACCGGGATCACCTCCCCGACGCTGAACTTGATCCCACTCAGCCCGCACGTCGTCCCGCCCAACCCGCTGTGGGAACCCCGTCACCGTGTGACCGGCTATTGGTTCGCCCCCGCGCCACAGACGTGGACGCCCCCCGGCGACCTGCTGGCCTTCCTCGACGCGGGCGCCCAACCCATCGTGGTCACCCTGGGCGCGATGGCACTCAGCGGCGACGATGCGCTCGAGGCGGCCCAGATCACGCTGGCGGCGGTACAAGAGGCCGGGGTGCGCGCCATCGTCCAGGGTTGGGACGCGCCGATGGCCCAGTTGCCACTGCCTCCTACGGTCTTCCACGCCGGTTCCGTCCCGCACGATTGGCTGCTGCCGCGCGCCGACGGGATCGTCCACCACGGCGGCTTCGGCACCACCGCCGCCGGCTTCCGCGCCGGCATTCCCGCGTTGGTCATCCCGCACATCATCGACCAGTTTATCTGGGGCCAAAAGGTGGCTGAGTTAGGCGTCGGGCCGGCGCCCATCCCCCGCGCCAAGCTGACCGTCGCCAAGATGGCTGCCGCACTGCAGCAGATGCAGGAACCCGCCCTGTGCACGCGAGCCGCCGACCTCGGCGCTTCCATCCGCGGTGAGCCGGACGGCGTGCAAGTAGCGGTGGCGCTCATCGACAAGAGAGCCCTACCCTCGCGGCGAGATCTTGGCCGGCGGGTCCCTTAGCCACTCGGGGCGAACCAGAGCGCGACAGCGACCAGCGAGAGCGCCGCCCACGCCAAGCGGTTCCAATCCCAGAGCCGCCGTCCGTTGAAGCTGACGAAGGGGAAGAAAGCGATCAGCGTATCGAAGAGGCCAAGGTACGCACCGAGGTTGGCCAAGCTGGCCAATGGCGAGGCCAGCGCTGGCGACACGATCCCCAGGTAGAAGGCCGCCCACGCACCCCAGCCGCACATAAGCGTCGCCAGGCTGCCGGCCAACGCCATCAGCCCGAGCTTCGGCAGCACGTCGCGATAGGTCCAGCGATCGCCTGGCGGGTAGAAGCTGCCAGGGAAGAGGAAAAGGCCGCCGAAGACCGCGGCGATGCCCAGCGCCAACGGCGCGCTCGATTCCCACGCCCGATAGCGGACCTCGAGGCCCTGTGCTTTGGCCGCCGCCCACATCGCCAACGTCCGCAGGCCGAAGAGTGTCAACAGGGCAAGGGGGGCGACCCACAGGAGCTCGACGTCGAAGGCTTGAAAGGCTTGGCGCCGCGCGAAGGCCAGCCACACCATCCCAACGTTGGCCAGCCACGTCCCCCACCACTGCAACCAGGGGCTATCGAGACGGACCTCACCGGGACGCGCCCAGAGGAAGTGGCCGACGTCCACGAAATGCCAGGCGTGCCACCAGTAGCGGAAGATGCCCCACCCATAGCGCCGAAGCTGTTCGCCCAGCGACAGGATTGAGAAGCCGCGCGTTGAGAAGAGCTTGCTGGAGCTTGTATTATACCCCTCGACACACGCTGAGATCTCGTCGACACCACTCGCCGTGAAGACCTCCAGCGCCGCCTCGGTGAGCGCCTGACCAGCGCCCAGACCCTGGACGTCGGGATCGGTGAAGATCCAGGAGACAAAGCCCACCTGCAGGCCGTTGCGAATGGAGAAGAGGTCGAGTACCGCACCCCCGACGATCCGCCCCGCGCGCTCTGCGACCAGCACGTCCTGGCTCAATGAGAAGATGAGCCACGCAGGGGGCGGGAACGCGCGACGCATCACCCGCCGTACCGCAGCCTCCTCGCCCTCGCGCATGGAGCGGACGCCTATGTCACCGTCCACGGCCTCTGACGCGATGGCGCTCTCCTCAGCGTGAGACTTCGACGACACCTTGACCCCCTGAGTGGTTGAGGCGCTCACTTTAGTTGCGCGACTGGCCTCCAGCATAGCAGCCCTCGCTCTGCCGTCAACTGGTCAGAGCGTGCCCCCCCCACCAACTAGCGCGCCCCCCGAAATCCCCTAAACTGACACCCGACAACGGAAAACGGGAAACTGGAAACTGAAAACCGGAAACTATCTGTGAGCCCAAGGAGACAAACCCATGCGTATCACCGACATCCAATCCGCCGTCATCGGTCGCCACGAGCCCCACAGCGGCGGTTCCGTCTGGACCTTCGTCCGCGTCTACACCGACGAGGGCCTCGTGGGCACCGGCGAGTGCAACTCAGCGTCCGCCGCCTCCGGCTTCGCGGTGAAGGAGGCCATCAAGGCCCTGACCCCGATCCTGATCGGCAAGGACCCAACGAACACCGGCCCGCTCTACGAGATGCTCCGGCGCCGCGGACGCTACGGTGGCACCAGCAACGCCCCCCTCATCTTCGCCATCACCGGCATCGAGACCGCGCTCTACGACGTCGCCGGCAAGGCGCTGGGCGTGCCCGTCTACAAGCTCCTCGGCGGCACGTATCGCGACCGCATCCGCCTCTACGCCGACCTCCACGCCGGTGAGGACGAGACGCCCGAGGCCTACGCAGCCAAGGCGGCGGAGGTGATTGAGGACGAGGGCTACAGCGCCGTCAAGTTCGACGTCGACCACACCGGCGTCGGTAAGCTCGATCCCTGGAACTGGACCGCCGGTGCCAAGGAGATGAGCCACATCATCGACCTGATCCGCACCACCCGCGAGGCTATTGGCTACGAGACCGACCTCGCCATCGACTGCCACGGGCAGTTCGACCTGCCCTCCGCCATCACGCTGGCGAAGGCCGTCGAGGACCTGCGCCTGATGTGGCTGGAGGAGCCGGTCCCGGCCGAGAACGTCGACGCCCTGGCCCAGGTGAGGGCCGCCACCAGCACCGTCATCTGTAGCGGCGAGAACCAGTACACGCGCTTCGAGTTCCTCGAGCTCCTGCAGCGCCAGGCCGTCGACGTCATCATGCCGGACCTGTCCAAAGCCGGCGGCATCGCCGAGGGCAAGCGCATCGCCGAGATCGCCGACGCCTTCTACGTCCCCATCGCCCCCCACAACGTCAGCTCGCCCCTGGGGATGATGGCCGCGTGCCACATCTGCGCCGCCGTCCCCAACTTCTTCGTTCTCGAGTTCCACGGGCGGGAGATCCCCTGGTGGTCCGATCTCTGCGAGGGCGACAGCCCTTTCATCCGCGATGGCTTTATGCACCTTTCGGAACGCCCGGGGCTCGGTGTCGAGCTCAACGACGATGTGGCGAAAACGCTGCTCTGGGAAGGGGACACCTACTTCGACTAAACCACGGCGAACGACCGCCCCGGTCAGGGCGTCAGGTTGTCGGACACCCTGAAAGCTGCTAACCTTCAACCTGTAACTCGACGAAAGGGCTCGTCAGCCTCGACACCGCGCGCCGTGACCTCCCGGTAGATCGCCAGGGCGTCCTCGCAGACGAAGTAGATCGCGACGCCTTCACCCAACGTCCCCTCGGGCGCCCAGGCGTCGTGCCCTTCGCTCCGGAATTCCTGCAGCATCAACGCTGCGCCGCCAAGCTGGAGCCAGCACCAGCGGAGCTGGCCTGCGTCGATCCATCGCTCCGTCATCTCAAAGCCAAGGCCATCGACGTAGTAGCGAACCGAGGCCACGATATCCGACACAGAGAGAAACGGCACAACCTGCTTGACGTTGGATTCAGTCGCCATTCGCACACAACTCCTTCCGGTGGATGGAACGCCTCGTGGACGCAGCACAAACTCGCCCCGCCGCCCCGGGCTGACAGACGTCGCGCCGCGGCCCAGCCCATCGAAAAAACCCCCGCTCATTGCTGAGCGGGGGCTCGAAATTGCGCCTGAACTACGCCGCTGCCGGCGACGTCTTGGGCTTCGTCTTCAGCACCCGTTCTGTATTCGGCGCGGTGGACGCATCCTCGTCCTTCCGAGCAGGCAACGGGCGCCCTTCCATAGCCGCCTCGAACTCCTCGCTCGACAGTGTCTCGCGATCCAGCAGCGCTTCGGCAACCCGATCGAGCCCCTCACGGTTCGCCGTCAGGGCCTCTTTGGCGCGCTCATGCGCCGTCATCACGAAGGCCTTGACCTCGTCATCAATCGCCTGCGCCATCGCCTCGCTGTAGTCACGCTGCTCGCCGATCTCCTTGCCCAAGAAGACGAGTTCCTCCTTGCGACCGTAGACCAGCGGCCCGAGCTTGTCGCTCATGCCGTAGCGCATCACCATCGATCGCGCCAACTTGGTGCTCTTGCCCAGATCGTCCGAGGCGCCGGTGCTGATCTCGTCAAAAACGATCTCCTCGGCCGCGCGGCCGCCCAGCATCTTGGCCATCTCGTCTTCCATCTTGCTGCGCTGCATGATGTAGTGATCTTCCTCCGGCATCGTCAGCGTGTAGCCCCCGGCCATGCCCCGGGCCACAATTGAGATCTTCCGTACCGGATCGCAGCGCGGCAGCACGTGGGCCACGACCGCGTGTCCGGCCTCGTGATAGGCGAAGACCTCGCGCTCTTCCTCGGAGATCACCCGGCTCCGGCGCTCCGGGCCCGCGATCACCCGCTCGATAGCCTCCTGGAACTCCGCCATGCCGATGCGTCGCTTGCCGTTGCGTGCCGCAAGAATCGCCGCCTCGTTCACGACGTTCTCGATATCCGCCCCGACAAAACCGGGCGTCGACTGCGCCAGGAGCTCCAGGTCGATCTCGGCCGCGACAGGTTTTCCCCGGATGTGGACCCGAAAGATCGCCTCACGACCGCGGATGTCGGGCTGATCCAGCACGACGCGACGATCGAAACGACCCGGGCGCAGCAGCGCCGGATCGAGAATATCCGGCCGGTTGGTCGCGGCGACCACGATCACATTCGTGTCGGTGTCAAAGCCGTCCATCTCGACCAGGATCTGATTCAGCGTCTGCTCGCGCTCGTCGTGCGAGCCCCCTAACCCGGCACCGCGGTAGCGACCCACGGCGTCGATCTCGTCGACAAACACGATGCACGGGCTGTGTCGCTTGGCCTGGTCGAAGAGGTCACGGACCCGGCTTGCGCCGACGCCGACGAACATCTCGACAAACTCCGAGCCCGAGATGCTGAAGAACGGCACCCCGGCCTCACCAGCCACCGCCTTGGCCATCAGGGTCTTGCCGGTACCCGGCGCCCCCACCAACAGCACGCCCTTCGGAATCCGTGCGCCCAGGCTGATGAACTTCTGAGGCTCCTTGAGGAACTCCACGACCTCCTTGAGCTCCTCCTTGGCCTCGTCCACCCCCGCGACGTCGTCAAAGGTCACCGTCGGTCGGTCGCCGGAGAACATCCTCGCCTTGCTCTTGCCGAAAGAGAGCGCCTGGTTGTTCGCGCCTTGGAACTGCCGGATGAAGAAATAGAAGAAAGCGACACCCGCCAGCACGCTGATCAGCGTGATCCCGATGTTGACCAAGGTACCCCAGTCAACGGGCTCCTCGAACTCAATGTTGATCGCGCGAAGGTGCTCCTGATCCACGCCCAGAATCTGTAGTTGCTCCAAGACACCGGACTCAGGTGCCTTGCGCGTCAGTACCACCCGCTCCCCAGAATCCGTCGGTTCCTTATAGGTTACGCTTAGCTCATCACCCCGCACGATGATGCTCGATACCTTCCCGGCACTCACATCCTCAGCCACTCGGGGCAGTGGCACCGTTGCGCTGGTGTTGCCACCCGAGATATAGCTGTAGACGAGAAAGAGCACAGCGGCAATGATGATCAGATATACGAAATTGCTGCTGCCTTTAGACTTCATGACGCCTCCTGGCCCGCAGCGCAGGCCTTCAGATACGGGCGAATCCCGCAACGCTTATTCTTTTCCCACACTATATTAGGTCTATTCTACCAGAAATCGACGGGAACGTAAGGGTAAATGGTCTCTTCGGAGGGGTGCTCGGCGTAGCGCTCGCAGTGAGTGCGGTGAAACCGGCGACGGTCAAGCAGAAAGCGCCAACGCCAGCAGGGCGCTAGGGTTGCACCGTCACCGTGGTGACGAAGATCGTATCATCGACGACGCGAGCCTCTCCGGCATCCAGCACCGGCAGCCGGCCCGAGTCGCTGTAGAGCCCAACGCGAATCTGGTACGTGCCCGGGGGCGCGAGCTCCGGGAGGCTGATCTGATGCGGGTCGCTGATCGTTTCGCCCGGGGTCCAGGAGGTGGTGGGGCGCAGGCCATTCACCGGCACGATGTCCCGCTGCGCGACCAACATCTGCGTGTCGTCCTTCACCAAGTGTATGAAGACCTTGTACGAGGCGCCGAACTCGGCGAGACAGCGCCACCGCAGGGTAACCGGAACACTTGCGCCAGGACGGTAGCCGAAGTCTGAGATCCAAGCCTGCTCCAGGATCACTTGGTCGTTCAGATTCACCCGTAGCGGGATCGCGATATCACTGCCACCGCTCACCGTCAGCGTCACGGTGTCACCAGCACGGATCTCCTGCTGGGCCTCCGGCTCCTGCTCGAGAACCGTGCCCGATAGCTCCCTGCTGCGCGCCTCCTGCGTCGCCACAAGGAGCCCCTCGGACTCGAGACCGGATTGCACCGTGTCCAGGTCATACCCGATAACGTCCGGCATCACCAATGTGCGCCCCGCGGCGAGGATGACGCTCACCGTCGAGTCGGTGGTCACGCGCGCTCCCGGACCCGGGGCCTGTTCCAGGACCGCTCCGGGCCGAGCATCCGATGATTCCTCCTCACCCAGGACCTCGATCTCCAGACCCAGGCTCTGCGCCATACGTTGGGCGTCGGCGGCACTCAGCCCAGTCAGGTTCGGCACCGTGACCAGTGCCTCCGTGCCGGGCGTCGCCGGACGCGGCGTCTCATCACCCACCGGGGTCGGCATGACCACGGGCGCTGTGTAAGCCTGGTAGACGAAAAGCCACAGCGGGATGAGGCCAATGACCGCGATGGCTGCGACCGCCATCAGCATCCATAGCGTCGTGTCCGCCCCTTCGCGCACCGCAATGGGTTGGGTGCCTTCCTCGCTCTCCACCTTCGTACCCTCAGGGGGACTTCCACCGTGCGAAGCCGATGTGCCTGCACCAGCGTGCACCGGAGACCGCGCGGCCTCCGGTCTCCCTGCTCCGCCCGCGCTTGAGCCGCCAGCCGCTCGAGTGGCAACGACCGGCGTCTCAGCGGCGACCGGCGTGTAGGGCCCCGTCGCGCTCTGACCGTGGCGGACGTACTGCTCCAGTGCCAGGCCCAGCTGCTCGGCATTCCGGTAGCGATGGGCAGGCTCCTTCGAGAGAATCTTGCGGACCAGCCAATCCAGCCCCCTTGGCACCCGCGGATTCAGCTGGGTCAAGGGCGGCGGCTCCTCCCGGCAGTGCTTCAGCGCCAGGACCTCTGGATCAGGATCATGGAAGGGTGGCACGCCGGTCAACATCTCGTAGAGGATCACGCCGATGCTGTAGACATCCGAGGCTGGCGTCGGCTTCTTCCCCTGCGCCTGCTCCGGTGACAAATAGTGTGGGCTTCCCCAGACCACCTCCAGGGGCTCCAGCTCGATCTCGTCCTGCTGGGCTGCGCGAGCAATGCCAAAGTCCACGACTTTAACCTGGTCCTCGTCGGTGACCAGAATGTTCTGCGGCTTGAGATCGCAGTGTACCGTTCCCTGCCGGTGCGCCTGTCCCACCCCGGCGCAGATCTCGCGCGCGAGCGCCAGAGCCTCGGCAACGGGTAGCGGGGCGTCGCGCCGGATCAACGTCTTCAGGTCCTCACCAGGCACCAGCTCCATCACAATGTACGGGCGGCTGTCCTGGTCCTGACCGACGTCGTAGACGTGCACGATGTTGGGATGGTCGAGCTTTCCGGCGGCCCGTGCCTCGTGCAAAAACCGTTCGCGGGCGTCAGGATCGCTGGCGTAGGGTTCGCGCAGGAATTTGACGGCGACCGAACGTTCCAGGAGCAAATCCTCGCCGTGGTAGACGGTTGCCATCCCTCCGGCGCCGATCAACTCCGTCAAACGATAACGGTCATTCAGCACAGTTGGCTTCATCTACGACTCCAGACGGGTCACCGATCGGTCTCCACAATACGCAGACGATGCGCAGCCGCGAACCCCCGCGGACGCGCCGCGTCTCCG
>CAZPJP010000161.1:0-8874 GCA_964586915.1 uncultured Anaerolineales bacterium
ACCTCTTTATGCTGGTGCCGGTGGGGAGCGGTGTCGAGCTCGCCGTGGATCCGCATATCTCGCCCGAGACGTATGAGGAGATCCTCAACTGGCTCTACGAGGCGGAGCAGGCGGTCGATCTGCAGCTGAAGGCCACCTGCGCGCCTCACTACTTCCGGATCGTGCGGCAGCGGGAGCGCCAGCTTCCCCCCGAGGAGCGGCGCGGCCCTCCGAGCCACCACCGGCAGCAGCGGGCCGGCGGCCATCCAGGGGACCACGGCGGACGCGTGCGCACACGCCCGGCGATGCACGCCATGACCCGGGGCTGCCTGGCGGGCACGGGCGTCTGCTTCGTCAGTCATCGGGGCGAGGTCTTTCCCTGCGGTTACCTTCCGCTAAGCGCCGGATCGGTCCGCGAGCAGGCCCTTGCCGACATCTGGCGGGACGCCCCGCTCTTTAAGGCGCTTCGCGATCCGGACCTTTTGACGGGGAAGTGCGGCATCTGCGAGTTCAAGCGGATCTGTGGAGGCTGCCGGGCGCGAGCCTACGGGATGACCGGCGATTACCTGGCCGAGGAGCCGTTCTGCACCTATCAGCCCCGCACTCAGGCCAGTCGCGGGCCCCTACGAT
This sequence comes from uncultured Anaerolineales bacterium, assembly GCA_964586915.1. GTDB lineage: Bacteria > Chloroflexota > Anaerolineae > B4-G1 > SLSP01 > PWVB01. The sequence continues at coordinate 610 of CAZPJP010000161.1, forward strand.
GATCGACAAGGCGGCGCAAGGCGTATTGCTCTTGGCTCACGGCGCGCCCAGGAGCCCAGAGGAGATCCCAGCCTTCCTGACCAGCGTTCGCGGCGGGCGTGAAATGCCGGCTGCGGCGGTCGCGGCCTACGAGGACCGCTACCGGCGGATCGGGGGGAGCTCGCCGATGGCTCGTATCCCCCAACGCATCGCCGAGGCGCTCGCGCGGAGGCTCGGGCGCCCGGTCGTCCTGGGCATGCGCCACGGCGCGCCCTCGATCGCCGATGCACTCCGCGAGGCACAACGCGCTGGGGTGCAGCATCTGGTGGCTGCCTGCCTGACGCCATACGGGGGGCAGTTTGCCGCGGGCGCCTATCGCGCAGCCTTGGCGCGCGCCTTGGCTGCCCTGGACGTCCCGCCGACCGTGGACTTCGTGGCGGATTGGCATCGAGAGCCGGCCTTCTTGGAGGGCCTGACCACCGCCGCGCGGAAGGGTCTAGCGGGCTTCCCGCCGGGTCAGCACGACGCGGTCATGGTGGTCTTCAGCGCACACAGCGTGCCGATGAGGGCGCTCGAGCGTGAGGATCCGTACCCCGAGCAGGTCTCACAGACAGCAGCCAGCGTGGCAGAAAGACTCGGCCTGGATACGGGACGATGGCAGCTCGCCTACCAGAGCGCGCCTGCGAACAGCGCTATGGCGTGGCTTGGTCCCGATCTCACGGCGACGGTGTTGGCGCAGGCTCACCGCCAGCCGACTGTTGCACCAAGTCGGGTGCTCGTCGTGCCGATCGGATTTGTGATTGAGAACCTGGAGACCCTCTACGATCTAGATATTGAGCTCAAGGAGACAGCGTCCGCCGCCGGCCTACACCTGCGCCGCGCTCCGCTGCTCGATGATGGCCCCGCGCTCATCAAAGCGTTGGCTGCCGTCATTCAGACACGGCAAACCCCTGAGGTACCTAATAAGGAGAGAGTATGAATCCATCACGCAATGCACCCCCCTATCGCATTGTCATTGTCGGCGGCGGCGTCACCGGTCTCTCGACGGCTTACCACCTGCAGAAGATGCTGGGACCGGATCGCACCGATGTAGAGATCACGCTGCTGGAGAGCACGGACCGCCTTGGCGGCAAGCTCGTCTCTGAGCAGGTGGATGACTTCCTGATCGATGGAGGTCCCGACTGCTTCCTCACGCGCAAGCCGTGGGCCCTGACGGTGTGCCGCGAGCTTGGTCTAGAGGACGATCTTCTGGGCACCAACGAAGCGCAGCGCAAGGTCTACGTCCTCAGCGGCGGACGACTTCACCCGCTGCCGGAGGGCATCATGCTCATCGTGCCGACACGCTTCCTGCCCTTTGCGCTCTCTCCGCTGATCTCCATACCGGGCAAGCTGCGCATGGCGATGGATCTCTTTATCCCGCCGCGCCGTGAGGAGCGTGATGAGACGCTGGGCGGCTTCGTCCGGCGGCGACTCGGACAGGAGGCGCTGGATAAGATCGCCGAGCCCCTGCTCTCGGGCATCCACGTCTCCGACGCCGACAAGCTCAGCCTCGAGGCGAGTTTCCCGCGATTGATGGAGGTCGAACAGACCTACGGGAGCCTCACGCGCGGGATGCTCGCAGCCCGCAAGAAGGCCGCCGAGTACCGCGCCAGGGCCGAGAGGGAGGGGCGGGAGCCGCTGCCGATGTTCATGAGCTTGCGGGGTGGCATGCAGCAGTACGTCGACGCCCTCGCGGACGCCCTCGACGCGTCCTATATGCACATCCGCCTCGAGAGCGCTGTGGAGGCCATCACCGGTGCGAGCAACGGTGGGTCGCCCTATACCGTCAGGCTGACCGATGGCCGCGCGTTGGGCGCCGACGATCTGGTCCTGACCACCCCCTCCAACGTGTCCGGTCGCCTTGTCCGCTCCTTCGACGACGATCTTTCGCGGAGGCTGGAGAGGATTCGGTACGTCTCCTCAGCGGTCGTCTCGCTGGCCTATCGTGACGGTCCCGGCGTGCCTCCGCTGCGAGGATTTGGCTTCATCATCCCGAAGTCGGAGCAGCGGCGCATCACAGCCTGCACCTACACATCGACCAAGTTCGACCACCGCGCGCCCGAAGGCTACCAGATGCTGCGAGTCTTTATGGGTGGGCCGGGGCGCGAGGAGGTGGTCGCGTTGGACGACCCGTCGCTGACTCAGGTCGCGGCGGATGAGGTGAGCGACATCGTCGGGATCGACGCGCAGCCCGACCTGGCCCGCGTCTACCGCTGGCCAAAGCTCAACCCGCAGTACGATCTTGGCCATCTGGATCTCGTCGCCGATCTGCGCGCGAAGGCGGCGGACCTCGGCCAGATCCAGCTCGCGGGATGCGCTTACGACGGTGTCGGCGTGCCCGACTGCACGCGACAGGGCCAGGAGGCTGCGGAGCGGATTGCAGCGCGCGTGACCGAGGGCGTCAACGATCTAGTTCCTGAAAGGGTCTGAACTATGTATACACACTCAAGTGCACGCTCAAGAATGCTACTGGCTCTGTCGGCGGTGCTCCTCCTGTTGGTCGGCGGCTGCACTGCTCAACTCACCGGTGAAGGCTCATCCGGCGGGCGCCTGGTTCGGGCGATGACGTCGGAACCAGGGTCGCTCGACCCGCAGGGGCCGCCGAGCTCGGGATTGAGCCTGGTCCTGCCCTATCTCTACGATACTCTCGTCGTGCGCGATACCGATAGCAACCTCCACCCACTTCTCGCCGAGAGCTGGGAGACATCCGCCGAGGGCCTGTCCGTGACGATGACGCTGAAGGAAGGCGTCACCTTCCACGACGGCAGCCCCCTCGACGCCGAGGCCGTGAAGCTCACTTTCGACCGCTTCAAGGAGGTCGGCACCAGTTCGCCGATCTACATCGGCATCACCGAGATCCAGTCGGTGGATGTGGTGGACACGCGGACGGTGCGCTTCAACTTCGCCGCGCCGTCACCCACCTTCTGGTCGACCCTCACCATGCCCTATGCCGCCATCATCAGCCCGGCGTCGATCGAGGCGGCAGAGGAGGATGAGGGCGCTCATCTCATCGGCAGCGGTCCTTTCAAGCTCCGGTCGTGGGAGCAGGGGCAATCCCTGATTTTGGAGCCCAACCCCGACTACGCCTGGGGGCCGCCCATCGTCGAGAATCAGGGCCCGCCCCATCTCGACACCTTCGAGTTCCGCATCATACCCGATGCGACGACGCAGCTGACGGCGCTGGAGGCGGGCGAGGTCGATGTGCTCTTCATCAACCAGCCGGCGCATCGCGATCAGCTCGCGGCCGAAGAGGATATCCGGCTTGAGGAGGCCGTGCTCAACAGCCTGATCTACCTCGGGTTCAACTGCGAGACGTCGCCGCTGGACGAAGTCGCCGTCCGGCAGGCGCTGGCGCATGCCATCGACAAGACGCAGATCGTCGATCTCGCGCTGGGTGGCATGGGGAGAGCCGCGTTCGCGCCGCTGCCCCCGACCATCCAGGGCTTCGACGTTGAGCTCAAGGCGCACGAGCTGGGTCACAACACAGCCAGGTCGGCCGAGCTGCTGGCTGAGGCCGGATTCTCCCAGGGTGACGATGACACCTGGCAGCGCGACGGAGAGGCGCTGGAGGTGGAGCTGCTCACCTCCACCCGAGCGCCCAATGCCGACATCGCTGCATTGCTCCAGAGCCAGCTGAAAGTAATCGGCGTCCCGCTGTCGATCCAACAGCTCGACGGTCGTGCCGTGATGCAGGCGACCGGGGAGGGGGCGTACGATCTGCTGCTCTGGCGCTATGACTGGAACGATCCGGACGCGTTGCGCATCTTCCTCTCATCCGCGCGTATCGGCAGCACCAACCGTGTGTATTACGCTAATCCGGAGTTCGATGCGCTCGTCGAGCAGGCAGCCCACGAGCTCGACGAGGAGGCCCGGATGTCGCTCTACCTGGAGGCGCAGAAAATCATCCTCCACGATGCGCCGTGGCAGCCACTCTATAACCCGGTCGACGTCATTGCGATGCGCGAGCGTGTCCAGGATGCCCAAGTTGGCTATATGGGCCGCCTGTTGCTCAACGACACGACGATCGCGACGGCGGACTAGGCTGCGCATATGCTGCGTCACACGCTCCGGCGGCTCAGGCAGGCGCTGCTGACCCTGCTCGTGCTCAGCTTTGTCATTCACCTTGCGCTCGATGTCGCGCCCGGCGACGCTGCTGATTCCCTGGCAGGTGACACGGCAAGCCGGGGGCAGCTAGAGAGTCTGCGCCGCGAGCTCGGCCTGGACGCGTCGCTGCTGGCGCGCTACGTCAGGTATGCGACAAGTATCCTGTTGCGCGGCGACTGGGGCCGGTCGATGGCGAGCCGTCGGTCGGTGGGAGGGCTCCTGATCGCGCGTTGGCCGAACTCCGTTCTGCTCGCGTTGGTCTCGATGGCGATAGCCTCGCTTTTGGGGGGCGCGCTCGGGATCTTCGCAGCGTGCCACGGCAGCAGCTCGGCCGACGGCTTGATCATCGCCGGCACCGCCGTCGCTATGGCGAGCCCGACTTACTGGACCGCGCTGCTGTTGCTCCGCCTCTTCGCCCTGGAGCTCCACTGGCTACCCGTGCTAGCCGGCAACGGCATCGAGCATCTGATCCTGCCCGTGATCACACTCAGCCTGCCGCTCTCCGCGAGCATCGCGCGCTTTGTGCGCGCCAGTGTCTTGAGCGAGATGGGGAAGCCCTACGTCGTGACGGCGCGGGCCAAGGGCGCCACCGAGCGTCGCATCGTCCTGCGCCACGTTCTGCCCAATGCGCTCGGCCCCATCCTGATGGTCATAGGGCTGCACCTGGGCCATCTCGTGAGCGGGACCTTCGTCGTCGAGACGCTCTATGCGTGGCCTGGCCTCGGTAGTCTTATGGTGCAGGCGATCTTCGACCGCGATCACCCCGTCGTGATGGGTGCCGGCCTGCTCATCGCCGCCAGTTACATCCTGATCAACTTGATCACGGACCTCCTGCACGGCCGGTGCGATCCGCGCGTTGCCGAATACGGGATCTGAGATGAGCGCCGCAAGCCCATCGCCGCACAGCGAGGCCGCGAACGCGGGGCTCACGCACGTTGCCGCTGCCTCCAGCGATGCGAACGCAGAGAGCTCGACACGGACGAGGCGACGGCAGCCGGTCCGTGCGCGGCACGTCACGCGTGCGCGGCATGTCACGATGCGCCTATGGATCGGCGGCGGCCTCACGACGCTCCTGATCTTGGTGGCAGCGCTTGCGCCGCTGTTGACCCCGTACCCGCCTGATGCCGTGATGCCGGAGGCGCGGCTCCACCCGCCCAGTGTCGATCACTGGTTTGGCACCGATATGCTCGGCCGTGACATGCTCAGCCGCGTCCTCCACGGCTCGCGATTGGCGCTGAGTAGCGCGTTCGTTGGCGTGGGCACGGCGGCGGCGCTCGGCATCCCCCTCGGCTTGATCGCCGGATATTACGCTGGACCCGTCGACCGCCTCCTCTCGCGCGTCATCGAGATCTGGCTGGGGTTTCCGCCCCTGCTTCTAGCCATCATCATCGTGGCACGCGCGGGCCCCACACTGCGAAACGCCGTGATCGCGTTAGGCATTGTGAGCGCGCCCTCTTTCTTCCGCGTCACGAGAGGCTCGGTGCTTGGGCTTCGCGAAGCCAACTACATCGAGGCCGCGCGTCTCGTGGGCGCCGGCCCGCTGCGCATCCTGCTCCACCATCTGTTGCCCAATATCGCGCCGCCACTTCTGGTCTTTGCGACGATGCGCATGGGCCGCCTGATCCTTGCTGGTGGCGCGCTCAGCTTCGTCGGCCTCGGCGCACAGCCGCCACAGCCGGAATGGGGCGCTCTGTTGGCCACGGGCCGCGACTATCTGATGACCGCACCCTGGTTGGCGATCTTCCCCGGCGTCGCGACCACCCTGGCGGTGCTCGGTCTCAACCTTCTCGGCGAGGGCCTTCGCGACCTTCTGGAGCGCGAACACGAGCGTGGGCGACCCCGCCGTACTGGCCGTCGCGGTCGCCGGTAAACTGCCGGTTATCCGAGCGTGTCGGCCCGCCGGCCGAACACAGTCCGCCTGCGATCCTGCGCCGATGCCTCGGCCCGATGCGTCGGCCCGGTCGTCCGCTTGACGCTGTCGATGCCGGACCTATAATCGGCGCGGAAGGACGCTCTTCGCCTGCGAAGGCCGGATAGAGCCTTGCGCAGATCGCCCGAAGGGTCAGGAGCCGATGCGATGGGTACTGGACACAGGCCGACCGATGACGTGATCGTCCGCGTCGCTGACCTCGCCGACGCGCCGGAGCTGGCGCGGCTCAATGCGGCCTATAACGAGGTCTACGAGCCGCCGGAGGTCTTGGCAGCGCGGCTGGGCGATCCCGACCGGGTCGAGACGCCCCTGATCGCTATGGCGGGCGCGCGGGCCGTTGGCTTCGCCGCCCTGCGGATCGTGCCGTGCGTCTTCTATGCGGCGCCGCACGCGGAGCTGACGGAGCTCTATGTCGACCCTGGCTCCCGCCGCCGCGGCATCGCGCGCCGGCTCTTGGCTCTGGCGGAGCAGCTCGCCGTCGAGGGGGGCGCCGATTCCTTGGTCATCCTGACCGGCGCAGATAACCGCCCGGCGCGCGCGCTCTATGAATCCATGGGGTATCTGCCCGATGATCTCGCGATGCTCAAGGAGGTCGACGAGGATTGGACGAGCAGATGATCTCACCTCCGTACCCGCCATTTAAGAGCCCAGGATGTGACCGTAAGCGGGCGCCGTCTATGGTGCCCTGATCAAGCTCGACAAGGAGGACCGATGGTATCCGACGATGCACGCATCCAGCCCTACACGAACAACCGCTTCTACTGGAAGTATAAGGGGGAGCCGGTGCTCCTCATCGGCGGCAGCCGTGAGGACAACCTCTTCCAGATCGACGACCTGGAGGCGCACCTGGACCTGCTGGCCTCGGTCGGCGGCAACTACGTCCGATGCACGATGTCCAGCCGGGACGGGGGCGACGTCTGGCCCTTCGAGCGCGACGCCGAGACCGGGCTCTACGATCTGGAGACGCCGGGTCGGGCTTACTGGGAGCGCTTCACCCGCTTTATGGAGCTGACCGCCGAGCGCGACATCATCGCCCAGATCGAGGTCTGGGACCGCTTCGACTTCGCGCGCGATCCCTGGCAGGACAACCCCTACAATCCGAAGAACAACGTGAATTACACTGTCGAGGCCTCGGGGCTCAAGCCCGAGATCACGACCCACCCGGGCCGCCGCGAGAATGCCTTCTTCAGGACGCCGCCGGCCCTGGAGAACAATGAGGTCGTGCTGCCCTACCAGCGGAGCCAGGTCGCCAAGATGCTCTCGATCTCGCTGCAGTATGGCCACGTCCTCTATTGTATGGACAACGAGACCAACTCACCGCCGGAGTGGGGCCGCTACTGGGCGACCTTCATCCAGGAGCAAGCGGCGGAGGCCGGGGTGGGGGTCGAGACGACGGAGATGTGGGACGACCACGACTTGCTCGGGCCCCAGCACGCCCATACCCTCGACCATCCGGAGACCTACCAGTTCGTTGACGTCTCGCAGAACAACCATCAGGTTGGGTACACGCACTGGGTCAAACCACAGGAGATCCGCCAGCGGATCCTCGACTCAGGCGTGATCCGGCCGATGAACAGCGTCAAGATCTACGGCGCCAACAGCGGTCGCTACGGGACCACCCGGGACGCACAGGAGCGCTTCTGGCGCAACATCTTGGGCGGGCTGGCGTCGTCGCGCTTCCACCGCCCCGCGTCGGGGCTGGGTCTCAACGCGATCGCGCAGGCTCACCTGCGGTCGATGCGCCTGGTGACGGGCGAGGTCGATATCTTCACCTGCCAGCCGCACACGGATCTGCTCTCAAATCGGAGCCCCAACGAGGCTTATTGCGCCGCCGACCCGGGCAGGGAGTATGTGATCTTCTTCCCTGACGGTGGCAACGTTTTCCTGGATGTGTCGGCGGCGGACGGGAAGGAGCTGAGCGTGCGCTGGCTCGATGTCCGCGACAGTCGCTGGACCGCGGTACCGGCGCCGTTGCCGGTCGAGGACGGTCACGCGCGCCTCGTGACGCCGACGGAGGAGGGCTACTGGGCTGCGGTCGTGAAGGCAGCGTAACATCGAGCGTGGAGATGCACGCGGGCTGTGGACCGTAGGTCGAATTGTCTTATTCGACCGCGCAGGGGCGCACAAGACAGTGCGCCCTACGGATGAGCGCCGGTCTGGCTGTGGACCGTAGGTCGAATTGTCTTATTCGACCGCGCAGGGGCGCACAAGAC
>CAZPJP010000162.1:0-8763 GCA_964586915.1 uncultured Anaerolineales bacterium
TCGAGACCCGTCGAAAGACCCGCTTGATCTACCTCATCGGCTTGACCCACCTCGGGCTGGGCGAGGAGAAGCAGGCGCAGGAAGCCTTCGAGGAAGCACTGGACCTGCAACCCAACCATCCTGACGCGTTGAAGCAGCTGCGAGAACTTGAATAGCTCAAACAACAACTCAGAAACTGTCGGGGAGAGACGCTTAAGGTCAAGCATCTCTCCCCGGCAGGGCTTCGGGAATCATCGCGCGGGCTCGGCGACCTATGTCGTCTATACGCTACCTAAAGGCTCCTACGATGCGAGGGATGGTCCTTGACTCTGAGCGGCCAGCACAATCATCTTGGCCGCGACCTCGAGAAGGACGCGCGACGTGTCGATCGCAAGGTGGTAGTATTTCAGATTGCGCCAGTCGGCGTTGTTGTGCATGCGCCGAATGAACTGCCGCTTCTGCTCGTCAGACTGTTTGATCTGCCGGAGCGCCTGGGCCTCGGAGAGACCTTCACGCGCCAACAGACGCTGCGCCCGTACCTCCTCCGGCGCGTAGAGCCTGACATGTAGCGCGTCGGGCCAATCGCGCAGGATCATCTGGCCGCCGCGTCCGACGATAACGGCGTCACCTTGCCTCGCGTAGTCCTCGATAGTATCCCGCAGCACTTCAGCATAGGTCCTGTCATCTATGACCCCGGGCCTGTCAAAGGCCGAGGCCTGCTTCCGGTAGAGCGAGGTCATCTCGCCGCTGACCAGGCGGGCCCGTTTGGTAAAGCTCTCCTCAAGCTCCTGCACTGCGTCGATGTCGATGCCGGCCCCCTCGGCGATCTGCAGCACCACCTCTTTGTCGACGCGGCAGTAGCCTAACGCCTCGCAAAGGAGGTCGCATATTTTGTCCCCTTCGCTTCCGAGTTCTCGCGAGATCGTGATCACGGCCATGGGTTGCCTCCTCTCACCTGAAACTGATCGGTGGGTGCTCGGACAACAGAAAAATGTCGGCTGATCTCAGACACCGGGAAAGAGAGTGAGGGTGGCGCGAGCGTGGCGTCTTGGTACCCTCTTTGTACCTGGAGCGCCGTGATTTGTCAATCGCGCACTCCCATCGCGAAGTCCGCGCTTTGCGCCTGGTCTGCTGGGTAGTAGAATCGTTGTTTGGAGGGGACTTATATGACAGAATCAATATCTTCGGACTTCGAGTGGGTGAACTTGACGCCTGAGGCCGGGCATTTCACGTTTGGCTACTATGATCGTTGCCCGTGGGATCTTGAGAATCGATACCATCTCGCCCTGCGCATCCCGCAGCAGACACGTCTGCCGCAGCCGGGCGAGACCGCGGACATCGGCTACATCGATCGTGAGACGCGGAGCTTCCAGAAGGTCGGTGAGACGCTGGCGTGGTGCCACCAGCAGGGCGCGATGACCCTGTGGCTGGCGCACCAGCCGCGCACGTTTGTCTACAATGACTTCGTCAAGGAGAGCGGAAGCTGGCGCCCTATTGCGCGGATCCACAGTCTGGATGACGGGGAGATCGCGCAGTATCAGGTGCCGCTCTACACGATCTCGCCCGACGGTCGGTGGGGCGTCACCTTGAACTTCAACCGAATTCCCCGCCGGGGCTACACCTACGCCCTGGCTCCCTTGCCCCGAGAGGCGCCCAAACCGGATCTGGATGGGGACGGGCTCATATTGGTGGATCTCCAGACCGGGAGCACCCGACTCATCGCCAGCTACCGTCAGCTGATCGCGGCGCATCCCTTCTCCTATGACCTGGATCTGCCCAGCGGAGGACGTGTCTATATGTGGCTCAACCACGCGATCTTCAACGTGGATGCCAGCCGGGTGATGGTCCTCTTCCGCTATGCGCCGCAGATGGAGCCGCCCAGGCCGTGGCGCACCTTCATGTACACAATGCGCCTCGACGGCAGCGATCTTCGTTGCAGCCTGTCGGACCTGCACTGGCGCAACGGCGCCATCTCCCACCAGATCTGGGGACGGAACCCCGAGGAGATCCTCGTCGATGCGGACTGGGGCGGGCGCGGCCACGAGTACGTCGTCTTCGACGAAACTCACCACCCCCTGCAGGCGCACCGTATCTCCGGCGGCATGGGACCGGCGGGTCATCTCAATTTCGCGCCGGATGGCCGTTGGATGGTCGCCGATACGTACCCCAACGCGGACGGCGTGCAACGGTTGGCTCTGGTCTACGCCAAAACCGGCGACTGGGTCGAGCTGGGGCGCTTCCTTCACAGGACGCCTGGCGCTGAGGGCGACATGCGATGCGACCTACACCCACGCTGGTCGGCCGATGGCCGATTCCTGACGGTGGACTCCATTCATGCCGGGGATCGCAAGATCTATATGCTGGATCTCGCCGGTCTGAGCTAGATGAAGCCGGGAAGCTGTTTGTCAAGTCAAGGGTATGCCTTTATAACGTTGTCGCCCATTACCGAGGAGTGCTAATGAAAATCACAGATGTCGTACTGTTCAAAGTGCATGGGACGTGGCGCAGCCCCGCCTATCCGTCGGGGAATCGGCAGGCGCAGTCTTTGGATGTCTATCCCGAGTTCAACGCTCGCTCTTCGGCCAAGAAGCCGGAGGGCCCGGAGCCGATCAGCGAGATCTACGTGGAGATCGAGACCGATGCGGATGTCTCGGGGCTTTTTGGACCGATTGAGGATTACCAAGCCTACGTCATTCGCACGTTCCTGCGCCCCTACCTTATAGATCGGGATCCGCTGGCGACGGAGTTGCGCTACGATCAGATGCTGAGACTTCACCGCCACGGGCGCTCGGGCATCTTTATGACCGGGGTCAGCCCGGTGGACTGTGCTTTGTGGGACTTAAAGGGCAAAGCCTGGGACCAGCCCATCTACCGGCTGCTGGGTGGGCCGACGCGCCCTGCGGTGCCGGCCTACGCGAGCATGCTGGGGTTCAGCGTCGAGCCACAGGAAGCGGCCGAGGTCGCCCTGCAGTTCAAGGCGCAGGGGTTCGCAGCGCAGAAGTGGTTCTTCCGCTACGGACCTGGCGATGGCGCGGCAGGCAAGGAAAAGAACGTTGCCCTCGCCCGAGCCTTGCGTGACGTGCTCGGGCCCTACTATGAGTTGATGTTCGACGCCTTCATGGGTTGGGACCGGCGCTATGCCGCGGAGATGGTGAAGGCACTGGAGCCCTACAACGTGACGTGGTTGGAGGAGCCGCTTCATCCGGAGCGTGTGGGCGCCTTCCGCCGGCTCAACGCCGCTTCAAAGGTCCCGCTGGCAACGGGCGAGCATGTCTATACGCGTTGGCAGGTCAAGGAGTTGCTTGTCGCAGAGGCCGTCGATGTGATCCAGACGGATCCGGACTGGACCGGCGGCGTCACCGAGCTCGTGAAGATCTGCGCCCTGGCCTCGTCATTCGAGACGCCGGTGATCGCGCATGGCCACTCTCTGCTTGCCGCGCTGCACGTAGCGGGCGCGCAGTCGCCCAATACCGTACCCTACGTCGAGTACCTGATCCGCCACCAGCCCCGCAAGCAGTTCTTCCACAGGCCAGCTTACGCTCCAGAGAACGGTGAGGTCGCGCTCCCGGATCTCCCCGGCTTAGGGCTGGTCCTGGATGAGGAGAAGGTCGAATCGCGGGAGAGGATTTGAGATAGATGACCACATTCAAAGTAGGCATCATCGGCACCGGTCGCCCATGGCGTCAGGCGGGCGCGACCGGGTTTGGTATGGCCCATCTCCACGCCGAGGGATATGAGCGGTCCCCCGACGCCGAGATCGTCGCGGCTGCGGACATCAATCCCGTCAACCTCAACGCTTTCCGCGAGGAGCACGACGTCCCCCGCGGCTATCTGAGCGCCGACGAGATGCTGGCGGAAGAGGATCTCGACATCGTCTCCATCTGCCTCTGGCCCCATCTTCACGCGCCGATGACGATCAAGGCCGCTGAGGCCGGCGTGAAGGCCATTCACTGTGAGAAGCCGATGGCCCTGACCTACGGGGACGCCAAGGAGATGGTCGCCGTCTGCGAGCGGAATGGCGTGGTGCTCACCTTCAATCACATGCGGCGATTTGGCGCGCCCTTTCGCAAGGCAAAGGCGCTGCTGAAGGAGGGCGCGATCGGCGAGCTGGAGCGGCTCGAGGCTTACACCTCCAACCTATACGACTGGGGCACCCACTGGTTCGATATGCTCTTCTTCTACAATGACGAGACCCCCGCTGAGTGGGTGATCGGCCAGATCGACGCCCGAGGCAGCCATCCCATCTTTGGGGCGCTGGTTGAGGGACAGGGCCTCTCCTTCTTCAAGTTTGAGAACGGCGTCGCCGGCCTGATGGCGACAGGGGGACGCGACGTCTTCCAGTCGGGTGAGCCCCTCAAGAGCATTGGGTGCGGCAACCGTCTGATCGGCTCGGAGGGCACCATCGAGGTGGGCGTCGAGGACGGCCCGGATCTACGGATGCGGAGCGCAGATACCGGGGGCGCCTGGCAGGTGGTCGATGTTGAGGGCGGTATGCACGGCGAGAATCTGCACGCCGAGGCCGTGCTCGATCTGATCGACGCGCTGAAGACCGGGCGAGAGCCCGAGCTAGCGGGTCGAAAAGCTCTGCAAGCCACGGAATTGATCTTCGCCACGTATGAGTCCAGCCGGCGTCGCGGACGCGTTGACCTCCCTTTGCAGATCACGGACAGTCCGTTTATGACGATGCTCAATCTTGCCGACATGACGACGTGGCCTGATGCCTACGTCGAGGTGAACGGCATTCAGATCCACTACTGGCGGACTGGCGATGGCAGCAAGCCGCCGTTGGTGCTCTGCCATGGCTTCAGCGACAACGGGCTCTGCTGGACACCGGTAGCGCGAGCGCTCGAGGCCGACTACGACATCATCATGTATGATGCCCGGGGCCATGGGCTCTCTGACGCCCCCGATGAGGGCCACACCACGCCCGTCCGCGCGGCTGACCTCGCTGAGCTGGTGAAGGCGCTGGGCCTGACGAAGCCCGCGGCCCTTGGACACTCCATGGGCGGCGCGACGGTGGCCACGGCCGTGGCAGATTATCCCGACCTCTTTGGAAAGGTGGTGCTAGAGGATCCGGCTTGGTGGGAGCGGGACAGCCCCCGCCGGACGAGGAGCAAGAGAGAACAGGCGCTGTGGCGTACCGAGCGCCATACGCGGGTCGTGACCCAGAGACATATGTCGCGTGCAGCTCTGATCGACTTATGCCGGGAGGAGCATCCGACGTGGTCAGAGGCCGAATTGGGGCCCTGGGCGCTCGCCAAGCAGCAGTTGAGCCCCAAGGTTGTCGGTGACGAAGAGGCCTATCCCACACCGTGGCGCGAGGTCGCTAAGGCGATCACAGTGCCGGCGCTCCTTATCACGGCTGAGCCGGAGAGAGGCGGCCTCGTGACGCCAGATATGGCAGAGGCAGCCCACGACCTCAACTCGAACATCGAGGTCGTGCAGATCGAGGGTGTCGGTCACAATATACGCCGCGAGAAGTTCGACGCCTATATGGCAGCCGTCAAGGCCTTCCTGGCCAGATAACTACACGCGGGGGGCAGCGTGCATGGCTGCCCCTTTGAATCCAAAGAGGAGATATGATCGTGAAAAACTGGTTGGTGGGATGTGGCGCGCTGACGTGGCCGCGCGAGATGGCACGCGAAGAGGTATGGGCTGAGATCGCCGAGGCGGGGTATGACGGGGTGCCGGTGAGCCCCGGCATGGGCACGCCCGATGAGACCCTGGCCTTTTGCGAGCGCTTTGGCCTGAGGCCGACGCCGGGCTATCTGGCGGGCGATTTCTGGAAGCCCGAGGACGAAGCTGCCATTCTCGAGCGGGCCGAGATCCATGGTAAGTTTATGCGTGATGTGGGCTGTACCGAGCTCTATCTGGGTCCGGGAGGCTTCGAGGGCTACGTGACCAGCTCGGGGCAGAGTCGGCGACAGCTGGCGGGTCACGTGCACCCGCAGGACAGCATGACCGACGCCGAGTTCGCGCAGTTCGCCGCGACCGTCAATAAGGTCGGTGAGATCACGCTCAAGCACGGCGTCCGCAGCTGCTTTCATAACCACGTCGGCAGCGTGATCGAGACGCGCGAGGAGATCGATCGTCTCTTCGAGATGGTCGATCGTGACGTGGTCTTCCAGGGGCCGGATATCGGTCACCTGGTCTGGGCCGGCGCAGATCCGGTGCAGTTCTGCAAGGATTACGCCAGGGACATCCAGTCGGTCCACGTCAAGGATATCGATCCGGAGGTCCTCCGGAGAGGCGTCGCCGCGGGATGGGACTACGGGCAGTTTTCGTCTGAGGGCATCTTCGCCGAGCTCGGCGAGGGATGCGTGGATTTCCCCGCCATCTTTGAGATACTGGCAGAGGCCGGATACAAAGGGTGGATCATCGTGGAGACCGACCGCACGACCAAGCCGACGGCCTTCGGGAGCGCCAAGATCTCTCGTGCGTACTTGGCAAGTCTGGGACTCTGACGAGACGAGAGTAAGATAAGGCAAATCTATGAGCAATGATATCGATGTGAAGATTGGCTTTTTACCCTCCTACCGGTTCCGCTTTACGGACTGGTGCGAGAAGATGCGCAACGACAGCCTGGCGGCCTTCGCCAAGATTGAGGGGATGGAGGTGGTGGTCCCGCAGCCCTCACCCGACGGCAAGACGCTGGATGCCAGGAGAGGCTTGACCCCTCACGGCACCGTCTCGAAACTGGATGAGGCCGAGGTCGTAGCCGAGTACTTCCGGCGGCAGAGGGTTGATGGCTTGATTCTCTGCCCTCTAGACTTCGGGGACGAGCGCTCCACCGCCAAGGTCGCGGAGCTGCTCGAGGTGCCGGTGCTGCTCTACGCCACCAAGGAGCCACCGGCCCGCGAAGACGCCGGGATGACCCGCGTGTCGGATTCCTACTGCGGGAATCTCTCGATGGCCTCGGGGCTCTACCGACGGAAAATCCCCTTCCGCTACGCCGGCCTCTTCTTTCCCGACGAACCGGCGTTTCTGCCGGAGGTCCAGGACTTCGTCCGCGCCGTGGCGGTGACCAAAGGACTGAAAGGCGCTCGCATCGGGCAGGTAGGCGTGCGTCCAGCAACCTTCGAGACCGTGGGCTACGACGAAGTCGCGATGATCCGCAAGTTTGGCCAGAATATGATCTACGCCAACCTCTCCGATATCGTGGACCGAGCAACCAGCTACGTGAACGACGATCCCGCCGTCCAGGCAGTCATCGCGGATTTCCGCGCGATGTTCGAGGAGATCACCGTCTCCGACCGGTATCTGGTCAACGCCGCAAAGCTGGAAGTCGCGCTGACCGGCTTCTGGGAGGACAATGGCCTCTCGGCGATGGCGATGCAGTGCTGGCCCTCCATCCAGCGGCTGATGGGCATCTCGGTGTGCACAACCTACGGTCGGCTGACGGGGAAAGGGATGCTGACGGCTTGCGAGGCCGACGTGCTGGGGGCCCTGTCGATGCTCATCTGCCATCGGGCGGCATTGGGGCAGACGGTGCCGCACTTCGTCGACTGGACCATACGCCATCGGGAGAACCCGAATCAGCTGCTGGCGTGGCACTGTGGCAACGCACCGGCGTGCCTGGCCTGCGATCCTCAAGATGCAGCGCTCCGCTCCCGCCGCGATATGACCGGCGAGCTGCCCGTCGAAGAGCAGGATGCACAGGCGGGACTGAGCCAGTTCCAGCTCAAGCCCGGACCGGTGACCTTCGTTCGCCTGGCGGAGTACGAGGGTGAATGGAAGATGCTGATCGCGACCGGTGAGATCCTCCCCAGCGACGAGACGTTGGCGGGGACCTGGTCGTGGGTGGAGGTCGAGGATCACGACCGCCTCTATCGGACACTCGTCGAGGAAGGGTTCATCCACCACGCCAGCATGATCCACGGCGACTACACACAGCCCCTCCTGCAGGTCTGCAAGTTCCTGGACATCGAGCCTGTCGTTGTGCCAACGAAAATCACAGACTAGATGAGTGTGAGGAGTCAGGGCGGCGACGCTCTCTAAACCGCCCTGAGCCGGTTAGTTGCCGCCTGGTTTTCGCCTATCTTCCACTCAGGTTGGGTGTGAAGGAGCATCAAAACATGTCTTTTACGATTCAGCGAGGGACCAACATCTCCCACTGGCTGAGCCAGAGTCGACGTAGGGGGGCGGAGCGGCGTGCCTTTTTCACCGAGGATGACGTCCACCGCATCGCGGAGATGGGCGATGGCGCCTTCGACCACATTCGCCTGCCCATTGATGAGGAGCAGATGTGGGACGAAGTGGGTGACAAGCAAAGGGAGGCGTTCGACCTGTTGGACTCAGCGCTCGACTGGTGCGAGCACGCCGGTCTGCGCGTGGTCGTCGATCTACACCTGCTGCGCACGCACCATTTCCTCGACGAGGAGAACCCGTCGCTCTTTGCCGATCCGCGGGAGGAAGAGCGATTCATCGGACTATGGCAGGAGCTGTCGGAGCACATGGCCGAGCGCTCCACAGACCTCGTGGCCTACGAGTTGCTGAACGAGCCCGTCGCCCGCGATCCCGAGGATTGGAACCGCGTAGCAATGGCGGCCTACCACGCGATCCGCGAGCGCGAGCCCGAGCGCACCATAGTGCTCGGCTCCAACTGGTTCAACCAGCACCACACCTTTATGCAGCTGCGCGTGCCCGACGATGATGATACGATCCTCACGTTCCACTACTACTATCCGATGTTCATCACGCATTACATGGCACCTTGGTGGGCGGTGGGCGGGACCTACGCGGGGCCGGTCCACTATCCGGGGCGCCCCATCGCGGATAAGGACC
>CAZPJP010000163.1:0-6141 GCA_964586915.1 uncultured Anaerolineales bacterium
CCTTCCTGCACGTCATAGAAGCGCGGGATCAGGTGCACCAGACTCGACTTCCCGGAGCCTGTCGCGCCAAGGATCGCAACCGTCTGGCCCGGCTGAGCGGTGAAGTTCACGTCTCTCAAGACCGCCTCATGCTCCTCTCCTTCGTAGGCAAAAGCGACGTTCTCGAAGGTGACCCTACCCCGCGGTCGGAGCGTGTCGCGCTCATCGCCGTTGGGGCCGTCGCCGTCGTGGCGGGCACCGTCACCACCGCTCACCTGGGCCCTAGCCAAGCGGAACTCGCGCAGGGCACCTGGGCGATTCTGTACAGCCGGCTCATTCTCGAGTACCTCGCCAATACGCTGCGCCGAGGCCTCAGCCTGCGAGATGTGCATGACGATGAAGCTCACCATCAACAGTGAGAAGAGCGTCCGCACGAGGTAGTTCATAAAGGCGACAATCTCGCCAATCTGCATAGTGCCCTCGGTAACCCGCACACCCCCGAACCAGAGGACGCCGACGATGCCCAGGTTGATCACGAGCATCAGCGCGGGGAACCCCACGGAGATCGTGCGAATCGCCTTGACCGCCAGGGACTTCAGCGCTTCGTTGGCATCGCCAAAGCGGTTCTGCTCACTCTCGCTGCGCACGAAGGCCTTGACCACGCGGACGCCCATGAGATTCTCCTGCATGACCGTGTTGAGCCGATCCATCCGCTCCTGCACCTCTTTGAAGAGCGGGAAGGCTTTTTTGATGATCAAGGCAATGATCACCACCACCATAGGCACCAGGACGAGAAAGAGCGACGCCAAGCTGGGCTGGATCGCGATTGCCATCACGAGGCTCCCTACCAGCATCAGCGGACCACGCACCATCATCCGCAGCATAGCAGCCACAGCGTTCTGGACCCGCGTGACGTCCGTCGTCAGCCGGGTCACCACGCTGCCGGTCTCTAGCCGATCGATATTGCTGAAGCTCAGGCTGTGCACCTTGCGGAAGAGCGCCGCCCGCAGGTCGGCACCGAAGCCCTCTGAAGCCAACATAGCAAAGACCGTGCAGCCCATCCCGCCGATCGCACCGAGCAGCGCGACCCCGATCATCCTGCCGCCGGTACCGAGCACCACGTTCATATCGCCGTTGGCGATGCCGACGTCGATGATGCGCTGGAGATATCGCGGCTGCAGCAGGTCCATCATCACCTCGAGGACCATCAGAAGCGGTGCCAGAAGCGCCCAATGCCAATAGGGCTTCAGGAACCGCAACAGTTTCTGGGTTGCTTTCATCCGATACTCAATCCTTTCCTGTACAAGCTCTCCAATTCACGGTGAAGACCTTTGAGCTCTTGGAGAGCTCAAAGGTCTCTTCCCCTGATGTCGATCACCTACGCCTCTTGCGCGGGGGCCGCGCGTGAAGCGCCGCCTCGTCCGACACCCTGAGCAAATTGTCCCGCACGCGCCGCAGCAATCGCTCGATTGTCTCCAGCTCCTCGGGGGAGAAGTCCTTGAACGCCTCCGCCTCCAAACGCTGCAGCTGGGCGATCGACGCCTTGAAGAGCCCCCGGCCTTCGTCGGTCAGATCGACGCGGGAGACCCGCCCATCCTCGGGATCGTCCCGTGTCTCGATCAGTCCGGCCTTCTCCATGCGCCGCACCATCTTGCTGACCGTCGGCGCGGAAACGTGGAGACGCTCCGCCACCTGCGTATGGGTCAGCCCGGGCTGCTCCGCCAGTGCATGCAGCAGCGGCGGCTGCCCCCGATAGAGGCCCAACTCATCGAGCAGGGCATGCGCGCGGGCGTGATGCAACCGGCAGACCTGCACCAGGAGCCAATCGAGCGAGTCAGGCTCGGACATGGTACCCATCAGACCTCCCTAAGGGTGAGAGAGCAGCCGTCAGCTGTTAGCTGTCAGCCGTCAGCCGTCATCATTGCCGGAAGATGCGAAATAGGAAGTCTGGCTTCTCGCTTCCGGCTTCTGGCCCAGGCCCGCAGTATCTGGGGCCCGGCTTCCGGCTTCAACCATCCAACATCCAACCACTACTTAGCTAGTTAATTGTTAGCCGTGCACATACTACCATGGGGGAGTGATCTGTCAAGTTCGCGGGTCGGATTCCCGCTAAATCTATGGTACACTTGCGCCAGCCAAGAGAGGAACCATCGCCGAATGCAAATCACCATCGCCAGAATCGAATGGGGCAGCCTCGAGGGCCGCCGCCCTCGGAGCGCAGGATGTAACGCCCGGCTGGGGGAGCATGGCGCGGTTGTGCGCCTGCGGCTCGCCCGCGTCACCACCGCCGATGGTGCCATCGGCTTCGGCTGGGCGCGGCTCGACGATGCTTTCGAGGCCGCCGTCACGGCCAACGGCTTCGCCGTCACCTAGCAGGACCATCGCATCGACGAGGATACCGTTATGGAGACCACAGCAGACCGCCCCCGGCAAATCCGAGAAGCCAACCTGACCTGGAACTTCGCCGTAAACCTGGTGGAGCGCACCTTCATCACCCTCGGCATGTCCATCGTCTCGGTCACCACCATCCTGCCGCTGCTGGTCAGCGAGCTCACGCCGTCCAAGATCGCCGTGGGCGCGGTGCCGGCCCTCTTCACGGTGGGCTCGATGGTGCCGCAGCTCTTGACCGCGAACTACACGGAGAGCCTGCGCTACAAGCGCCCCTTCGTCAGCCGCTTCGCGCTGGTCGGCGGCCGGCTCCCCTACCTCGGCATCGCCCTCGCCGTCTGGCAACTGGGGGACACACGCCCCGGGCTGACCCTCGCCCTGGTCTTCCTGCTGATCACCATCGCCGCGCTCTCCAACGGCATCGTCATCCCGGCGTGGCTCGACATGATCGCGAAGGTCATCCCGCAACGGCTGCGCGGCACCTTCTTCGGCATCGGCAACGGGCTGGGCGCGCTCCTGGGCGTCGCGGGGGGCGTGATCGCCGGGCGCATCCTGGAGGCGCTCCCCTTCCCAACTAACTTCGCCCTCTGTTTCGTCATCGCCTCGGCGGCGATGGTCATCTCGTGGGCGGGGGTGTCGGCGACGCGGGAGCCCCCCACCGAGCACCCCAAGGCGCCCACGCCCCTCAGCGTCTACCTGCGGCAGCTGCCGCGGGTGCTCAGGGAGAACCGGAACTACACCCGCTACCTGATCAGCCAGGGGCTCGCCGCGCTGGGGTCGATGGGCACGGGCTTCCTGATCGTCTTCGGGCGGGAGCGCTACGGGCTGACCGGCGCGCAGGTGGGCACGATGACGGCGATGCTGGTCGGCAGCCAGGCGGCGGCGAACCTGATGTGGGGCTATCTCGGCGACCGGATTGGCCACAAGGCCATCCTCGCCGCCGGCGCCTTCTGCGTGGCCTTGGCGGTGACGCTCACATGGGTGAGCGGCTCAGTGTGGGGGATGGCGGTCGCCTTCGCCCTCCTCGGGGCGGGGCTGGCTGCCAGCTCGGTCTCCCAGATGAACATCGTGCTCGAGTTCGGCCTGCCGCAGGAACGGCCCACCTACGTCGGGCTGACCAACACGTCGCTCGCGCCCATCACGATGCTGGCCCCGCTGCTGGGCGGCTGGCTCGTCGAGACCGCCGGCTACGTCCCCACCTTCGTCGCCGCCGCGACCTTCGCCATCCTGGGCGGGTCCCTGCTGGCGACCTGGTTCAAGGATCCGCGGCGCGAGCGGGCAGCCAGCTAGAACAGGATAGGAAGGGCGATCAGGAGGAAGAGGCCCCAGGCGAGATAGGCGTTGGTCGCTCGGCTGAAGACCGCCTGAAGCGCCTCGATCCAGCCCTCACGACCGGTGCGGAGCTGGCTGACGACCAGCACGAGCAGGATGCCGATGTTGATGGTGTTCCAGCCGATGACGGTCAGGCGGTTCGGGGTCAGCGCGCCCTGCACAGTACGGGTGACCACCGCTGAGAGCGCATAGACGCTGACGAGCACCGCCAGACTGGCCACGACGATGATCCCGATCCGCAGGACCCTCTGCAGGTCGGGCGAGAGATCCCCACCCCTGATGGGCGTGGCGCCCAGCAGCAGGCCGACGATGGCGAAGAGCATCAGGTTATAGACGATGAGCACATCCCGGCGCTCAAAGGGCGCGAAGAAGTTGAAGGGGATCACCAGCACGTAGATCACCCCCACCCCCAAAGCCAGGGGAAGCAGCAGGCGCATCATAGTAGCGACGAACTTGCTCAGGCCCTGCTCGAAGTCCTGGTCGGCGGGCGCGGCCCGCGGATCGTAGACGGTAGCCACTGCCAAGACGGGCAACAGACCGATTCCGCCCGCGGCGATGAGCCGCAGCAGCAGCTCCGACAGTTCGATCCCCAGGGCGGCGAACATGCCAACCGTGATGCCGCCGAAGGCCACGCCCGCGGCGAGGTACAACCCCGCCACGATGGCGACCTCAAGCGACTTGATCAGGAAGGCGAAGCGATCTGCGACGCTGGCGTTGAGCCCCACGGCCCACAGTCCCAGGGCCACCCAGCACAGGAGCGGGATGTGGATGACGGCCAAAAGGACGTACTGCTCGGAGGCCCAGTCCTGGCGGAAGGCCGGGGCCAGCACCAGGGCGTAGGCTGCGGCGGCGAGCACGCCCACGCCGAGGGCCACCGCCGTGGCGTAGCGCTTCTTGGCGGTGATCGCCATGAACAACAGGGCACTCGTGGTCGCGATGGGCGCCCACCACAAGAAGATCTGCGGGAGGCCACCGAGCACCAGGAAGTTCTCCACATCGCTGATGGCCCAGAAGATCAGCCCGGTGAGGAGGCTCAGCGGCACCGCCACCCGCCAGTTGATGGCCCGGCCCGGCCTGCCGGTCCCCTCGGCGAGGCTCTCCAGCCGGTAGGTCCACGCCGCCAGCAGCACGTTATCCGGCGCCGCCGCGTGGCGCGCGATCAGCGCCGCCCGGAAGGCCTCCACCTGATCCCGCTCCCGTGCGGCCTGATAGATCTCCTCCAACCGCTGCGGATCTGATTCCGCGGCGCGTATCTGTTCGTCGAGGCTCATAGCTACCTCCCTGGCAACGAGATGCTCTCGTCGACCATTGTATATGAAGACCAGGCGTCCACCAGCCCGGTCTTCTCCGGTGTCGGTGCGTGTCGCACCCGCTGCTATCTCAGCCGGGGCAGTTCCCTCGCGCCCAGGTCGTGGTACACTAGCTCCTCGTCAGTCGTGAGCCGCTCTCCGTCCGAGCGAGGACGTGTCGCGCCCGACAGGTGGCAACTGGAAACTGGTAACTACATAAGAGAGAGGGATCCCCAATGCGCAAAATCCCCGTCATCCTCGACACAGACATCGGGGGCGACATCGACGACACCTGGGCGCTGGCGATGCTCCTCAAGTCGCCGGAGCTCGACCTCAAGCTGGTGGTCACCGACACCGGCAACACAGCATACCGAGCGCGCGTCGCCGCGAAGCTGTTGGAGATCGCCGGGCGGACCGACGTCCCCGTGGCGACAGGCCTCCGGCAGAGCAACGAGCTGGGACCGCAGGCGCCGTGGGTTGCGGATTACGCGCTCTCAGACTATCCCGGCGAGGTGATCGAGGACGGCGTGCAGGCCCTCATCGACACGCTCCTGACCGCGTCCGAGCCGACCACGCTGATCGCCATCGGGCCGGTGCCCAACGTCGCGGCAGCGCTGGCTCGCGCGCCGGAGATCGTGCCGCACGCCCGTTTCGTCGGCATGCACGGCAGCGTGCGCGTGGGCTATGGCGGCAGCCCGCAGGTCAGCGCCGAGTACAATGTCCAGGCCGATCCCGCGGCCTGTCGCGCCGTCTTCGCCGCGCCCTGGGACATCACCATCACACCGGTGGACACCTGCGGACTGGTGCAGCTCACGGGCGACCGCTACGCTCGCGTCCGTGACGCCGAGGATCCGATAACCCACGCCGTGATCGAGAACTACCGCATCTGGGCCGACGAGGTCGGCCGGCCCACCGGCACGGCAGACGTGGAGAGCTCCACGCTCTTCGACACCGTGGCGGTCTACCTCGCTTTTTCGCAGGCGCTGGTCGAGATCGAGGACCTGCCCATCCGCGTCACCGACGACGGCTACACCGTGATCGACGAGGGCGCCAAGCCCATCCATTGCGCCACGCGCTGGCGTGATCTGAATGCCTACGAGGCTTTCCTCGTCGAGCGCCTGGTCGGGTAAGCACCGCCGCCACCACGCTCGGT
>CAZPJP010000163.1:6241-8756 GCA_964586915.1 uncultured Anaerolineales bacterium
AGGCTTTCCTCGTCGAGCGCCTGGTCGGGTAAGCACCGCCGCCACCACGCTCGGTAGGGTGCACCTGCGGCTGGTGCGCCCCACCTGGCCAAGTGCCGAGTTCAGGTGCACCTCACCAACAGCAGGTGAGGCGCACCGCTGACGCTGGATAGGGGTCGGGATCGTAGCGGTCTGATTTACAGAATCGCCTTCGCCAGCGCCTCCAGTCGGTCCAGGTCGTCGATATCGAGCCACTGCAGCATCACGCCGTCGAGGCCCAGGTCGGCGAGCTCACCGAGCTGATCCCGGACCGCCCCGGCGGTGCCGACGAGGGCGCCCGCGGCCCGTAGCTCCTCCGCCGAGCGCTTTTGTCGCGCCAAAACGCCGTCGAGCTCCCTGTCGTCGCGCCCAAAGAAGACGCCCGTCATCATCGTTCGCCGAACATCCCCGGGATCGCGGCCCTGCGCTGCCAGGAGATCGTCGAGCCGCTCGTTGCGCTCGATCAGCTGCGGGGGCGTGAGCCAGACGCAATTCCACTCGTCGGCGTAGGTCGCCACCAGCGGCAGCGTCCTCCGGCGTCCGTTGCCCCCCACGGTGATCGGCGGGCCGCCGGGCCGGCTCGGGCGTGGCATAAGCATGGCACCCTCGAGCTGATAGTAGTCGCCGTCGAAGTCGAGCGGCTCGTCCCGTTGCAGCAGCCAGGTCACCACCTGCAGGTACTCCTCGAACTGCGCGAACCGCGGTGCGATCGGCGGCAGGTCAAAGCCGAAGGTCACGTGCTCCCCCTCGTGCCACCCGGCGCCCAGCCCCAGGCGGAGCCGCCCGCCGGAGAGATCGTCGACCTGCATCGCCCGCCACGCCGTCAGCGCCGGGTGGTGGAAAGTCGCCGGGGAGACCAGCGACCCAAAGGCGATTCGCTCGGTGTTGTCCGCCACCCACGTCAGCGAGGTCCACAGCTCCAATGCGTCCTGTTCCGGCGGCGAGCCGTGGGGAAAGTGCTCCGAACGGTAGAGCCCGTCGAAGCCCGCCTCCTCGACGAGTCGCACAATCCGCTGCCATTCAGGCCAGTAGACACCGGCCTGTGCCTCAATCATCACGTTTAGGTCCACGCTATCCCTCCTCTTGCTCTATCGCCGCCGCTTATCCCACACTTCGACAATCTGGCGCCCCATCCGCGTCCACTCTCGCATGAACGCGTCCTCATCCTGATAGGAGTAGGCCTCGCCCTCCGGCGCCGCCGGGTCGACGAAGGCGAAGCCCTCGTCCGGGTCCCAGGCGTAGAGCACCTTGTAGTGGGACGACCCGGCATAGGCGCCTTTCTTGAACCGTAGCGGATCGCCCACGATGACGATGGTGGCGCGATTCCGGTTGAGGTTCGCGTAGAGCTCGCGCAGCGGCACCCACACCCGCCAGCGGGCGGCGAAGCCCGCCTGTCGCAGGACCCGCACGAGCCCCCAAGGGAAGGTCGCCCAGTTCCGAATTCGCAGGGGGATCAAGCTGCCGCGCACCGATGGCGGCCCCTCCATGCGACTTGCGAGCACATCGCCGTCGATCACCGCGGCGTCCAGCAGGCTGTTGGCGACAAACATCACGCTGTACGGCCCGCAATCGTTGGAGCTGCCCTGGTGGCGGTGCCATTTCGGCAGGGGATGCGACACCGCCTTCTTCCAGACCTTGCCCTTGGGCTTGTCGCTGGGTTCGAGTTGGGGTTTGGCTCTGGGTTTGTGAGAACTGGTCGCCTCTGCCATCGCGTGCACTCCCTTCGCTGGATCCGTACGAAAAGTATACGCTCGCGCGACGCCTGCGCAAGTCCCGTAGGTCGAACTGTCTTGTTCGACCAGCCGTGGTCGAACTGTCGTGTTCGACCTACGGACGTGCACGTGCGGCCTACGCCGTCTTCACCGGCACCTGGAGCTCATGGGCAACGAGGCGCGCGACGGTCACGATCCGCTCCTGCCATCCGTTCATGTCGCTCGTGTCCAGACACACCGTCACCGACCGCGGGCGCTCGTCCTGGACCCGCAGCACCTCGTCGAAGAGCATATCCCAGATCCGCGGCACGGCGCGCCGCGCGCCGGGACCCAAGGCGACGCGGTGGCTATCCCCCTCCCGCGTCGAGCCATCCGGATAACGGTACTTCGCCCGCACCACGAGCTCACCGCGCATGTAGCGGTCCCGCGTCACCTCAACCGCGACCACAACTTCCGCTTCCCGCGCATGGCTCCAGCGTCGCACCGCCACCGTCCGTCCCTCCTCTCTGTCTCTCCGTCGATTGTCGACATTATCGACAAGATACTCCCATTATAGCGGTATTGTCGACATTTGAGAAGGAAGGGTGTCACGCGAAATGGGTGATAAATGTCACCCGTATAGAACCTAAGTTCTATCAGCGTGATCCGAAATCAGGGGCTCTGCAGGAACCAGACGGGACACCGTCCCGTCTCTACGTGGCGTGCGTCGGTGTGATACAGACGCGGCGCCGCGGCGCCGGGCGGGCCCAGGCGTCGCGAGGCGCCTCCACGCCGGGAGACGGCAC
>CAZPJP010000164.1:0-7323 GCA_964586915.1 uncultured Anaerolineales bacterium
TTTCAATGGTTACCGGAGGAGCACATTGTGAGCGGATTCGTGGAGTTCTGGGGCACCCCAGGCAGCGACCCAACCGTTGGTAGTAACCATTTCAATGGTTACCGGAGGAGCACATTGTGAGCGGATTCGTGGAGTTCTGGGGCATGGTCTGGCCCGGTCTGGGCCACGGACTGCTGGTGACACTGCAACTCAGCGTCGGCGCCCTGCTGCTGGGCTTCGCCGTCGGACTGCCCGTGGCGCTCATCCGGGTCTATGCTCCGAAGGCACTCCGCACGGTGGTCACGGCCTACATCGACATCTTCCGTGGTACGCCCCTCCTGGTCCAGCTCTTCTTCATCTACTTCGGACTCGCCGATCCCAACCTCAATAACCTACTCGTCAGCCTCGGCCTTCCCGACGGCCTCTTGATCCTAGATCGCATGACAGCGGCCTACATCGCCCTCGGGCTCAACAGTGGTGCGTACCAGGCTGAGTACTTCCGCGGCGCGATTCAGGCCATTGGCTCGGGACAGATGATCGCCGCCCGCGCGCTGGGCATGACCCGCTACCAGGCCATCGTCAACATCGTCCTCCCCCAGGCGCTCCGGCTAGCCGTGGCGCCCTGGTCCAACGAGGCCGCCTACATGGTCAAGTACACGTCCATCGTCTCGCTGATCGCCGTCCCCGACCTGTTGGCGGAGGCCCGCCAGGTGATGAGCCGCTATTACAACCAGATGGTGATACTGCCCTTCGTCGGCGCGATCTACCTGGTCGTCGTCCTCCTTGTCACCTGGGTTATGCATCGCGTTGAGCGGCGGCTGCGCATCCCCGGCGTCGAGACCACGACCGGTCGCGTCTAGAATCCCCCGCCACACCAACTGCAGGCCCAGCGACCGCGCCCAGCAACTCCAGGCGTGGGCCGCGGTCCATACACGGAGCCAGCCACTCGATTCGTCACTGCCCCGTCGCCGCGCCGAGGTTGCATCCCGCGGGACCTGATGCTATAATCACGATAAAGAATATGTCTTTCCATTAAATTAGCTCGCGAGTTCGCTTGGCAGTTCGCTTGGCAGTTCGCTTGGCAGTTCGCTTGGCGAAGCAGGAAGGCAGCAGGCCCGTGCCGATAGACGTCTTGATCGTGGATGACCACAGCGTTGTCCGTCAGGGCCTGAGGATGTTCCTCGGCCTGGATGACGAGCTCACGGTGGTAGGCGAGGCCGAAAATGGCGTCGAGGCTGTTCGCCTGGCGCAGGCGCTCGAGCCAGACGTCGTGCTGATGGATCTCCTGATGCCCGAGATGGACGGGGTCACAGCCACCAAGCTCATCCGCCGCGCGCTGCCCGACACCGAAGTGATCGCCCTGACCAGCGTCCTCGAGGACAAGCTGGTCTTCGACGCGATGCGCGTCGGGGCGATGGGCTATCTGCTCAAAGACACGCAGGGTGAGGAGCTCTGCAAGGCGATCAAGGCGGCGGCGGCTGGCCAAGTCCAATTGTCGCCCCAGGCCGCCGACCGGCTCTTGGCGCAGATCTGCGAGCCCGAGAACCCCGATGCGCTCACCCCTCGTGAGACAGAGGTCCTGCGCCTCCTGGCCACGGGGATGTCCAACCGACAGATCGGTCTCGTATTGGGCATTACCGAAAAGACGGTCAAGACCCACGTCAGCCATATCCTCAGCAAGCTGGACGCTAGCAGCCGCACCGAGGCAGCCTTGCACGCCGTCCGAACGGGCCTGATCACCCTGCATGAGCCGGAGGCCGGGAGATGATTCGCCCACCCGGCGCTGGCCCACACTGATGAACGCGCGCCCCGCCCCCGATGGCGCTGCGGCGCTCTATCACCGCGTCTTTGACGCGACCCCCGACGGCATACTCGTCATCGACGCCGAGGGACGCATCGTCGAGGCCAACCCTGCGGCATGCACCCTCTATGGGCGCGAGCGCGCGCAGCTGATCGGGGCGTCCATCGCCGACCTGACCCACGAGGACGACCATGCCGCCCTGAACGACGCACTGCAGCGCGTGCACCGAGGAGGCTCGTTTTTGCTACAGGTCGTTGGCCGGCGTCGTGATGGCTATCTCTTCGAGGTGGAGATCCACGGCAGCAGCGTCCCCTATGCTGGCGCGCCGCACGTCCTCGGGGTCGTACGCGACACCACGGACCGCGAGCGCTCCGTCCGCCTGCTTGAGCGCCGCGTCCAGGAGCGCACCCGCGAGCTCTCCACGCTGCTACAGGTCTCAAGAGATGTCGTCTCAACGCTGCGCCTTGGGCCGCTCCTGGCGCAGACCCTCGACCGGCTCAAGGATGTCGTCGAGTACGAGGCGGCGGCGATTTTCGCGCTGGAGGGCGAAGAGGCCCTCACTTTGCTTGACTACCGGGGTCCCCGTTCCCGGGCATCGCTGCCTCGCCATTGGGATCTGAGCCAAGCCGAGCACCTGCGCATGGTGCTCGATCACCGGCGCCCGTTGGTCATTCCCGACGTCCGGGCCTCGACGTTGCAGGCGCGTGCCTGGCAGCGGTCGTGGGGCGCGCAGCTCGGCCAGCTTGCCGAGGACGGGGCGTCCTGGTTGGGCGTGCCGTTGCTCGTCAAGGACCAGTTCATCGGCACCTTGACGCTGGAGCACACCGAGGCCGGGCATTTCACGCCCCTGCACGCGAAGCTCGCCCTGGCCTTTGCAAACCAGGTCGCCGTAGCGATGGAGAACGCCCGGCTCTACGAGGAGTCACAGCGGTTGGGGATACTGGAGGAGCGTCAACGGATCGCCCGCGAGCTTCACGATTCGGTCTCCCAGACCCTCTACAGCATCGGGCTCGGCGCGCAGACGGCCCAGGCCCTCCTGGCCCGAGACCCGAAGGAGGCCGCGGAGCCGCTTGAGTACGTGCTCTCGCTGGCCGAGGACGGCTTGGCCGAGATGCGGGCGCTGATCCTCGAGCTGCGGCCCGATGCGCTGGCCCACGAGGGCTTGGTCGCCGCCCTCCACAACCAGTGCGCGGCCTTCAACAGGCGCTACGATCTGGCCGTGACCACGGCGTTCGATGGCGAGCCGGCCGCCCCCATCGAGGTGAAGGAGGCCCTCTACCGCGTGGCCCACGAGGCCCTCTATAACATCGTGAAACACGCGGGCGCTAGCGAGGTGCGGATCGCTTTGAGAGTCGACGACGCCCATGTAGCCCTGACCGTCGAGGACAACGGCGTGGGGTTCGACCCGCACCAGCCCTACCCGGGCCACTTCGGGCTGCAGTCGATGCGCGAGCGCATCGAGCGGCTCGGCGGCACCGTCGCGATCGCCAGCGCCATCGGCGCAGGCACCCGCATCCAAGCCACCGTCCCCCTCACCTCAGAATAGCCGCCCCTCCCACCCCCCTTGTATTCCCCCCACAGGGGGGAAAGGTCTACGTTCGGAGCTTGTCTCCGGTCCTCTCCCCCCACACAGGGGGAAACGTCCCGTTCTCCCCCTACGGAATCCAGATCGTCCGACCGGCGTAGATCCGATACGGATACGGGATGTGGTTCACCGACGCGAGCGTCCACACACTCACGCCGTACCGTCGCGCGATCCCGTAAAGCGTGTCGCCCCACTGAATGCGATACCAGAATCCGTGAGGCGCTGGCGTATAATAGCCGCCGCGTACACAGAGAGTCTGGCCCCACTGCACATAGTTCGGGTTGTGGATCCCATTGAGCATCTGCAACGCCCACACGGTGGTGCCGTGCCGCAGTGCGATGCGGTAGAGGTTGTCCCCCCACTGGACCGTGTACCACTGGGTGCAGTAACCCGACTCTGCGGGGGCCGCTGCCACCCTCGACGGCGCAGCAAGCGCAAACGCCAGAACCCCGATCAACAACACCAACGACACTAATGCTTTCTTCATGATCCTACCCTCCTCTCACATCACGAATGTTCGCAGGTGCTATCTTGACTTTACACCGTCAGAGAGCACCCTGCATCGGTCAAAAGTCCTAGAGCGACCTACGACCATGGTCCCATAGGGTCCTAAGACCACTTGCGGATGCACCGTGCGGCCGGACCACGTAGCATGGTAGCGATGGCGGTCACGGGCCACGCTGCGTCTGTGTTCTACGAAAGTCAGCGCACAGCGCATCGCGCGGCCAGGAAGGAGAACCATATCGTGGGAAAAGAAGAGACTGGCGTCATCGAGTTCGCATTTGGGAGGCGCGACAGCGTCATCCGTGAGCGGTTCGTCGGACGAGAGCAAGAGCTCGCCGATCTCTGGGAGCGCCTGCTCGTGGCGTTGGAGGGCCAAGGGCAGGTCTGCTTGATTCAGGGGCAAGCGGGCAGCGGGAAGACCGCGCTCGTCCTGCACTTCGCGCAGCGCGCGTTGGCACTACAGTCCGACATGGCCGTCGGGATCGGGAGC
Organism: uncultured Anaerolineales bacterium; assembly: GCA_964586915.1. Lineage (GTDB taxonomy): Bacteria > Chloroflexota > Anaerolineae > B4-G1 > SLSP01 > PWVB01. The sequence goes on from CAZPJP010000164.1 coordinate 4,360, forward strand.
GGTAACGCGCAGACCGGCATAGGGGATCCCTACCTTCCGTTCCGGGAAGCGTTGCTTATGCTCACTGGCGCTGCGAAAAGAGGGAAGTCAGGGGGCCTCGCCGACCCACAGGAGCCCGGCACGGTTCGGGCGGCCCTGGCCCGCACCACCCAGATTCTGGTGGAGGTCGCGCCCGATCTCGTGGGTCTCTTCGTGCCCGGCGCCAGCCTGGCCGGTGCCGTGGGCAAGGCCATGGCCGACAAGCTGGGCTGGATGGACAAGCTCGATGAGGTGGCCAAACCCGACAAGCCGCCGCCCGAGCAGAGCCGCATCTTCGAGCAGTACACGGCCTTCGTGCAGAAGCTCAGCGAGCGTACGCCCCTCTTCCTCTTCATCGACGATCTCCAATGGGCGGACAACGCATCCCTGGCGCTCTTCTTCCATCTCGCGCGGTCCATCAGGCAGCACCGAGTCATCCTCGTGGGCGCCTTCCGTCCCTCAGACGTCGCGCTGGGACGCGGCGGATCGCGCCACCCATTAGTGCCGATCATCAACGAGCTCACCCGCTACTACGGCTACGTTCTGATCGATCTCGACCACATCCCGGACCTGGTCACACGCCACTTCGTCGACGCCCTCGTCGATGCGGAGCCGAACCAGCTCGACGCAGGATTCCGCCAGGCGCTCTACGAGCACACGCAGGGGCACGCGCTCTTCACCGTCGAGCTGCTGCAGCACATGCAGGAGCGCGGCGACCTCGTCCGCGACGAGGCCGGGCGCTGGGTCACCGACGGCGACGTCGACTGGACCGACCTCCCCGCCCGGGTGGAAGGCGTCATCGAGGAGCGGATCGGACGGCTCGACGACGAGCTGAAGGAGATGCTGACCGTGGCTAGCGTTCAGGGCGAGTCGTTCACGGCTGAGGTCGTCGCCCGCGTTCAGGAGATGGCCGAGCGGGCCGCCGTGCGGCAGCTGAGCCGCGCGCTCACCCAGGAGCACCGGTTGGTCAGCCCACAGGGCGTCGTCAAGATCGGCAGGCTGCGCCTCTCGCTCTACCGGTTCCTCCACAATCTCTTCCAGCAATATCTCTACGGCAACCTGACCCAGGCCGAACGCATCTACCTGCACCGGGATGTGGGTGAGGTCCTCGAAGCGCTCTTCGAGGGTCAGACAGACCAGGTCGCCGCGCAGTTGGCCCGGCACTTCGAGGAGGCCGGCTTCAACGACAAAGCCGCGACCTACCATCTCCAGGCGGCCACACGGGCGCTCGAGATGTCGGCCCATCAGGAGGCGACGGTTCACACCGACCAGGGATTGGCGTTGGTCGCCGACCTACCGCCCGGTCGCGAGAAACAGGCGCTGGAGTTGGGCCTGCGCATCACCGAAGGGGTGGCTTTGGTGGGGACACGTGGCTATGCGGCTCCGGAGGTCGAGCTCGCGTTCGGCCGCGCTGGTGAGCTTGCGCAGGCGCTCGACGATCCAGCACATCGGATCCCGGCCCTCTACGGCCTGGCAGGCGTCTATTTCGTCCGCGCTGAGTTCCAGAAGACCCTGGAGACGAGTACGGAGCTCGTCGCGCTGGCGCAGAAGCACGGACAGACGGGCTACGAACTCGGCGGGCGCCTCATTCTAGCCAGCTCGAACATGTATCGGGGGCAGCTGGATCGCGCGCGGCAAGGATTGGAGGAGACGGTCTCCCGCTACGACCCCATCGCACACCGCCAGCTGGGCCACCAGCTGAGCCAGGACCCGGCTGTGGGTGCGCTCTCCTTTCTCTCCTGGGTTCAGTGGCAGACGGGCTATCCCGACCGGGCAGTCAGGACGAGCGAGAAAGCACTGACCCTCGCCCGCTCCCTCGACCACCCGTATAGCCTGGGCTTCGCCATCACGTTTGCGGCCATCCTCCAGCAGCTCCGGCAGGAATGCGAGACCTGTGAGAGCTGGGCCACCCAGGCGATTCAGCTGGGACGCGAGCGTCAGTACCCGACCTGGCTCGCGATGGGCAGCATGGCCAAAGGATGGGCCCTGGCCCAGAAGGGCGCGATCCCCGAAGGACTGGCAATGCTCACCGAGGGCCTCAGCCTGTGGACTGCCACCGGTGCCCGCCTGGCTCTGGAGTATTTCCACACGCTGCTCGCCGAGATCCATCTGGCGGCGGGCGACCGCGAGGCCGGGCTCGAAACGCTCAATGAGCATGACCACGCTCTCGAGGAAATCTGGTGGCTGCCGGAGCAGCACCACGTGCGCGCCGAGCTGCTACTTCTCGATCCCACGGCTGAGGCAGAGGCGGAGGCCGAGCTTCGTCAGGGCCTTGAGCTCGCTCAGCGCTCCGGCGCGCGAACGCTAGCCCTCCGGAGCAGTGTGGCGCTGGCCCGTTTGCTGGACGACCAGGGACACGGGGCGGCGGCCAGAGCCCTGCTGGCTGACCAGCTATCCGGGTTCACTGAGGGCTTCGACACGCAGGACCTTCTTGAGGCGAAGTCCCTGCTAAGCGAGCTCGCTGCTAAGGGGACGTAGCGCGGGCCCGGAACCCATTATGACCAGAGATAGGGCAATCGCAGTTGGACAGAACAGGTGCAACGCACTTTGCTCGTCCCACCGCCGCGCGACGCCAGAAGCGCCCCTCACCCCAAAGCCTAAGTGCGTTGCACCTTGCCCGACGCTAACTGCGATCGCCCTAGACCAGAGAGAAGGGAAGTAGAGCCATATGCACGATGTGACCGTTTACGACGTGATCGTGATCGGGGGTGGACCGGCGGGGGTCACGGCTTCGCTTCGCGCCAGCGAGCTGGGCGCACGCGTGGCCCTCGTCGAGAAAGCCGCGCTCGGCGGCATCTGCACCCACGATGGCTGCGCCCCGACGCGGGTCCTGGCCAAGACCGCGCGCCTGCTCCGTGAGGCGCAGCACTTCGATCAATATGGCCTCGTCGGCGCACGACCCGCCCTGGATTTCCCAAAACTGCTCGGTCGCGTTTCCGAGGTCAT
>CAZPJP010000164.1:7333-8724 GCA_964586915.1 uncultured Anaerolineales bacterium
CTATATGAAGAGCGGTGGCGCGCGCTTCGTCGATCCCGAGACCGTCGTGCTGGACGATGGCACCACGCTGCAGGGGCGGAGGTTCATCCTCTGCGCTGGCGGGCGGCCCCGTCGTCTCACCTTTCCTGGGAGCGAGTACGCGATGACCCACAACGATATCTGGTCGCTCCGCGCGCTGCCTCCCTCCATAGCGATCATCGGCGGCGCGGCCACCGGGTGTCAGCTTGCCTCCATCTTCGCGCAATTCGGGTCGCGCGTCACACTGCTGGAGCGCAACGCCCGCCTTCTCAGGGGCGACGATCCCCTGATATCCGACACAATGGCGGAGGCCTTCCAAGCCCGCGGTATTGAGCTGATCTTCGGCTCCCAGCGGATCGACCGCATCGAACGCGTCGGCGATAGTCTCAAGCTGCACGTCGCCCTGGAACACGGATCCCGCGAGCTCGACGTCGACGCGGTCATCATGGCCGTCGGATGGCCCGGCAACGCAGATCAGCTCAACGTATCCGCCGCCAACGTCGCGACGGAGCGCGGCTACGTCGTCGTCGACGAATACTTGCGGACCACCGCCCCGCACATCTACGCCGCTGGTGACATCAACGGGCGCATGATGCTCGTGCAGAGCGCCAGCCACGAGGGCCGGATCGCCGCGGAGAACGCCGTGCTCGGGCCCGGACAGCACTACCGGCACCACATTGTGCCGCACGGCGGCTTCACCGAGCCGGAGTATGCCGGCGTCGGTCTCACCGAGGCCGAGGCCCGGGCCGTCGAGAAGGACTGCCTCGTCTCCGTCGTCGACTACACCGATCTGGATCGCGCCATTATCGATGAGCGTACCCTCGGATCCTGCAAACTGATCGTCTCGCAGGAGTCACACCGCATCCTCGGCGCGCACATCGTCGGGGAGCAGGCGCTGGAGGCGATTCAGCTCGTCGCCGCCAGCATGGCGGCCGATATGTGGGTCGAGCAGCTGGCCGAGCTGGAGCTTGCCTACCCAACCTACACCGCCATCGTGGGACTGGCAGCCCGGCGCCTCGTACAGGCGCTCGGCGTGATGCCGATGGCCTCATCGTGGCAGGCACTCGGGAAGCCCTACGTCGCCGAGTGGGAGCGCAGCGAGGTCTAGATGACGGAAGCCGCGTCCGCCTCCGCTGAGATCCGCACCTACCAGACCGTCGTCCGGTGGCTCGTCCCGGTGCTGTTCGTCGTCACCCTTGCCGCCTATGGCGTCGCGCCCTGGCTTGCGGTACGGTGGAGCCGCCGGCCCTTCCCCGCTTTTGTCGTTGAGAAGACCCTCATCGTGTCCAACTATCACGGCGACGGCTGGGGCCCGGCATTCAGCGGCCTGCGGCGCCCCGCGCGGATCACGCATCTGGGCGAGCGCCCCGTGC
>CAZPJP010000165.1:0-8721 GCA_964586915.1 uncultured Anaerolineales bacterium
TAGGGTGGGCCATCGAGGGGGAGCAAGGCTATACCACGGTTATGCAGCGCACCACGCGCTACAAGTACAACGCCTGGTACCTGCTCGCCCGGGACGGTATGATCTGGTATCTAGGACCGGAGCGCAGCCGGTGGGACAAGCTCCAGCCCGAGGAGGTGAGCCTGCCATGAACCTAGCGCAAGCCCGATGCATCGCCGAGCTCGCCATGCGAGGGCGCAGGACGGAAAGCGACCGTCCGCCCGGCTACATTCTCTTCCACGGGCGCCGCACCGCGCGGATCGCGCTCGAGCTGGCGGATGAGATCGACGCAGCGCCCACCGACGGGCTAGGCCGTGCGGTGAGCCGCGACGTGCTCTATGCCGGCGCCCTCTTCCACGACGTCGGCAAGGGCCTCGAGCCGCACAACGAGATCGGCGCTCGCCGTGCGCGCGAGCTGCTCGCGGGCACGTGCCGTGCCGTGGAGCTGGATCAGATCGCCGAGATCGTCGCCAACCACAACCGCCGCGGCGAGAGCGCTTCGCAGAGCGTCGCGGTCAGGCTGGTCCAGGACGCCGACAGCCTCGACCACGTCGGGGTCATCGGGCCATGGCTGGCCTTCTACCATATCGCCCGGAGTGACAGCACCGTTGCGGATGCGCTCCGTTACGCCGCCACCGACACGCTCTTGGCCGACCGAACCTACATGCGGAGCATGCTGAACTTCGACAGTGCCATTCAACGCTTCGACCTGCGCCTGGCGTTCGAAGCAGCTTACTATAATGCGCTTGAGCGCGCTATGCGAGAGGAGTAGCCCATGGCCCAGCCAGACGAGCAAGCTCAAGAGCAGAACGAGGAAAGCGTTATGGCAACCGATCCAGAGGAGCTATTGCTGCAGGATCTTGACCTCGATAGCAGCACCGTCGACCTCAACATCCTCGAATCGGTGGTTTCGCTCGCCGTCGAGATCGCCCGCGAGGGACGGGAGGGACGCAGCATCGGCACGATGTTCGTCGTCTTCGACGCCGACGAGACCCTCAAGCGCTCCAAGTGCCTGATCCTCGATCCGCTCTGGCACCACGAGAACAGCGTGAAGCAGATCGACGACGCGAACCTCCGCGAGACCGTCAAGGAGCTCGCGCAGCTCGACGGCGCCTTCATCGTCTCCAACGACGGCGTCGTCGTGTCGGCATGCCGGTACATCAACGCCAGCTCCGAGGGCATCGAGATCCCGCTGGGGCTCGGCAGCCGGCACATGGCCGGCGCCTCCATCAGCAAACAAACTCACGCCATCGCCGTCGTCGTCTCGGAAGCCTCCATGGTGCGTCTCTTCGACAACGGTGAGCTCATCGCGGAGATCATCCCGGAGCTCTGGTTGCTCCGGTGGCGCAGCCTGCGCCTCCGCGACCACGACGCCATGCGCACCGGCGACCAGCTCACCTAGAGACAGCGAAAGGTGCGACGCGCTTAACTCGGCCCACCGCCGCCCGACGCCAGGAGCACCACCCATCCCAAAGCCTAAGTGCGTTGCACCTAGTCGTTGACGATGGCCTCCATGCTGTTATGATTCTGATCGGTCACCCAATATCCACCTATTCAGGAGGTCTCCAGCGATGATCGAGGGCACCGAGCTCCTCGCACCCGCGCGCGACGGCGCGTGCGGAAAGGCTGCCATCGATGCAGGCGCCGATGCGGTCTACATCGGCGCGCCGCGCTTTGGCGCGCGCGCCAACGCCGGTAACGACCTCTCGGAGATCGCGGCGTTGGTCAACTACGCCCACACCTTCTGGGCGCGCGTCTACGTGACGGTCAACACCCTCCTCTATGACGAGGAGATCCCCCAGGCCGTGCGCCTGATGTGGGAGCTCTACGGCATCGGCGTCGACGCCATCATCGTCCAGGACCTCGGCCTCCTGGAGTGCGATCTCCCACCGGTGCCGCTGATCGCCAGCACGCAGATGCACAACTTCACCCCGGAGCGTGTGCGGTTCCTCGAGGCCATCGGCTTCCGGCGCGCCATCCTCGCGCGGGAGCTGACGCTCGACGAGATCCGCGCCATCCGCGACGCCACCGATACCATCGAGCTTGAGTCCTTCGTCCACGGCGCGCTCTGCGTCAGCTACAGCGGCCAATGCACCATGAGCTACGCCATCGGCGGGCGCAGCGGGAACCGCGGCGAGTGCGCTCAACCGTGCCGCCGCAGCTACGATCTGGTCGACAGTCAAGGGCGCGTCCTCGTCCGGGATCGCCATCTCCTCTCGCTGAAGGACATGAACCGCAGCGCCGATCTCGGCGGCCTGCTCGACGCCGGCGTGATGTCGTTCAAGATCGAGGGCCGCCTCAAGGATGAGGCCTACGTTACCAACGTTGTGAGCCACTATCGGCGAGCGCTGGACGCCGAGCTGGCGGCCCGCGGCCTGCAGCGCAGCTCGTCCGGGCAGAGCGAGGTGGGCTTCTCACCCGACGTGAACAAGACCTTCAACCGGGGCTATACCCGCTATTTCCTCCACGGTCGGGACGAAGAACAGAGCCCCGGATCCATCGACACGCCGAAGATGGTCGGCGAGCACATCGGCGTCGTCGTGGCGACCGATGCGCACACCTTCACCTTGGACCGCGCGCCCGACCTGCACAACGGCGATGGCATCACTTTCTTTGACGAGCGCGACCAGCTTCAGGGCACCGTCGTGAACGGCACCCAGTTGACGCCCGACGGCCTGGTGGTGACGCCCAACGATATGGGCGGGATCCGGCCCGGCAAGACCATCTTCCGCAATCGCGACCACGCCTTTCTTAACAAGGTGCGGAGGACGACGCCGGAGCGGACCCTCGGCGTGCGTTTCACCCTGGTCGAGACCGACGACGGCTTCGAGCTCACAGCCGTGGACGAGGACGGCAACGCAGCCACGGTGCCGCTGATCGAGGCCAAGGAGCCAGCGCGGAAGCCGCAGCAGGCCCTGGAGACGGTCCATCGGCAGCTCGAGAAGACCGGTGGCACGCCCTTTCGGTGTGAGGCGGTGGCGGTCACGTGGAGCCGACCCTACTTCCTCCCCTTCTCGACGCTCAACGAGCTGCGCCGCCAAGCTTTGGATGCGCTGCTCGCCGCTCGGACCGCCAACCGCCCGCGGATGGCGGCGCCACCCGTGCACAGCACCGAGGCACAGCGCACGGTCCCCTACCCCGAGCGCGAGCTGAGCTTCCGCGCGAACGCGCTCAACGCCTACGCCCTGGCCTTCTACCAGCGCCACGGCGTCGAGGAGATCGAGCCGGCCGCCGAGTCCGGGTTGGACCTTCGGGACCGCGTCGTGATGCGCACCCGCTACTGCATCAAGGACGAGCTCGGCTGGTGCCCACAACAGGATTCGCCGTCGCACCCGCCCAACATGCAGGAGCCACTCTACCTCGTCGACGAGGACGGGCACCGCTACCGCCTGCGCTTCCGCTGCGGTGAGGCCCCGGACGCGTGTGGGATGGACATCGTCTATTGAGCGTTTGACCCCGCTCCGTCCCGACCCTATAATCGAGCTGTGACAAGCACAGCCGGCGCGCAAGCCGTCCCACAAGGAGGAGCCCTATGAGCGACCCCAGCTCCGCGACCCAGCCGTCCAAGCGTCCGATCGGCGTCATCTTCGACGAAGCCTCACTGGTGCGCTCGGGGCGCAGCGGCGACAATTGGTGCCTCACCTGGGCCGACGATGGCCACCAGTACACCGCCTGTGACGACGGCTATGGCTGGGGCGGCGTCACCAACTGGAACACCCGCGTCTGGCGCATCAAGGGCGAGCCGGCAGCCGCCGGCCTCGAGTCGAGCTTCGAGCCCGAGTTCCTCCCGGGCTATCCCGACTACGTGCTCAACGATCAGGCGTGGCGCGGATGGTACGGCTACGGCATCGTCTCCGCGGACGGGACCCTCTACCATTTCCTGACGAAGTGCATCGGGGACCGCTGGAGCGTGCCCTTTATCGGCGCAAAGCTCATTATGAGCCCCGACCACGGCGCCACCTGGTATCTGCACGACGGGCGCCCGGCCCAGGACGTGCGCTTTGACGTCACGCCCGGCACGATGTTCTTCCTGCGCGAGGAGGACACCTGGGCCTTCTCGCAGATCGCCTTTGTGCAGTGCGGTCAGGACAACGCCGAGGCCAAGGATGACTACGTCTACTGTTACAGCCCCAACGGGAAACGCCCTCACGAGCTCAACCTCGCCCGCGTCCTCAAGGACCGCATCTGCGACCGTGACGCGTACGAGTTCTTCGTCGCCCACACCAAGGACGACCAGGCCGTCTGGTACGCTGACATCAGCTACCGCGGCGCCGTCCACACCTTTCCCGAGGGCTGGGGACTCTACTCCTGGCTCCCGTCGGTCGTCTACAACAAGCCGCTCGACCTCTACATTATGGCGACCGGGGGCACCCAGCCGCCAGGCAGCGGCGAGCCGGACGACGCTTTTATGCACTACGAGACCGGCAGCCTGGCTCTCTATTGGGCCGAGCAGCCCTGGGGGCCCTGGACCCCCATCTACCGCCGGCGCGAATGGATTGCCGACAGTTACGAGAATCGGCTCTACCAGCCGAAGCTGTCGCCGAAGTGGATCAGTAAGGACGGTCGCGATATGATCCTGATCTTCTCCGATGCACAGCGAGATCCCAAAGGCCGCTCTCACACCGTCAACTACCGCTGGAACCAGATGCGCATCCGGCTCGTCTTCTGAGGAGGGAGTATGAAAGGTCTCGAGGGAAAGAACGCACTCATCACCGGCGCAACGTCAGGCATCGGCCAGGCGACCGCCGTGCGCCTCGCCGAAGAGGGCGTGCGCGTGGCCATCAACTATCTGCACGCCGCCTCCGACGCCGACGAGACCGTGAGCCTTGCCGAGGCAGCCCTCGCCGGGCGTCCTGACACCACGGGCGCCGCTCCACCCTACGTGCTGGTGCAAGGCGACGTCTCCCACGAGGCGGACGTGGTGCGGATGGTGGCCGAGGCCATCGACCAGCTCGGAGGGCTCGACATCCTGGTCAACAACGCCGGCATCCAGATCGCCGGCCCCTCTCACGAGATCCCCGTCGAGAGCTTCGACCGCGTGCTGGCGGTCAACCTGCGCGGATCGTACCTCTGCGCCCGCGAGGTGATCCGCCACCTGCTGTCTGAGGGCAAGCCGGGCGCGATCGTCAACGTCACCAGCGCCCACGAGATCATCCCCAAGCCACGCTACATTGGCTATTCGGCGAGCAAGGGTGGCCTGCGCAACGTCACGCAGACGCTGGCGCTGGAGTACGCCGGCCGGGGGATTCGGATCAACGCTGTGGCGCCTGGCGTCACGCTCACGCCCATCAACGAGGCCTGGGCGCAGGACCCCGAGAAGCGCGCGGCCGTCGAGGCCCACATCCCAATGGGTCGCTCGGCCGACCCGGACGAGATCGCCGCCGCCATCGCCTTCCTCTGCTCCGACGAGGCCTCCTTCATCACCGGCCAGACGCTCTTCGTCGACGGCGGCGGCACCCTCTTCCCCGAATACCGCACCGCCTGGTCGTCGCAATAATCCAGCGCCGCCAAACGCGGCAACGTCGCCCTCGACCCAACCCCGTCTCTACGGCGTCTGATGAGCTCGGTTGCGGTCCGCCCCCTATGGACGTACACTTACACACACCAAAGTGAACACCGCGCACCCTGCGCAACGAAGGAGGCAAGCCACCATGACCGACGAACATCCCTACATGGACCCTACCCTGACCCTCGAAGAGCGCGTCGATGATCTCCTAGCCCGCATGACCCTCGAGGAAAAGGTCGGTCAGATGTGCCAGTATCTGCTGCCGGATCTGAGCCTGCTGCCCCAGCCTGTGGCGCCCCCCGCTCCGGAGGAGACGGACCCGGCGTCAGATCTCGACGACAGCGCGATGCGGACCGCGCAGGCTGGCCAGCGGGCCATCCCCCGGCTTATCGCCGACGGCATGATCGGGTCGATCCTGAGCGAGACCGAGCCCACGCGCGTCAACGAGGTCCAGACCCTCGCGGAGCAGTCCCGCCTGAGAATCCCGGTGCTCTTCGGCATCGACGCCATCCACGGCCACGCGATGCACCCTGGCGCCACCGTCTTCCCCGCGCCGATCGGCCTGGCCGCGACGTGGGAGCCCGACCTGGCGAAGCGCGTGGCCAAGGCCACGGCACGGGAGATGCGCGCCTGCAACCTGCACTGGACCTTCTCCCCCAACGTGGACGTCCTGCGGGACGGTCGCTGGGGGCGCAGCGGCGAGACCTTCGGCGAGGATCCCTACCTCGTCGGCCAGATGGGCGTGGCGATGATCGAGGGATATCAAGACCCCGACGACCCCAGCGCCTACGTGATGGCCTGCGCCAAACACTACATCGCCGGCGGCGAGCCGCCCAACGGCCTCAACTTCGCCGCGATGGATCTGTCGGAGCGCGCACTGCGCGAGGTCTTCCTGCCGCCCTTTGCCGCCGCCGTCGAGGCCGGGGTCGACACCGTGATGGCCGCGCATAACGAGGTCAACGGCGTGCCGTGTCACGCTAACCACCATCTCCTGACCCAGGTACTCCGGGACGAGCTGGGATTCGAGGGGTTCATCGTGAGCGACTTCACCGACGTGGCGCGGCTCTTCACGCTCCATCGCGTCGCGACATCCATCCAAGACGCCGACCGCCAGGCCGTCGAGGCCGGGATCGACATGCATATGCACGGCCCCGGCTTCCTGGAGCCGATCGTCGGGCTCGTCGAGAGCGGGGAGCTATCAGAGGCCAGGATCGACGAGGCCGTCCGCTTGATCTTGGCCGCCAAGGTGAAGCTGGGGCTCTTCGAGGCGCGCTACGTCGATCCGGATGCGGCAGCGGGCCGACTGGCGACCGCGGCGCACCGCGCGCTGGCGCTCGAGGTCGCCCGAGCCTCCATCGTCCTGCTCAAGAACGAGCGCGTCGGGGACAAAGGTGTTAAAGACGACGGCGTCGAAGACGAGGGCGTCGGAGACGCACATGGTCTGCTGCCGCTCGACAAGACGCTGACGCGGGTCTTCGTCACCGGGCCAGGCGCTGACGCACAGACGATCCTGGGTGACTGGGCCGTGGAGCAGCCCCATGAGAACGTGGTCACGGTCCTACAGGGCGTGCGCGCCGCCGTCTCCGACGAGACCGTCGTCGACTACCTCGACTGCGGTTCCACGCTAGCCATCGACGACGAAGCCATCGCGACCGCCCAACGCCAGGCGGCAGCTGCCGACGTCGCCATCGCCGTCGTCGGAGAGGATCCCTTGCGCTGGCACAAGCAGAAGACCGAGGGCGAGAACGTGGCGCGCACCGATCTGGACCTGCCCGGACGTCAGCAGGAGCTGGTCGAAGCCATCCTCGCCTCAGGGACGCCGACCGTCGTCGTGCTCGTCAACGGGCGGCCCCTCTCGGTGACCTGGATCGCGGAGCACGTGCCCGCACTGGTGGAGGCCTTCCATCCCGGCATGGCCGGCGGGCAGGCGGTGGCCGAGGTGCTCTTCGGTGACGTGAACCCCGGCGGACGGCTCCCCTATACCGTGCCGCGCACCGTCGGTCAGCTCCGCGCCGTCTACAACCACCGTCCGAGCGATGACTTCCGCCGGTACCGGCTGACCCCCAACGAGCCACTCTTCCCCTTCGGGCACGGCCTGAGCTATACGACGTTTGAGGTCGGAGAGGTCAAGGTACCCGCAACGGTCCAGGTCGGCGAGGACGTGCCGGTCGGGGTGACCGTGAACAACACGGGCCAGCGCGCCGGCGACGAGATCGTGATCGTCTACCTGTACGACGAGGTCGCCAGCGTCACCCGCCCCGTGAAGGAAGTCGTGGCGTTCGAGCGGGTGCGTCTGAAGCCCGGCGAGGGCCGGACGGTGACCCTGACGATCAAGGCGGATCAGCTGGCGCTCTATGACAAGAAGATGACGCGGGTCGTGGAGCCCGGCGACTTCGCCGTCCACGTCGGGTCCCGGACGGCCCGCTTCACCCTCGTCGCGTAAAGGCAGGACCCCTAACGCGAAAGACCGAGGGCTGCCCCCACGGAGCCCTCGGCCTCTCAAAAGGAGGAAATCTCACGTCGCTTGCGTCCGCCCCTTGCAGTTTCAATATAACACAATTGGCGGGATCAAACCTGACGGGAACCTGACGTTTGCCTGATATCCGTCTTACTAATGAAGTCAATCCGCTCTCCTGCACGGCGACAAGCAGAGAGGACGCGGGATCTGCACGGACCGATGAGGGGAAAAAACCGGACGAGGTTCATTGCTGCGGCGGGAACCGGTTCAGACAAAGCAAAACCGGGGGCTGCCCCCATAGCGCCCCCGGTTTCTCAGAAGGAGGAGAATCTTGTGTCGCTTGCGTTCCTGCGCACACTGTCTATAGAATAGCAGAGTCCACCCCAATTACTTGACGGAAACCTGACGCTTTCCGCGTGATACGCTTGCGTACCACCTTGTGGCACCACCTTGTGGCACCACCTTGTGGCACCACCTTGGGACACAAGGAGACGCTAGAATTGCTGATTCCGACGCCTCTGGGTACAATCGGTCTGGCCTTGATTTCAGATCGACCGTGATGCGATCCATCCACAAAGGAGACTTCCCTATGTACTTCGAACACGTAGCCCTCAATGTCCCGGATCCCCGCGCGATGGCCCTGTGGTATGTCGAGCACTGCGGCATGCGAATCGTGCGCGCAGTCGACGAACCGCCGTATATGGGATTCGTCGCCGACGCCACCGGTCGCTTCGTCTTC
>CAZPJP010000166.1:0-8614 GCA_964586915.1 uncultured Anaerolineales bacterium
GATTCGCGCAAGGCACAAATCGGACCCGCGCTCACTGTGATTTGAAGTCGAGAGCCGGCGCCTGGCTGCGGAGGAAGCTGTCGCGCGCGCCGGCGGCTACGCGGCCGATCCCGGTCGAGTAACTCCATTCTATGCTCACACGCACCTGCTGTCAATGCATCGCCACGACGGTCGGATTACCAATCCGACCTACGGAGCTCACCGACGCCGGACGGCGGAGGACTGACGGCCGGAAACGGTCGGATTACCAATCCGACCTACGGAGCCCACCGCCACTGGACGGCGGAGGACTGACAACTGGAAACTGGAAACCGAAAACCGTTTCATCCCTTCCCCAACATCCGGTATAATGCATCCCTGCGTAACCCAACCGGAGGGGAGATACCATCCGATGATGATCGCGCTCGCTCTTGTCGCAGCATATCTGCTGGGCTCGCTGCCGCCCGGGATTCTCTGGGCCTGGATCGCACGCAAGATTGACATCCGTAAGCACGGCAGCGGGCGGACCGGCGGGACCAACGTCTGGCGCGCGGCCGGGTTCTTACCCGCGCTGATGACCGCCATCTTCGACGCGCTCAAGGGCGCCGCGGCGGTCTGGCTGGCGCGGGGCCTTGGCCTCTCTCCGGGGGGCCAGGCGCTGGCGGGCGCCGTCGCGGTCGTGGGCCACAACTACTCGCTCTTCCTCAGCTTCCGGGGTGGGGCAGGGACGGCGACCAGCGCCGGCGCGGCGGCAGTCCTCTGGCCGCTCAGCCTCCCGATCCTCATTCTCTCCGGCGTCGCCGTCGGGCTCCTCGTCGGCCACGCCTCCGTCGCCTCCATCTGGGTCGCCGTGATGCTGCCGGTGCTCTTCTTCGTTCGCGGGACCCCCGCGGTCGCCCTGGCCTTCGGCGTCCCCGCGATGCTCCTGACGCTCTGGGCCCTCCGGCCGAATATCGCCCGGCTTGCGGCTGGGCGCGAGCGCTATCTGCCGATCTACCGCGAAAAGCCGCCGCTCATCCGCCTCTCGCGCCATTCGCCGTCCGATCCCTCCGCCGACGAGTAGCGCCTCGGCCGCGATCGGCGCTGCGGTAGGGAACTTTTGCGCGCGCCCGCGCGTTATACAGGCGATGGCCCGGAGACGCGGCTTTGGCGCGTGTTTACGACGTGCCAGAGGCTGGGATTCTGCCGCTTCTTCGCTATCATAGGGAGGATAGCGGTCCCAGACACACTTGGACGACGAAATCACCGACGCAAAGGAGGACATACCGTGAGCAGACACTTCATCCTAACTCGCTGGCGCTGGCTGGGGCTGATCGGCCTCATCGCGGCGTTGCTGCTCGTTGCTTGCGACTCGACCCCGGCGCTATCGCCCACCGACGAGCCGACGGCGGAGCCGCCCACGGCGACGCCCGTACCGCCTACGGCCACGACAGAGCCGACGGCGACGCCCGCGCCGACCGAGACGCCGACGGAGACCCCGACGCCCAGCGCGACGCCCTTGCCAACCTTGACCCCGGTGCCCACGCCGCTGCCCGGCGAGGAGTTCGTGCCCACGGGGCCCGTCACGCCGCCCCCGCCCGACTTCAACCCGACGCCGCCACCATCGCCCTTTGACCCCGCTGTCGAGGACCAGGCAGCTTGGACCCGGGATTACCTCGAGCTGGTAACGGCTGTGCTCAACAGCAGCCCGAGCGCCGAGGCGGCGCTGGACACGCTGCGGGCGTGGGCCCAGCCCGGCGCTCCGGGGGAGGAGCGCCTCGCCACCGCCACCTGGGCGTCGAACGCCGACGTCGACGACGACGGCGAGGTGGAGTGGCTGGTGAGCCTGCCGCTCCCAGGTTCCGGATGCGGCGTCACCTTCTGTCCGACCTACCTGGTGCTCTTTGAGATGGAAGACAGTCTCTTCCGGCCCGTGCACCTGATTCAGGAGGGGCCTGAGGGCATCTTTGACGTCAGCAACCCCGAGCTGCGCTTCGTTGAGGACATTAACGCTGACGGCGCGACCGAGGTCGTGATCCAGACCGAGCAGTGCGGCGCGCACACCTGCTTCACCTCGCTGGTCGTTGGGCGCTGGGACGGCGAGACGTGGCAGGATCTGGCGGCTCAGCCGATTACCCAGGCCTACACCGACCTCACCATCGCCGACCTCGACGATGACGGCGCCCTCGAGTTCGTGATGGAGGGCGGGACCTTCGGCTCCGTTGGAGCCGGGCTGCAGCGGCAGCGCCGCCTTGTTTTCGAGTGGGTGGATAGCGCCTATCGTCTCGTTGAGGAGGTCCCCGAGCCCTCCGACCAAGCTTACTACCGGGTCTTCGATGCGAACGTGGCCCTGGCTGAGGGCGACCTCGATGCCGCGCTCGAGCTGGCACTCGACGTCGTGGAGGACCCCAATTTCGCCGATATGATGGCGCCGGTGGAGCCCGTCGACAAGGCGCGGATCGTCAGCTATGCTGGTGTGGAGGTGATGCTCGTCCACGCGCTGCGCGATGAGCCTGAAGCGATGGCCGGCGTGCTGGAGGAGGTGCGGGCCCACGAGTTCGTCACCGACACCCTCTACGTCGAGGCCGCGCAGACTCTCCTCGACGTCTACCAGGAGACTGGCGACGCCGTCGAGGCCTGCGCGCGCATGGAGGATGTCGTCGCCGCCGATCCCGACCGCGGCGTCTTCTTCCAGTGGTACGGATACGGCACCGAGCGGATGGCCCTCGACCAGATCTGCCCGCTGGATGAGCCCCGCGAGGGCGAATCGCCCCAGATGTGATAGGCTATTCTCGATCGCGTGGCTTCTTGCCACGGGAGACACGGAGCACATGGAGCGAAACCGCGAGGCGTTCTGCGATGACAGGATCGTGCCGCACGGATGCGCCTCTTGCGTCACCTCTCGGATTCTCTGTGTATTCTGTGTCTCCGTGGTGAGACATCCACGGTGGTGAGGTCATCAATCGTGTCAGGCGTATCGTCGCTTCTCGTCAACAGGAGGCTCATATGACGACACCGGTACACCCGCTGCCGTCGCCCAGCGCGCCGCAGCCCGTCCATCCGCACCTGCGTCAGCTCGCTGTCTTCGCGTCGCTCGTCTTCGCCAGCGGGCTCTGTCTCGTTTTTCTGGCGCTGCGCATAGCTTACGCGCGCAATATGGCCTACATCGGCCTCGCGTGGAACCTCTTCCTGGCGTGGCTGCCGCTGGTTAGCTCCTTCGCCGCCTTCAGCCTCTATCGGCGCCCGCTGAGCCTGACCACCGCGCTCGTCGCGGTATCGGCCATCTTGTGGCTCCTCTTTTTCCCCAACGCCCCCTACCTGCTGACCGACCTGATGCACCTCCGCGACACCGGCGACGCGCCTTTCTGGTACGACATGATCATGCTCATCAGCTTTGCGTGGACCGGTTTCTACCTGGGGCTCGTCTCCCTCTACCTGATGCAGGACGTCATTCGCCGGATGGTGGGGCCCTGCACGGGCTGGGCCTTCGCATTGGGCTCGCTGGCCCTGGGAAGCTTCGGGATCTACCTCGGGCGATTCCTGCGCTGGAACAGCTGGGACGTCTTCACCCGTCCGCTGGATGTCCTGGACGACATCCTCGAGCGGCTGCTGAATCCCTTTCAACACGCGCAGGCCGTGGGGTTCTCGCTGCTCTTCTTCCTCTTCCTCATCTCGGCCTATTGGATGGTCGTCGCCCTCGCGGAGCTGGACCCGGCCCGCCCGATCACCGGGGGTTCGCCTATGCCATCCCTCCAGCAAAAGCCTCGCAGCCCTTCATCGGGACCGGCGCATCGTCAGCAAGAGGTCCGCAGGCCATGAGCACGCGCAGACGGCGCAGCGTCACAGGGTGGGGGATAAAAAGGAGACCTGCCGTGAGGGAGATCCGTAGGCTTTGACCCCTAAGGTCAAGTGGGTACCTGCCAGCGCGCATAGCTGGGCCCGAAGGCGACGCGTCTGCGAACTGGACGACGGTTCCCGTTTTGTTTGTTGTTGGCTCAACCCCATATCGGTCCCGCCTTCACGGCAGGTGCAGTATTAGGGTACCATACACATCACGAATCGACAAGGGGCAATCGCAGATGAAGTCCAGGTGCAACGCAGGTGAGCTTTGGCCAGCGCCGCCCGACGGCGTGAGCACCGCCCGACGGCGAGCCGAAGTGCGTTGCACCTGGGCAGGATCGGGCCGCTGAAAGGTGCAACGCACTTGAGCTTTTGCCAGCGCCGCCCGACGGCGTGAGCACCGCCCGATGACAAGCCGAAGTGCGTTGCACCTGGAGTGACCGAAGCTACGAGACTGATGGAGGCCGTGTGCGACTGAGCGATCCGGTACGAGCGAGCCCACGGTGGCGGCGGACCGCCGTCGCCTTGCTGCTCCTGGCGGCGGCGCTGCGCCTGGGCAACCTGGGCGGCCCCAGCCTCTGGTACGATGAGGCCTACAGCTGGTACCTCTCGACGCAGATCTCGGCGGTCGCCTCCATTGAGTCGGGGCTCCGCGAGGTCATCCCGCCGTTCACGTACCTCCTCTGGCGCGCGTGGGCCGACCTCACCGGCACCTCCGAGCTCGCGATGCGGGCCACGTCGGCGTTCGCCGGGATACTGGCGGTGGCGGCGGGTGGGCGCCTCGTCGCCCGTCTCACGCGGAGTAGGCGGCACGGGCTGATCGCGCTGGCGCTCTTTACCGTCGCGACCCCTCTGCTGTGGGCAGCCCGCGAGATGCGGATGTACGGCCCGCTCCTCGGCCTCACACTCCTCGCCGACCTGGCGCTGGTCGAGGCCCTGATGGGGCCGGCGCGCCAGCGGCGCCGGTGGGCATGGGGGTGGGGCGCCCTGACCCTTGGCGCGCTCTACACCGTCGTCCTCTCCGGCTTCTGGTTGATCGGGCAGGGCGTCTTCTTCCTCGTCTACCTCTACCTGCACCAAGACCGGGCCGAGCGACGCGCCTACGTCGCCGACTTCGCGCCCCCGGCCCTCGCCGCAGCGTTGCTCTTTCTGCCCTGGCTGATCCCGGCGCTGGGTCATCTCGGCGACAACCGCGGCTTTTGGCCCGGCACGCTGACCCCTTCCGAGTTCTTCTCGCGAGCGCTCCAGGGCATCACGGTCTTCCGCTACCTCGATCCCGTCGTGCTGGCGCGCTACCTTGGCGGCGGCATGGTGATCCTAGCCGTCCTCGGGCCGATCCTCGCCGGCGGCCACCTCCTGGCCGCGCTCTACGCGCTCTTCACCGCCATTCCGCCCTTGGTGCTGGCGAGCGTGCTCTTTCGCAACGTCCCCAAGTGGGACCTGCAGCACACGGTCATCTTCGCTCCCTCGCTCGTCGTCGCGCTCGCCGCTGCGTGGCCTCGGCTGTCTGAGAACCGTATCCGCCGCTGGCTCACCACCGGCGTGCGACTCTGGATCGTCCTCGCCGGGCTTGCTTTCGTGGCTGCCGACGCCAATTTGCTCCTCAATCCCGCCTATGCCAAGGACGACTGGCGCGGTCTCGTCACGTATGTGGAGGCGCATCGGGCGCCCGACGAGGTCGTCATCATCGAGACCGGCTCGGTGGCGCCGGCGTGGCTCTACTACGGCTCCGACCACCGCCTTCTGCCGTTGCCCGACGACCCGCTGCTCGACGTCACCCACGTCCTGCATTACGAGAACACCGCGCCGCTGCTCAACGCGCACCTGACGGACGCATCGGGGGTCTGGGTCGTCCGGTGGCTGGCGGAGGTCACCGATCCGACGGACATCCTCGGCGCCCTCCTCAACGACGTGGGGGAGCCGACGGCGGGACCGCCGTTTCACGGCCTCGACCTGCGCCGCTACGCGCTGACGACCGCGCCGAACTTTCCGGCGATGCCGCCCGCCACGGCGCGGCCCGACGCCGAGCTCTTCCCCGCTCTCCGTCTGTGGGGCGTCGGCCTTCCGTCGGAGTCCTGTCCCGCCGACCAAGCCATTTCGGTCCGGACGTGGTGGACCACGCAAGATCCCGACCTCCATCGTGGGCGCAGCTACCAGGTCTCGATCCGTGCCTACGATGCAGCGGGCAACCTTTGGGGCCAACAGGACGGCACCCCGGGCGGTGGCGACTACCGTCCCGAGCGATGGCCTGCAGGCACCCCCGTGCTGGGTACTTTCGACGTCCCGCTCCTGACCGGAGCGCCCTGCGGCACCTACACCCTCACCGCCCTGGCCTACACCCTCGACGGGGAGCTCTCGCCGGAGATAGAGCTGGGCGCCGTGACGCTCAACCGACCTGAGTCGCCCCCGCCGGTGCCTGAGGGGATCGAGGCCGTCGAGATGCCGGGGGCGGCAACGGGCTCGCCCGATCCACTGACGCTTCTGGGCCTTCGGCTGCAGACCGACACCGTGCAGCCGTGCGAGTCCCTGCAGGGCTGGCTCTTCTGGGAGATCACGGCGCCGCTTCCCGCCGTCTACTGGGTGCGCCTGAGCGTCGACGGCCAGTCCCTGGAGCTCCTGCCCACCGCCGACTTCGTGCCAGACCAGTGGGAGCCCGGCGATAGGTTCCTCACCCAGTTTGGTCTCCCCATCAGCTGTCGTGCGCTCGCGACGGAGGCGCCGCTGACCGTCGCCTTGGTCGAGCTCGGTGCCGGCGCGGGCGATAGGCTGGCGGTCTGGCGGGGCCCCACGGTGCGCATCGATGCGGAGCGTACCTTCGCGCCGCCGGCATCGCTCACTCCGCGCGTGGCTGAGTTCGGCGACGAGCTGGCGGTCCTGCGGGGCTACCGTCTGGAGCCCGAGGTGGTCGCCGCCAATGCCCCGTTCCGCATCGTGCTCTACTGGCAGGCGGGTCGCCCGACCGACACGCCCTACAGCGTCTTCGTGCACGTCACCCATCCGGGCCAGCTCGCGCCGCTGGTCACGCAACACGACGGGTGGCCCGCTGATGGCGCCAAGCCCACCTACACCTGGGCGCCCGGAGAGATCATCGCGGACCCGCATCCCTTCGATCCCTTGCCGCCGGGCCGGTACGACATTCGTGTGGGCCTCTATGGTCCCGACGGCGCTCGCCTGGCGAGCCGCCAGGCGAACCGCCAGGCGAACCGTCAGGCGAACCGCCAGGCCGGCGCCGAGGTAGAGGACGACGCCCTGCTCCTCACAACGCTGGAGCTGGAGTAGGGGCTGAATCCCGAGCCACTGAAGGGATGATACGGCTGGCGGCGGCGGTTGGTTTATTGCCCGGATCTGGCCTATACTATCAAGTGCCCCAGATGCACAATGGGGCATCAAGGTTGCGCAGACCATGGGCGCGTGGCAAGCGCGCGGATGGTGTGAGGAGCTATAAGGAGGCTAGATCGATGGCAAAGAGCTACGAGACCGATGTGATCACGACAGGAGCGGGTGATCTCGAGATGGCTTTTCTCGGACACGGCACGCTGATGTTCGCCTTCCAGGGCAAGCACATCCACGTCGATCCTTACAGCCAGGTGGCCGACTACAGCGCGCTCCCGAAGGCCGATCTCGTCCTGATCACCCACGAGCACCGCGATCACCTGGATCCCGATGCGCTGGCGAAGATCCGGACCTCTGAGACGAGGGTGATCTGCACCCCGGCCTGCGCGGAGCAGCTCGACGGCGGCACGGTGATGCGCCCGGGGGACCGCGAGAACTTCGACGGTGTGATCATCGAGGCTGTGCCCGCCTACAACATGGTCCACAAGCGCCCGAGCGGTGAGCCCTTCCATCCGCGGGGTCCGCGCCAGGGCAATGGCTATGTGCTCACCTTCGCCGACGTGCGCGTCTACGTCGCCGGTGACACGGAGAACACCCCCGAGATGAAGGACCTGAAGGAGATCGACGTCGCCTTCCTGCCGATGAACGTGCCCTATACGATGACGCCGGAGATGGTCGCCGACGCTGCGAAGGCGTTCCGGCCCGCGGTCGTCTATCCCTATCACTACGGCTCGACCGATCCTCAGGAGCTCGTCGATCTGCTCGCCGACGAGGACGATATCGAGGTACGGATCCGGGACCTGGCCTAGGGCGCCCCAGCGGACCGCTTCAGGAACGCGTTCGGGAGCGAGGCAGACCTTTGAGCTCTTCCGAGAGCTCAAAGGTCTTGGTCCACTCGCAAGAGGGTCGTCTGAAGCTGCACGGGGCGCAGGCAATGGCTTGCCCTGTTAGCCGGCGCGCTCGCCTTGGCGGTAGCTGGAGTGTGGGCCTACGCAGCGTAGGGCCTACGCGGCGTATGACGTCCAGCGTTATGCGTCGGTGCCGCCACAACCGGCGCCGCCCAGCCACTCGCTGGGTGCGTTGCACCTGGCCCAGAGCCCTTGAAGGGAGCATACGTACGATGACAGACATAGTTCGGTATTGGCTTCTGATCCTGGTATCGTTCCTGGCGCTTCTGGCGCTGGCGTGCAACGCCGTGATTCCGCCCACGGCCACGCCGCTGCCAGCCTCTGTTTCGGCGCCGACATCCACCCCGGCGCCGCCGACCCCGGTTCCCACCGACACCCCCCTCCCCACGGCAACCGCCGAGAGCGTCGAACCCACGCCGACGGAGGGGGCCTCTTTTTCGCCCGGCGATGCCTGTGAGCAGCCTGACGTGGCCTTCGAAGGCGTCAGCTTCTGCTACGATCCGGCGCTCGCCACCGGCGTCACCACCGAATTGCTGCCGCCAGAGGACGTCGGTATGTTCCCCGGCGACGGCTGG
>CAZPJP010000167.1:0-8590 GCA_964586915.1 uncultured Anaerolineales bacterium
CAGCAAGTGGAGGAGGCCATCGCTCTGCTGGCCCATCCAGCGCTCGGAGCGGCCAGGGGGGACGCGAGCACTGGTACGTCGCTGGCCATGAACCGCGCGACAGTTGTCCGGACGCTGCGGGCTCTCGCGGATAGGATAGAAACGGTGCAAGCTGAGTCGGAAGGTTAGCCGACGCAGGTGAGCACCCGTATTCGTTGGTGACACGTGTGGAGCATCGACCTTGCTAGAATCAACCTTCGCCTGGCGCGACTCCGCACAGCGGGACTGCCGTGGTTGGCCGCTCATCTCTCTTGAGATCAGCGTGCTCTGACCGAGGAGGGACGATGGCGCCATCGATGTTCGATCGCATGGAAGCATTCATCGCGGAGTTTCGTGCCCTCCGAGACGCCCGACGGCAGGTTCGTCTCGAGGAAATGGTGGCGTTTCTTGCAACCTTCGAGGCAACCCATCGACGAGTATGGCGTGCGCGCGTAGACTTCAACCTCTTCAGCCTGCTGGGCGTCCAAATAAGTGAGGCCACTCACAGCAGCGTATTCGCCTGGCTCCTAGATGCCGAGTCAGGCCACGGCCAGGGTGATCTGTTCATGCGGGCGTTCATAGAGCTGTGCTCCCTGGACATTCCTGAGCCGCTTCTGGCTCGCTACTCCGTGCGGACCGAGTGCGTGGGAGCAGAGTCTATCATCGACGTCATGGTGGTGCGTCGAGGTGGGTTCCTCATCTACGTGGAGAACAAAGTCTACGCCTCCGAGGGGCTTGAGCAGGTTGATCGCGAGTTCCGCGATATGCGGCGTCTGGGAGCTTCACTCAAGATCCCTGAGCAGAGACAGTTTGCCGCCTTCCTGACCCCTCGTGGGCGGCTCCCATCCAGTGGCGATCCTACGCGCTGGCGGCCGCTATCGTACGGTGACCTAGCCCGTGCGTTTGCCGAGCTCCTGCCAAGGATCACGGCACCCAAGGTGAAGGTCTTGCTGCAGGACTGGGTCGATACGATTTCTACCTTTGGAGGTACCAATGGCTTGGTTGTCTAAGGAGAGCTTGCTGGTCGCCGAGAACTGGAACACCGTTGAGAACATCCTGAAAGCCAAGGAGAGACTTGGAAGAGAGCTTTCGAAGCTGCTCCTGTCGCTTGAACCCGAGCTGGTGCAGCAGGGCTGGTGGGAGGATGGGTGGCATCTCGTCCGCTATCGCGAAAGCCAAGTGTATATCTCTAGAGAGCAGTGGCGACCGCGGAAGCGTTTCTTGATCTGGATCGGCGTCGAGCAGTTCAGCCCAGAGCGGGTCTTTGGAGAGAGTTCTTCGCCACAGCTCTACGTCTGGGTGCAGAAGTGGCATCGTGACCTGGCCCAAGTTCTGGCCGATGCGATCGAGGAACGGGAGGGTGATCCACTGGGGGAGGTCGACCACAACAAGACGGGCTATGTCGTCAAGCAGGATTTGCAGAGCTGCATGCCCGAAGAAGTGGAGACGTTTAGTGACGTCGCCCGTGGGCAGATCCTGGATTTCTTCGTCCACTACGCGGGGGTTCTGTCAGAGCTCGAGGACGTCATCCAGGAACACATCTCCGGCTCCCCGCTCGGGAGGTGACCAACGTGCTAGCGGAGATTGGGACCGACACAAGATCAACATGACACTGCAATCATCCGTTGCCTGGGTCGACTTCGCAGAGGAGGACCGCCGCCGGATGACGGAGGTGATCGCCCGCTTCGGCGAACGTGATACCCGCGACGAGCTGGGGCTCGGTTCCGTACGGGACGCCTTCGCCAACCTCTTCTTCCCCGGGACCAGCACGCTGCAGACCCGGGCGCGCTACTTCCTCTTCGTTCCGTGGACCTACCGATACTTCGAGGAGCGCAAGGTCTCCTCCCACAAGGTCGAGCGGCGGCTCAGGAACTACGAGGTCAGAACCATTCGTGCCTTAGCAGAGACCGACCAGGATGGCGTCATCGGAATCGTCGCGGGCGCCAGCCTGCAGCGGTTCCCCTCCAGCATCTACTGGAATGGTCTGGAGGTGTGGGGCATCCGACGCTTCCCCGGCTCTCAGAGCCAATATCACCGCTGGTTGGACCGTTACTACCAGCAGCGCGGAAGCCAGCGCTCGGGAGGTCCCTTGGGAGGGGGCGTCGAGCCGAACTGGGACCCGAATCTGCCTGACGCGCCTGAAGATTTCCCGGATACGTCGGACCTGCGAATGAGGTCGAAGGAAGCCGACTACCTACGGGAGCGGGTCCTGATGTCCTGCGGGGACAGCCTGCTGGGCACGCTGGTTGGTGAGTGTGCTCCGGTCGATGGCGTCAGGTACGTGTGGCAACACCCTCAGCTTGATTCTTTTCCGGAGCAGCAGCAAGAGTGGATTGCCCACGCGCAGAACTTCTCCGAGGCCACGTATGGGGCCGTCCTGCTCTACAACCTGATGCTGGCCGAGCGGAGAGGCGACGAGGACCTGACAGACAAACATCGGCAGAGGATGCGGGACTGGTGGCAGGCGCTCGAAGGCCGGACGTCCGAACTGTCCAACTGGGATCGCGAGGCGTTCTGGCAAGTGGTCCACGGACCGGGTCGGATCCCGATTCGCACGGAGCAATTCGTGCGCCGCTGGTTGGACCAGCTATTGGCCCACCGCGATCTGCCGAGCCTCAGTCAGCACGAGCCTGCGCGCAGCCTGGTGGAGGCGAGGGAGATCTGGCTCAAGCGGGGCCGGTCTCGCTTCAGGAGCCGTCGGCATCTGGAGATGTGGAGCGGTCGTGCGGGCCTCGGCCGCCTCGACTACCGCTGGCCGGTCGCACGGGACATCACGAACGACGTGCTACGCGGCCTCGGGCGAGGAGAATAGATGATACTTGCTGCGGATCAGCGCGCTCTGTACCTAGAAGCTCTACGACCTCCTGAGGGGTACGCTTTCGACTGCGGGATAGGCACGACGTTCAGCCTCGATTTGTATACCCTTCTCGTGGCGCCTGTCTCCCTGGCGCTCCTGGAGGTCGAGGACGCCGAGGAGGCGCTTCTGAACCCGGTGCTCCTGCTGGAGGGCATCCGACGCTACGCTAAGGATCTGACGATCTTCTGCCAGGCCGGACGGATAGCCGTCCCCCGCCAGCATACGCCCTTGCTGAACATGCTGGAGTCCTCCGTCGTCGAGGTGGAGGCGCCGCTCGGCGGCGTCTTCCACCCCAAGGTCTGGCTGCTGCGATACGAGCCGCAGGAGGACGACCCGGAAGCCGAGCCTCTCTACCGGCTCCTGAACCTCACGCGGAACCTGACCTTCGACAGGTCGTGGGACCTGATGCTGCGGCTGGAAGGGTATCTGGCGACCCACCGCCAGCTTGGCTATGCTCGCAACCATCCTCTGGGCGATTTCGTCGAGCAGCTGCCGGACATGGCGCGGCATCCTATTACCCATCGTGCCCTAGCGCAGATCAACGTGCTTCGGGAAGAGGTCCGGCGGGTCGATTTCCAGACACCTGAGCCGTTCTCCGATCATCTCGGGTTCTACCCTGCGGGCATCCCTGGTCACCGCGCGTACCGATTCTACGATCGCTGCGACCGCGCTCTCGTCATCTCCCCGTTCCTCAGCGACCGGATGCTCCGACGGGTCACCGAGAAAGGGACCAACCACGTGCTGGTCTCCCGCCCGGACAGCATCGGCGAACTCAAGGCCGAAACGAGGGCCGCCTTTGACAGGCTCTACGCGCTGGACGACATGGGTTCGCAGGAGGAAGCGGCGGATCCGTCTGACGACGTAGGACAGCCGGTCACCGGCGCCCGGCCGGAGCCCTTGGGACTGCACGCCAAGCTCTTCGTCGTGGAGGCTGGCTGGTATGCGACGTGGCTGGTAGGTTCGGCCAACGCCACCTGGCCCGCGTTCTACCGCAGCAACGTGGAATTCATGGTGGAGCTGAAGGGGCGCAAGAGCAAGATCGGAATCGACGAGATCCTGGATCAAGAGAAGGAGAGCAGTTTCCTCTCCATGCTTCATGCCTTCACAGTAGACGAAACCACAGATGACGGCGAAGGCGATGAGCAGGCACAACGACTTGCAGAGGACGTGCGGTGCTGGCTGCTCGACCTGAGGATGGAGCTTGAAGTCCAAGAGGAGAAAGAGGATGGGTCCACCCTGGTGCTGCGCATAGACGATCCCTGCCGCAAGCCGCCGCCGGGATTCTTCTCGGTCACCTGTCGCCCGATTAGCCTGCAACCGGAGCAGGCTCGGACGCTGCTGTCTCGACTAGCTCCAGCTCTCGACGGAGATAGGGACAGGGCTGAGGCGCCGGGTCTGGAGACCCTCGTCCACTGGGACGTCAGCCGAGTGGCTCTGACCGCGTTCATGGGTTTCCGGGTGGAGGCTCGCGTTGACGACCAAGGCCACAAACTTCGCTTCACCCTCAACCTGCCCATCTCCGGCGTGCCCGATGATCGGGAGGATCACATCTTCTGCGCCATCCTGCATGACAAGGAGGAGTTCCTCCGCTACCTGCGGGTCCTCCTGGCGGAACCCGACGACCCTGCGCTCTGGGCCGAGGCTTTCCGAGGCGATTCATCGGAGGGGTGGGGGGCATCGGCCTGGGTGGATGAAGCGCCTCTCCTACGCGACCTGGTGCGCGCCCTGAGCAGATCCCCGGACAAGATCGATCACATCGCCCGGGTGGTCGAGCGACTCAAGAGCACGTCACAGGGCCGTAAGGTACTGCCGGAGGATTTCCAGGTCCTGTGGCAGGCGCTCATAGAAGCGCGGAGCGAGCTCGAATGAGGCGGGGCGATTCTATGCGGCCCGACGTAGGCGCCGTGCTGTCGAGACTGAAGGACTTCCAGCGGGCTACGGTCGACTATGTCTTCCGACGTCTCTACACTGATCCAGAGGATGAACGGGTCTCTCGCTTTCTCATTGCCGACGAGGTGGGTCTGGGCAAGACATTGGTCGCTCGTGGCGTCATCGCCAAAGCCGTCGACTATCTCTGGGAGGACGTTCCTCGCATCGACGTTGTCTACATCTGCTCCAACCTGGCCATCGCTCAACAAAACATCGACCGTCTGAACATCACGGCCGACCGGGAGTTTCAGCTGGCCTCCCGGTTGACACTGCTGCCAGTCACCGTCGAGCGGCTACATGGCAACAAGCTCAATTTCGTCTCCCTGACGCCGGGCACATCCTTCGATCTACGCTCACGCCTGGGCAGGTATGAGGAGCGCATCGTGCTCTACGAGTTGCTGCGTGAGCACTGGGATGTCCCCTCGGGCACGTTGCGTAACATCCTACGCGGCAACGTGGAGAAGGAGAACTGGAAACCACGCGTCCGCCGTTTCAAGCGCCGGGGTCCATCCGCGCTCGACGACGAGATCCGGCTCGACTTCTACCACGCGTTGGATCGGCGACCGGAGCTGCGTGCCGAGTACGAGGCCCTAGCGGGCAGAATTCACCCCTTGCAGACCCATCTCACTCGCCCAATGCGGCGAGATCGAAACGCCTGGGTGGGTAAGATGCGGCGCGTCCTGGCGCGCTGCAGCCTTTCGGCGCTGGAGCCTGATCTAGTCATCCTCGACGAGTTCCAGCGCTTCAAGTATCTGCTGCAAGGCGAGGATGAGATTGCTGACCTGGCGCGGCGGATGTTCACCTTCAGCAACGTCAAGGTGATCCTGCTCTCGGCGACGCCGTACAAGATGTACACGCTGCACGGAGAGGAGGACGAGCATCATTACCGGGACTTCCTGGACACGGTCAGCTTCTTGCTAGAAGAACAGCCCGGCACAATGGCAGATCTTGAGCGGGCCATCGATACCTATCGTGATGCGCTGCTGCGCCTGGGGCGGGGGACCCGCGGCCAACTAATGGAGGCTAAGGAGACAATCGAGCAGAGCCTGCGCCAGGTGATGGTGCGCACGGAGCGGCTCGCCGTGTCAGCCGACCGGCACGGAATGCTTGAGGAGACGCTCACGGCCAACGGCGAGATTCGATCGCGCGATCTGGCCAGCTTCGTTCACCTCGACGGCATCGCCCGAGCGCTGGATGCCGGCGACCAGATCTCGTACTGGAAGTCGGCGTCCTATCCGGTCAACCTGATGGACGACTATAAGCTGAAGCGCCAGTTGGATCACGCCCTGGAGGAATCACCCTCCGATGACCTGGTCGACCTGGTGGCTCGGGCACAAGAGCACCTGTTGTGCTGGGACGACGTCCAGGCATACCGGGAGGTGGACCCGGGCAACGCCCGTCTGCGCGCCCTATGGAAGGACGCCGTAGAGACGAACAACTGGCAACTACTCTGGATGCCCCCCTCCCTCCCATACTACCGCCCCGGCGGGCCGTTCCATAAGGTGAAGCCCCAAGGCTGCACGAAGTCGCTGATCTTCTCAGCTTGGCGCCTGGTACCCAAGTGCATCGCCATGCTGCTCAGCTACGAGGCCGAACGCCGCATGCTCGACGTTCATCAGCGTGACTTCGCCTATAGCGAGCTCACAGAGAAGCGGAGCCCACTTCTTGATTTCGCCCGGAGTGAGGATCGCCTCACCGGTATGCCCGTCTTATGCCTGGTCTATCCCTGCCTGACGCTGGCCGAGAAGCTCGATCCTTTACAGCTCTCGATAGACCTGGCGCAGCCAGACATGCCGGAGCGCCAGGCAGTCCTTGAGGCAGCGCGGAAGAAGATCAGACAGCTGTTCCACGAGGCGACCGCCTCCCAGTCGATACCTAAAGAAGGGCGGCCCGATGAAGGGTGGTACTGGGCCGCTCTTGCCATCCTGGACCGCCATTTCCAGACCGACGAGCTTGAGGGCTGGCTCTCGACGGCGGATGAATCCCTGGGCTGGCGCGGGCTGGTCGAAGGAGAATCCGGTAGCAGCCGGTTTGGCGAGCACGTGGACGCCTTCTATGCTATGTTCGAGGATCCGAACGCACTGGGGCCTCTCCCTTCCGACATATTCGATGTCCTCGCCCACGTCGCCTTGAGCAGCCCGGCCGTGACAGCGCTCCGCGCGCTCCTGCGCTTGTTCCAGCTGCAGGATGACGACGATTGGCCTGCCTTCCTCCAGTCGGCGGCTCGGATCGGGATGGGATTCAGGAGCTTGCTCAACCAACCGGAGGCGATCTCCCTGCTTCAGGGTCTCTACCCGGAAGCCCCCTACTGGGAGAAGGCTCTGCACTATGGCCTCGATGGAAACCTGCAGGCTGTGCTGGACGAGTACTTTCACGTGCTACGAGAGTCGCTGGGTTTGATGGACAGCGGACCGGGAGCGAGCGCGCTCAAGATGAGTGAGAGGGTAGAAACTGCCCTCTCCATCCGTGCGCCCACACTACGCTTCGACGAGATCTCCGTCGAGAACGGAAAACGCCTGCGTGTTGATGATCGTGGGTTACGTTGTCGCTACGCCCTTCGCTTCGGTGACGATCGGAGCTGGGACGACGAGACCCGGATGCGCGACGTGGACGTGCGCATCGCCTTCAACTCTCCGTTCCGCCCCTTCGTTCTCGCGACCACGTCGGTCGGCCAGGAGGGCCTCGACTTTCACCAGTACTGTCACCGCGTAATCCACTGGAACCTGCCCTCCAACCCGGTCGACCTGGAGCAGCGGGAGGGACGGGTGCATCGCTACAAGGGACACGTCATCCGACGCAACCTAGCGCGCAACTACCCACTCTCCAGAATTACGCCCGACCAGCCGTTGGGGGATCCCTGGGAGCAGTTGTTCGAGCAGGCGATCCAGGACCGCCCTGCGGACGCCAATGACCTGGTGCCCTTCTGGATCTACGAGGCCAAGGCTGACGAAGATGCCGCCTTCAAGATCGAGCGCCGAGTGCCGGTGCTGCCCCTGAGCAGTGAAATCCCTCACCTGGACCGGCTGAAGAAATCTCTGGTAGTCTACCGCTCCGTGTTTGGGCAGCCACGTCAGCCGGAGCTTGTGGCGTTTCTCGCGTCGCGCTTGGATGAAGGAGAGATCGAGGGATTTGTGAGAATCTCGACGATTGATCTCAGTCCGCCCAAAGCCTCGAATGCGAGCTCCAGCGACGAGCCGAGCACATAGCAGCAAGCAGGCTATCTCCCGTGACAACGCCGGCCGATCGCGAGTTCGACTTGCGGGCATGACTCACCAGAACTGCATCGGCTTCCAGCAACGACCGGCGACGGCCAAGGGAAGTCGCGGGATACGGCGGCGATGGTATTACTGTGTGCGATGGTCAACATGTCCACCTCCGTCACAAAGGCCCTCACTCTCGACCAAGGTATCGCCCCGTGTCGCAGCCAGGCCCCCAACAGATCCAGTCTCGCTCCCGACACCCACCTTACGGGATCGGGCAGTTGAATCGCACGGGCTCCAAGGACTTGATCCTGGCGCTCCTTGACCTTGATCACGCTCACCTGAGCCCCCTCCGGCGGTCCCAAAGGCGTCAGCAGCTCGAGCACGCCGTCGCGGTGTACGGCGCGCGGACGACCCCCTTCCCATATCTCCACCTCGCTCATCCTCCAGGTTGCTCTGAAGTCGACGACTACAGCAGTATGGCAACACCCTGGGACATGGAGAGCACCCGATCCCGACGCGCACGCTCGAGCCTTGACAGAACGTGATGACCGACAGTATACTCCCCATCAGGTCACGAGCTACC
>CAZPJP010000168.1:0-8480 GCA_964586915.1 uncultured Anaerolineales bacterium
TCTGATGCACGCATTCTGATGCACGCATTCTGATGCACGCATTCTGATGCACGCATTCTGATGCACGCAGTCTGATGCGCGCAGTCTTCACGGACACCGTGTCAGCGGCGGGCGGGGATGAGCCACTGATGCACTACGAGCGGTGATTACACTGAGGCACTCGGTCCCTACCGTCAGACGTGGGGAGGGGGGACTGCGGTCCGCCCAAAACACGAGTAGAGGCGGGGACGTGGCCCGGGAATGGTGAGTGTCTCAGCAGACGGCAGAGTCCTGTGGTCCTGCGTGAGCAAGCGCAGCTTCGGACGTCATCTCCCGTGCGAAGGATACCGTGTCCAGGCCCGCAGCGATGCGGATGCCCTTAGGATAGATCGTACTGGGAGAGGGTCTCCAGCGGTGAAGCCGGCGGGAGGTCCGCCAGGAGACGGCGGTAGATGGGCTCCGACGCGTGGGCTGCCGCCAAGAGGAACATCGGTCGGTAGGCCGCGGGGTCGTCAAAGGGCGCCATCTGCTGCCAGGTCCACGGCTTCTCGCGCCGGATGTACGGGATGAACCACTGCACCGCCCGGGCGATGCTGCGACCTTCAGTGCCGGCGTAGCCCCAGAGATCGACGCCAACGTGCTGGCCCAACCGCGCGAGGCGCAGAAACCCCATTGTGTTCATCAAGCTGTAGCTGCGCGACTTGGTCCGTGCCAGCTCGTGGGGTTGGCTGCCATCGGGCTCGATCTGCGTCTCGATGGGCCGCTGCGGAACCTCCGCCAGAATCCGCCGCGCGATGGCGGTCTGCTCCGTGTAGAGCGCCAAAGCGACAGCCTGCAGATCGAAGTAGACCGCGTGGTTGTTGTGCGTGGCTGCCTCGTCGCGCCCCTTCTCGCTCTCAAGCAGCCATTGGAGATAGGCTCGCATCCACGCCTTCATCCCCTCCTGATCGGCCTCCGACCAGGCGGCGGTGCCCTCGAGCAGCCGCAGCGCATCCACCAACTCCGGGAAACGGGTGGCGGTGTCGATGATGCCAATGCCGCGCCCCGTGCAACGTCCGGGAATGGCCTGACCGTATTCCAGGTGCGGATTCATCCGCGAGGATGGATCGAGGAACCAGACGCGCAGCAGGCGCGCTGCGTGACGCGCGTAGGACGCCTCCTCGAAGACGTAGGCGGCCTGCGCCAGCCGCACGATCTGGGCGCAGAGGTCGGACAGCGGTACGTTGTCGTAGGTGTGTCGCTCGGGATTCACCTCGCCGTCTCGGCGGATGTAGGGGAGACCGTCCGGCTGCTCCGGATCAGGCCACCAGTAGGGGCCGACGCCCATATAGTCGTGTCGCGGCGAGCGCTTGTGGGCCTCGGGCTTCTTTGCTACAATCCGCCCGAGAGTCAAGGAGTTGCAGCAACTGGCGACGTTAGAACGTTTGAACGTTCTAACGTTCTAACGCGTTATCTCTTGAGGAGGCCCCTTGAAACGCCCAAACGTCTTGCTCTTGTATACGGACCAGCAGCGCTGGGACACGATTCACTATGGTGGGACGGGGCCCTATCCTGGCAATCCCCATATTCAGACGCCGAACCTCGACCGCCTGGCGCGGGAGGGGGCGTTGATGGCCAACGCCTTCTGCAACAACCCGGTCTGCATGCCCAGCCGGCAGTCGATGTTGAGCGGGCAGTACCCGTCAACGTTGGGCTGCACTACCAACGGGATCGAGATGCGGGAGGGTGTCTGGACGCTGCCGAAGATCCTGAACAGTTATGGCTACCACACTGCCAACATCGGAAAGTTGCACTTCAAGAACCACTCGAACCGCGACCATCGCGAGCCCCATCCGCGCTACGGTTTTGACACGCTCATCGTCTCCGACGAACCGGGTTGTTACGACGATGCCTACATCAAGTGGGTCGAGGCGCACGACCCCTCGGCGGTCGAGGCCTGCCGCGTCTCGACGCCGCCGGCGTGGGAGGGCGTGCCGGTGGAGAAGCACCCACGGAACACCCACGAGCCGTACGTCTTTGAGGGTCCTGAGGCGCTGACCCACACGGCTTTTGTCGCCGAGGAGACCCTCTCGTTCCTCCGGCGTCACGACCGCCGGCAGCCCTTTTTCGCCATCGCGGGTTTCTACGCGCCCCACCCGCCGCTCAACCCGCCGCCGCGCTTCGTGGAGATGTACGACCCCGCGACCCTCCCCCTGCCGACGCGGGACGCTGAGGAGGCCGAGGTGCCCTGGCACGGGATGGACCTCACGGACGAGCACTGGCGCACTATCAAGGCCTACTACTACGCCCTGGTGAGCCACGTCGACGATCAGGTGGGACGCATCCTCGATTACCTTGATGAGAGCGGCCTGCGCGACGACACGCTGATCGTCTTCACATCCGACCACGGCGAGCATCTGGGCGACCACGGCCTGATCCAGAAGGGGCCGCCGGGGCTGGGGAGCTGTGCCCACGTGCCCCTGGTGGTGGCGGCGCCGCGGAGCGTAGCGTTGCCGGGCGGCGCGGACCTTGATGTTGAGGCCGGGGAGCGGGTATTCCCGGGGCGGGTACTCCCGGGGCGGGTATTTCCGCACCTGATCGAGGCCGTCGATCTCGCGCCGACGATCCTCGACTATTGCGGCGTGCAGGCCCCGCCGTTCTTTCAGGGGCGCTCCTTCCGCGCGCTCCTGAACGGCAGGGAGGACGACTATCGTCCGCGCCCGTCGGCCTACATCGAGTTCAAGGATCCCTTCCGCAGCTCGTGGAAGACGGTGCGCACCCACGACTACACTTACAGCCTCTACACGGAAGGTCGCAATGCCGACCCGGCGAGGGCGACCTTCAGCGAGGCGACCGGGGAGCTGCTCTTCGACCTGCGCGTCGACCCCAACGAGACCCGCAACGTGGCGGGCGATCCCGACCACGCCGAGGCGCTGCACGCGCTGCGCGCGGAGCTGCTACGGAGGTGGTTCACGGTGGAGAACCAATACCCATTGCGTACCGGCAAGTATTGACCAACGTCGAGGGGGCCGGCGCGTCCGGACCGTAACACATCGGACTTGGGACTGTAACGCAGAATCCGCAATATGAGGCGACAATGAAACTGGCTGTAGCTGGGGTAGGGAGCACGCCGGACTGAGGAGCTGAACACCATGCCGAAGAGACTGGCCTTTGTTGGGCCCTATGACGTTGCGATACTGGACTACGAGAACCCGCCGCTGCGGCCAAACCAGGTGCGGGTCAAGACCGAGTGGGCCTCCGGCAAGCACGGGACGACGACAGCGATGTTCGATGGCGGCGCCTTCCGGGGGCAGCGCTTCAACCAGGAGATGCGTCTCTTCGTGCCCTCCGACGAGGCGCCGCGGGTGCCGACACCGGAGGTGCCGTGGGAGACCGGCACGACTGGCGTCGGTATGGTTGTCCAGGTCGGATCCGAGGTGACGGATTGGTCGGTCGGTGACCGTGTCTTTGGCCTGATGGACATCCGTGAGACCAACGTCTGTGATGCCTCCCATATCTGGACCTTGGGCGACATTGATCCGGAGCTGGCGCTTCTTATCGAGCCGGCTTACGTGGCCTTCCACAGCGTCCGTGAGTCCAGCGTGCGCTATGGCGATAGCGTCGTCGTTGTGGGATTGGGGGCCTTGGGACTGCTGGCCGTCCGCATGGCGGCGGCGACCGGCGTGGAGCGCCTCTTTGCGGTGGATCCGTTGCCCTCCCGCCGCGCCTGGGCGCGCGATCACGGCGCCGACGCGGTTTTCGACCCCTTTGAGACGGACGTCGCGCTGGCGGTTCATCAGGCGACGAACGGCAAGGGCGTCGATGTCGCTATTGAGCTCAGCGGCGACTACCGTGGTCTAGCGACGGCGATCCGCTCGGTGCGTGTGGGCGGCACGATCTGTTCTGCCGGCTTCTACCAGCGCGAGGCACACGACCTGTGGCTGGGCCGCGAATGGCACCACAACCGACTGACGATGGTCGTGCCCCACGGCTGCGGGTGGGGGCATCCCCCGCGCGACTATCCGCTGTGGGACGAACAGCGGGCTTATGACTGTCTCGCCAGCATGATGCGCCAGGGCAAGCTCACTGCGCCGGGCCTGATCAAGCCGGTCGTGACGCTGGATGGGGCGCTAAGCGTCTTCGACCTGATCCGTGACCAACCTGACGAGGTGATCAAGTACGCCGTGCGATTCTGAGCTGGCGATAGGGACCTCCTTGATTCGGTCACGTGGATCCTCCTCTACGCGAACTATCATCCTCGGCGCTCAGAATTAACTGAATTTGGCAGACGTGTTTTTCCATACTATAATGGTTTGCACTCGAAATGTGAGGCGGCTATGGAACTCAAACGCGTGCTGATAACCAAGCGCGATCAACAGGTCTGGCCTGGGCTGGCGGGCCTGTTGACCGAGGACTGCGACTGCGAGATTATCTACGCCGCCGATCGAGAGACGACGCTGAGCCGGGCACGGAACCGCCCTCTTGACCTCGTGCTCGTTGATCTGTCGTCGGAGGCTAGCTCCCCATCGTCCTTCCATAGCTTGGACCTGATCGGTGAGCTGTCGTCCGAACGGCCTCACCTCCCTGTCGTCGCGGTCACGGACTCCGGCGGTTCGGGTAACGCTCTGGCAGCCCTGCGTCAGGGCGCTTGGGATTGCATCCCCGCATCGCCAGACGATCCCGCCGCGGTCTTGTCCACGATCCAGCGGGTGCTGGCGCGGTCGCGCCGCTTGGCCGAGGGGCCTGCCCGCGGCCCTGCCACCGAGAGGGCGGAGCGGCGCATGCGCGCCTTGCAGGCGCAGGTCGCGGCCCAGGCACGCGAGCTCCGTCGGCAGAACCTGCGGCTGACGGCACTGGGCCGCGTGGCCCAGGCGATCAGCCACGCCCCTGAGGTCGACACGATGCTCGAGCGCGTCCTGACGGCGGTGCTTGCCGGCGTCGAGGCGCACAGCGGGTGCATACAGCTGCTCAGCCCCGCCACGGCGCATCTGTACGTCACGACCATCAGCAATCTCTCTCGTGAGGAGCTTCCCTTCGGCGATCCGCTTCCCCTGGGGAGCGAGAGCATTCCCGGGCGGGTAGCGGCGGATGGACGTCTCCGGACCGGCGTCAGGGAGGCGGGAAGGTCATCGCTCGTGTCTCCTCTGCCGCCGTGCGCTGGCTCATACGCCTACATCCCCCTGCGTTCGAGCGACGGCGCGACCCTTTGGGACGGGACTGTGGTGGCTGGTGACGCGGTCGTCGGCGTCCTCAGCGTCTTTGCCAACCACCCGGAGGGCTTGACCACCGAGCAGTTGGATCTGCTCAACGTCGTCTGCAGCCAACTGGGCGTCGCCATCACCCGAGCGCATTACGCGGCCGACCTTCGACGCGCGAACCTGCAGCTTGAGGAGGCCAATGTTGAGTTGCGCCGCCTCGACGACCTGCGCGAGCAGTTTATCCAGAACGTTGCCCACGAGCTACGCACACCCCTTGCCCTGGTCAGCGGCTACGTGGATTTGTTGCTCGAGGAGGGCTGCCTGTCCCCGGCCCAGCAGGAGCAGGCGCTGCAGGTCATCGACGAGCGCGTGGCGGCGTTGGTCCGTTTGGTCGAGTCCATCACCACACTTCAGGATGTCAGGACTGAGCCGCTCGACATCGAGGCCATCCAGATCTCGGAGTTGGTGCCAACGGTCTGCCGTATGATCGCGCAGCGCGCTACCGCCGAGCACGTCACCGTCCGTTGCGTCGAACGCTATGATCTGCCTGAGGTCTCCGGCGATTTCCTGTGTTTGTCTCAGGCGCTCTATCAACTGCTCGATAACGCGGTCAAGTTCTCAGACACCGGCACCCAGGTGACTGTGACGCCGGGGTTCTCGGCCGACGGGAGATATGTCACCGTCGAGGTTCGGGATGAGGGTATCGGCATCCCCGAGGCGGAGTACGAGCGCATCTTCGACCGTTTCTACCAGATCGACGGCAGCACCAGCCGTCGCTACGGTGGCACCGGCCTCGGACTGGCCCTGGTCAAGGAGATCCTTGAGGCCCACGGTGGATGGGTCGCCGTCGACAGCACACCCGATGTGGGAAGTGCGTTCACGATGGCCGTGCCCCTTGCTGGGGTCCCGGACGCAGCGGCCTAAGACACACGGGCTGGCGTGCCGCCAAGAGGGCCCGACCGGTCTCTCGGTCGGGCCCTAGATTATCGTTGCGTCGCGGTCTACTGCAGGCTCAAGACATCTTCCAACGGCTCCCCGTTGAGCGTGATGCTCACCTGATCGACGGTTGAGTATTGCAGAGCCGTCCGCTCTAGCTGGGCCTCGACACGGGGATTGTCGCAGACGCCGCCCAAGACCAGTTCGCCTGAGAGCGCGATCGTTGCCTCGCCCGCGACGATATTGATCCCGTCTACCGTTAGATCGGATTGCTGGAAGACGTTGTAGAGCTCCGGATAGCCTTCAGCCTCGGGATCGAACGCGAAGAGCCGCTCGAGGGCAGCCGTCAACGGTGCGATCGTGGGCTCGATCTCGACCTCCACCGGCACCGCGCTGTCGTCGCAGCCGATGAGCTCACCCGACTGCCCGGCGTCCCCCACGGCGATGAGATAGATGCTCGCGCGGGTGAAGAGGCCGCTCCCCGCGGTCGGGGAGGGCGCGGGTGTCACCACCGAGGCAACCACGTCGAAGGGATCCGAGACGGCCCGGACGTTATGATCTTCCGTCGCTACGACCACGACCCAGGCGTCGTCGGGATCGGCGAAGCCGGGGATCTCGAACCCTGCAGTTACCTCCCCCTCTGCGTCGGCCTGGGCTGTAGTGATCACATCGTACTCGGAGTCGACGCGACCGAAGCCGATCTCAACCGGTGCGTTGGGAGGGAAGCCCTCCGCTGTGACCAGCACCTCGGTACCGATTGGGCCCATTCTAGGCGTGATCAGGATCGCCGTCTCCTCGCTCGCCGTGACCTCAAAGAGGTTCGAGACGGCGGTCACGGGTTGGCCGGGGACATCGGCTACCACGACCCAGCGCTCGCCAGGTTCGGCGAACTCGGGAATCGCTGTCTCCATGGTGAGCCTGCCGTCAGCGTCTGCCTCGGCCATCGCGATGACGTCGTATTCGGAGTTCTCACGGCCTATGCCCACCTGCACCGATGTGTCAGGCTGGAACCCCGCAGCCGTCACCTGGACTGTGGTTCCTGGCGAACCGCTGGTCGGCGCCAGGACCACCGTTGGGCTGACCGAGGTCGAAGCCGGCGTGTCCGTCGGGGCCGACGTATCCGTCGGGGCCGGTGTGTCCACCGGGGCGGGCGTCTCTGTGGGTGCACTTGTCGCGGTCGGCGATGGCGTGTCCGCCGGGATGCCCGTAGCAAGCGGGGTGGGGGTCTCGCCGCAGCCTGATATCGTCAACAGCGCTGCGACCAGCAATGCCACGCCCATGATCCACGTCCGAAGTGTAAGTCTCATCGTTGCCTCCTTTGTTTTCCCTGTCGTTCGTCCACCGTGAGTTTAACAGCGACCTTCAGTGAACTCATGGTGGATCGAGGCTGGATTCCCTTTGCGCTGCGTTGCAAAAGTTGGAATTGCGTGGGTGTAGGAGGCGTCCCTGTCTCCTCAATTTGTCCTTGAGGTTTGCGGCCGCTTCCGTTCCAGGGTAGACTCAAGCTTGAGTCCATGCGCGTGAGCGCTGACATTAGCTCTGGCACGATCTCTGCCACCGGGATTTCGCCGGAGACATCATACGAGGAGGCTTCTATGTACAAGAACTTGAGCGCAGGCGCCATCGGCATCCAGGGTGCGACGTTAGCCGAGACGATCAGGCTAGCTGCCGTCACGGGTTTTGCGGGCATTGACTTCAGCATCCGCGAGGCGGCGGTCTTGGCCGATAGCTACGGCATCGATCACGTGCGATCGCTCTTTGACGATGCCGGCGTGCGTCCTGGGCAGTGGGGGCTACCAGTCGCGTGGAACGACGACGCGCGATGGGAAGATGATCTGATTGAGCTGCCCAGGTTGGCGGCGCTGGGCCGGGAGCTGGGCTGCACCCGCACGGCGACCTGGTGTCCTCCGGCTTCCGATGAACGGACGTTTGAGGAGAACTTTCAATGGCACGCCGACCGATTCCGGCCTATCGCTGAGGTGCTGAAGGCCTATGACTGCCGCTTGGGCATCGAGTTCATCGGGCCGAAGACGCTGCGGGAGGGCAAGGTCTACGAGTTCATCTACACGCTCGAGGGCATGATGGAGCTGGCGGAGGCGATCGGCACCGGAAACGTCGGCCTGCTGCTCGACGCCTGGCACCTCTACACTTCCGGCGGCAGTGTCAGCGACCTGGATCAGATCACCGCCGAGGATATCGTCACCGTCCACGTCAACGACGCGCCGGAGGGCGTGCCGCGCGACGAGCAGATCGACAACGTCCGCTGCCTGCCGATGGAGACCGGCGTCATCGACCTGCCCGGCTTCATTCGCAAGCTGGACGAGCTGGGCTACGACGGACCGGTGACGACCGAGCCGTTCAATCAGGCTTTGAATGAGCTGGCAGCCA
>CAZPJP010000169.1:0-8472 GCA_964586915.1 uncultured Anaerolineales bacterium
GAAGTAGGGAGTAGGCCTTGCTGGGTGGGGCGGCGCTGGGAAATGGGT
This sequence comes from uncultured Anaerolineales bacterium, assembly GCA_964586915.1. Classification (GTDB taxonomy): domain Bacteria; phylum Chloroflexota; class Anaerolineae; order B4-G1; family SLSP01; genus PWVB01. The sequence continues at coordinate 49 of CAZPJP010000169.1, forward strand.
TTGTTTGGTAAAGGAGCCTTCGGCTTTCGGGGGTAGGAGTCGGTGTTGGCGAGGTGGATTGGGGTTTGATCATCTGATGGGCCTCCTTGTTTAGATCTTTTGTTCTAATGTGCGTTGTTCATGGGGATCATTCAAGGGAGCAGGTGGACCAATTTCTGGGGGTATGGTGAGTGAGAAGCTGTTTGACCTGAATATCGAGCGGATTTTGGAGAACTGGGAGGTGCACCACGCACTGCGTGAGGTCATCGCGAACGCGATGGACGAGCAGCGTCTCACGGAGAGCGGTGAGATCCAGATCTTCAAGGATGGGGAGGCGGCTTGGCACGTCCGCGACTTTGGGCGTGGGATGGAGATCGAGGACTTCATATTGAGCGAGAACCCCGAGAAGCTGGAGACGGACGAGGATGTGATTGGCGTCTTTGGTTTCGGTCTGAAGGACGCGCTGGCAACCTTCCACCGGCATGGCGTGGGGGTTGAGATTCGATCTTCCAACGGTACCTTTCGCCTCAGCTCCGCGACGAAGCACGGCTTCGAGAGCATCGAGACGCTGCATATTGTCTACGATGACACTCCGAGGGACCTGCGCGGCACTGACTTCATTCTCCGCGGCATCACGGACGGGGACGTGCAGCAGGCGAAGTCCCTCTTTCTCCCGTTCGCGGACGAAGAGGTCATTGAGACGACCGAGTACGGGCAGATCCTGCGTCGAAAGCCGTCTGGGGCGCGGGTTTACATCCGGGGCGTGCTGGCCAATGAGGAACCAAACTTCCTGTTCTCCTACAACATCACCGATCTGACCTCGTCCATGCGAAAGCGGTTGAACCGCGAGAGACTGAGCGTCGGGCGGACAGTTTACGCGCCCCGAATTCGCAGCGTTCTCCGGGCGTCGCAGAATCCTGAGGTGCACAGATTGCTGGTGGAGCAGTTCCGACGGCACGGGACGGGCGACGCGTACGACGAACTGACGTGGCGCGAGATCCGGCAGCTGGCGCTCGATCTGTTTCCCAAGCGAGGACGTGTCGTCTACCTCAACGATGATCGACAGGCACCTCTCACCGACCCGCCGCGCACCGCCAATCTGAAGCTGGATGAATCCGGAAGGCTCGCGGAGGACTTGGCGCCAGCCGCTAAGGGGTCAGAAGTCCGGGCCGTGACCTATCTTGGCGCCGATCAGCGACGGCCCGGACCCACGTTCATACCTCCTGCTGAGCTCACGGACTCAGAGCGGAGCGTCTACGATCGAACCCCAGAGATCCTGGCGCTGGTCGGCCTGGCGCCGGACGACGTTGTCCCTGTGCATATTGTGGAGACGCTTTCGGTGGTGCGGGATGACGTCGGCGGCAAATGGGATCCAACGGTTCCGGCGATTCTCATCAAGCGCACCGAACTGGCTTCGTTGCAGGCCTATGCCGGCACCCTCCTACGCGAGGTGGCGCGGGTGATGTCTCAGGAAGCGTACCTGACAACGACCTGCCAGCGCGTGCTGAAATCGTATCTGGGAAAGGCTGCTGCTGCCGCGGTCGGAGGCTGAGGCGTCCGCTTCAGGATCGTGCTTTAGGATCGTGCCTCAAAATCGTGCCTCAGAATCGTGCCTCAGAATCGTGCCTCAGAATCGTATAAGGAGGAACCGTGAAGCTGAGCTTCCTTGGAACGCGTGGGAACACCGACGTCCGCAATCGCCGCCATCACATGCACAGTTCACTGGTCGTCTCCTACTACGGCAAGGGCGTGATGATCGACTGCGGGGAGGATTGGCTGGGAAAGGTGGCGGATCTGAACCCGCGAGCTATCGTCATCACCCATGCCCATCCCGACCACGCATGGGGCCTGAAGGAGGGTGCTCCCTGCCCAGTGTATGCTTCTGAGGCGTCGTGGGAGGAGATGCGAAGCTATGGCATCGAAGAGCGGGAAGTGATGCCAGAACGGGAGCCTGTAGAGATCGCGGGAATCACATTTGAGGCTTTCCCGGTGGATCATTCCACGCGAGCGCCCGCTGTGGGCTATCGGATCGCCGCTGGTGAGGTCCAGATCTTCTATGTGCCGGACCTGGTCTGGATCCGCGACCGGGAGGCGGCGCTATCCGGCGTCAAGGTCTATATCGGTGATGGCGCGACCATCACTGGCTCGCTGGTACGCAAGATCGATGACACCCTCATTGGACACACCTCGATTCGCACTCAGCTCACGTGGTGCAAGAAGGAAGGCGTGCCCCGTGCTATCTTCACCCACGTTGGGTCGGAGATCATCAAAGGGGATGAGCGGTCGCTGGGACCCGAAGTGCAGGATCTGGCCGAGGAACGGGGCGTTGAGGCAGAGATTGCGCACGATGGTATGGAGATGGTGCTCAGGTAAGAAACACCGGAGGCGCGTCCTTAGTTAACGCTAGAGGGCGTCGAGCCCGAGGGCCGCGAGGACCGTGGGGGTCGGATCACCGGTATCCAGGTCCCAGCCCAGCTCGGCATAGGCCCCTTCCAGCAGCCGATCGAGATCGGGGACGTGGCCTTCGGTGGCGCCGTCCAGCGGCTGCATGAGCAGGTCCGGCATACGTTCATCCTCTCGAGACAAGCCACGCATTCGGTTGATGAGACGCTTCAGCGCCAGACTACGCCTGCCTATCGTGAGAAGATCCTCTTGCCGACGCTCCAGACCTGTGATGGCGTTGAGGGCACGAAGAACGCGATCCACGCCCGGATTCTGGAACTGGCAGAGTGTAAACGCGTTGTAGAGCGTGCGCCATAGCTGCTGTCGGGCGGCGACCCGTCCTTTCTCCACGCTGGTGTCGAACCGATCCCCCGGCGTGACTCCCAGCTCTATGGGCGGGCCCTGCCCGATGTCGACCCCGTACATATCGCCCTGCATATGGCACGCGCCACGCGGCGAGAGAGCGTAGATGGCGGCCATACTGTTGAAGGCGCGAGCATCGTGCATCGGCACTTCCAGGCCGTTCACCGTTGCTGCCAGGTCCGGCGCATTGAAACGCTGCGCCAGGGCGTCGCTGCCCTCAGCCAGCTCATCGCCGAAGCCCTCACGGTAGGCGAGCATCCGCAGCAGTTCGTGGACGGTGGCGGCGTCGCCATAGCGGATGTCGAGGTCGCCGACGTCCTCCGGCGTCAAGCGCCCGCGCTCCGCAAGCTCACATGCCAGCGCCAGGGTCACACCGGCGCTGATCGTGTCGATTCCATAGAGATTGCACAAGTGGCCGGCGTAGATCACGGACTCCAGGTCATCTATCATCAGGAGTGAACCGAGGGCCGCGACCGTCTCGTACTCGGGCCCATCGACCCTGTCGACGCCATAGCTCGGGGCCTTGGTCTCCCGGCCGCAGGCAATTGGGCATCGGTAGCAGGCGGTGTTTCGGTTCTGGTAGGCCTCAACCATCAGCACGCCGGAGAGGTTGCTGGCTGGCTCCCATTCCCCCTGTCGGAAATAGCGAATGGGCATATCGCCAAACATCAGGCCCATATCGACGTAGCCGGCGGTACCGGCCAAGCGCAGCGAGGTGGATGCAACGTCCTCCTGGGTGTGCTGTATCACCTCGCGCACCACGGTCCGGAGCTTCTCGGGCTCGGCCACGGGCACTTTAGCCTGTCCGCGAACCCCAATCGCTTTGAGGCGCTTGGATCCCATCACCGCCCCAAGGCCGGTCCTGGCGGCAGCGCGCCCGTGATCGTTGATGATCGCAGCCATTCTCACGCAGTGCTCGCCCGCCGGTCCAATGCAGACCGCGCGCGTCTGTCCGGTCGGATCTCCGCCAGTCCGCTGTCCGGGCTTGTCCAGCATCGCGCGGACGGCGTCCTGGGTCGCGTAGGTGTCCAAGCCCCAAAGCGCCGTGGCATCGTTCAGGCTCGCGTGGCCCTCGACGATCGAAAGCCAGACAGGTTGGTCGGCGACCCCGGTCACGATAATGCCGTCGTAGCCCGCGAACCGCAGCGCGGGGCCGAAGAAACCGCCAGCGTTGGCCTCACCCCACCGGCCGGTAAGGGGCGACAGCGCAGCCACGCTGTAGCGACCGGCGGACGGCATCACCGTGCCGACCATGGGCCCGGTCATAAAGATCAAGGGGTTGTCCGGGCCCAAGGGCTCGGTCTCAGCGTCGACGCTGTCGAAGAGATATCGGGCTGCGAGACCGCTCCCGCCGATAAAGTCACGAACGTGGGCGGGATCGAGCGCCTCATCCCAGATACGTCCGTCGGTCAGGTCGACGCGGAGAAGCTTACCTAGATAGCCATCCATAAGGACCTCGCAGCCAGATGAAATGAGAGGAGCTTGGAAGCGGGCTCGGCAACGCCGAGGTGTGTGTGATCGGATCCTAGTACGGTCTCAGAAGTCAATGACCACTCCCTTATAGGCGTATTCAAAGAGGGCTTGCAGCTCCTCGTAGGTCGGCATCCGCGCTGCAGCCATCATAGAGGCATCATTGAACGCCTGATCGACGAGGGTTTCGAGGTTTGCCTCAAAGCTGTTACGGTCAATGCCCAGAGCATTGAGTGCGGTCGGTTGTCTGAGGTCGGCGCAGAACCGTCGGATACGAGCCGCAAAGGCCCGCGCGACGTCACGCGCCGACGTGTCGTCGCGCGCAGAGCCGGTCGCGATGGCTAGCTCTGCAAAGCGCTCTGGCGCCGTGGCGGCGATGTACTCGATGGTATAGGGCAACAGCAGCCCTACAGCTCGACCGTGAGGGATGTGGAACAGAGCTCCTATCGCATGGCCCATCGCGTGAGCCATCGAAGCAAGGGCATTACCGAAGCCGAGCCCCGCTAGTGTCGCGGCGTTGTGCATACTCTCGCGCGCACTCCGGTCCTGTCCGTTCGCCCTGGCCCGGGGGAGGTATTCTAGAATCATCTGGACAGCCTGGACGCAGAGACCATCGGTCATCACGGTGTGCCACGTGCACGTGTAGCCCTCAATTGCGTGCGTCAGCGCATCCAGGCCGGTGTCGACCGTTAGCTGTGGCGACATTCCCATCGCCATCTCCGGATCGACGATCGCGATGTCGGGTGTGGCCTCCCGGTTGCCGAGGGAGAGCTTGCGCTGCGCATCCGTGTCGGTGAGGACGATGGCCCACGTGACCTCCGCGCCGGTCCCACTTGTGGTGGGGATCGTGATGAGGCGGGCCTTCTCGCGCAGCCCCAGCTCAACGAGGGGATTGATCTCCGCCGGGTCCATATCGGGGCGCTCATAGAGGATCCAAATGGCTTTGGCGGCATCCATTGCCGAACCGCCGCCGAGCCCGACGATCCAGTCCGGCTCGTAGTCAAGCGCGGCGCGCGCCCCAGCACGCACCGTCTCGAGGCTTGGGTCGGGCTCCACGCCGTCGAAGACGTGATAGGCCACGCCTGCGCGGTCCAGATGCTCGGTCACCCGAGCGACAAGGCCCAAGCTCACCAGGATTTCATCGGTGACGATGAGCGCGCGATGACCGCGTATCTCGTCGAGTGCGTCGAGGGCGTTCTCGCCAAAGACGATCTGCGGCGACCTGAAAAACCACATGATCCGTTGCCTCCCTCGGTAGGTGACTGTGGGTTTGCAGTGTACAACGGCGGCGCCGGCGCGCAAGCCCACCGGCGTGCGTGTGGTGCGATGGCAGCGAACCAGACGGCTACCTGGTCGGCAAGCTAGCCAGCGAACTCCGTGGGGATCAGCTGGGTGCAGGACATGATCTCCTGAGCGGCCTTAGGATACCGCATGATCATCATCATATTGCCCTCGAGCTTGAGCTGCCGGGTCATCAGGCCCTGGATCGGGTCCAGTCGCCCCTCTACGACCTTGCGCCACGTGCTGTAGGGGGCGCGGATCGTGTAGTCCGCGGGTTTCTCGTCCGGACTTTTCAGCTGTTGGGCGCCGGGGCTCTTGCCGTGGTTCAGCGCCAGGAACAGATAGACGGTCTCAGAAAGGGCGCTGTCCGGCTCTATGACGAAGGTGAAGTCCCCCTCCCAGCTCTTAGCGGAGCGCTCGTAGGACTCACTCGCGTTCAGATGCTGGCTCAGGGCTTTGATCCACGCGTCCGACGGAAACGGGATGCTCATTGTCGACTCCTTTAGCGTTCGATGACAATCTCTTCCAGCTCTTTGGTCTTCGTCTCGTAAGGGTTGATGATCAGGATGATGCCGATGGGGACGAGCACGATGCCCGCCGCGACCACCCAGAACCATTCCATCGTCGGGAAGGCGTCCAGCAGCACGGCAGCCAGCGCCGGGCCGACGACGTAAGAGACGCGGGCAAGCGTGGTCGTCCAACCCATGCAGGCGCCCCGGCGCTCGGTCGGGAAGACCTCGGGGACGTAGACGACCACCCACGTGTAGGTGAAGGAGGTCAGAAATCCTGTCACCCCTGCAGCGACGGGCAGGATCCATCCCTTACCAAATCCCAGGACCACCAGGACAAGGGAGAGGGCAAAGCATCCGACGATCAGAGCGGGTTTGCGGCCAATCCGATCCATGATGGCGCCGCTGGTCACGCCGCCGACCATCGCCATGATCAGGCTTCCCAAGAGCACCATAGACCACTGGCCCAGCGTGTACCCCTTGATGGTCATGAAATAGTAACCAGCCCAGAAGTAGAGGAAGGAATAGACCAGCCAGCAGAGCCAAATCGAGGCCGAGATGGCGATGTAGCGCAGATCCTGGCGGTTGATCACGCCCAATCCGAAAAGATGCCGTTTGCGCTCACCGGCTTTACGTTGCGCCTTCACCATCGCGAAGCGAGCGGGCTCCTTCATCTGCCGCCACATCACGAGCATAGGCAGCATCAGGATAAACATGGCGCCGTACATCCACTTCCAGTGGAGCCCGAAGACGTTCATCAGGAGCGGGGGCAGGATTGCTTGCAGGGGTATGAGCCCGATGACGTAGACAATTGCCACGTACTTGGCGCGTTTGTCCGCGGGCGCTTCCTCACTGATTGGGATGGTCCACATATTGGAGACCGTGGTGAACATCGCCGCAGTGTAGAAGATCATGAACGCGTGAAAGGTTGGCGTATACAGGACGATGGTGAGGGACGAAATGCCCATCAACAGGATAAGGACGAGGATGGAGAGCCTCCGACCAATGATGTCGTTGAGACCGTTCAGGAGGAAGATGAAGAAGGTCGCGGCAAGGTAGACGGCCTCGTACCAGGAGAACTGCGAAGCCGTGATCCCATACTCCTCGATGATGTAGGGGATCGCCGTGGTCTTGATCATCGAGATGTATTGATCCATGACCGCCACGAGGCCCATCAGGATTATGAGGTAGGTCAAATAGCTGGTGCTGCGGGTTCGTATGCCGGTGCGAAGTCTGAGTTCCTCGGTCGCTTCCACGTATTGTGTCCTCCTCACTCTATACTTTGGCTAGGTTCACCGTGTGTCGGGCTGTGCGATCGTAGGCGGGAGGGCCGCCGGCATCTCGAATGATCTGCTTGCCCAGCTCAATCTGCCGCTGAACACTGACGTTGATCCGCTCCATCGAACCCGGTGCGATATTGTACAGCAGTCGAGATCCGGCGGCGAGTCCCCATGGGAGCGATTCCAGATGCATCACCGTCCCCGGTCTGGCTGAGAACCAGATCCCGATGGCGTCCTCGCCCAGCCGGCTGATGGGAATGCCCGCGGCGGCCTGTCGCTCGCCCGTCGGCCCGACGTGGGCCACCCTCCATTCACCGTCGATCCACGCTTCCCCCTCACCCTCAAGCAGGAAGTAGCCCAGGGCGTCGTGCCATTTCTGCGCCAGTGGGTCGGCGCCAATCGTTGCGTCGTGCCAAGCATCGATCATATTGGTTGCGAAGATCTTGTAGCGGGCCTTGATCCCGGCGGCCCGGCAGAGGGCGATGAAGACGGTGATCAACTCAAAGCACGTGCCGGTGCCGCGTTGGAGGGTCGCGACCACGCCGTCAATCGGGGCGATCTCGAGGGTCAATTGCTCTTTGGCGAAGCGAAACGCAGCCTCAGCGACCTCGCGGTCGGGGAGGCGATACGCGCCAAGCTCGTGGGCGAGGGCAACAACCTCCGGCGCGTGGCTATCGCACAGGCGCGTGGGGCGCAGGTATCGCTCCCTACTGCAGCAACATTGCATGTCCTCGCGATAGGTGGGAAGCGTGTAACGCCGCTCTGGTCTTTCGTAGCGCTCCTCGGTCGCACCGGTCCGCCTGAGTCTCAGGACCTCTCCAGCGCTGGTGATCAGGAGGGCACCGACCGACAGGATGCCCCTGGCCATGAGCTTGGCATAGGTAAACTGCCCCTGCAAATCCTCGCCCATCGCACCTGCCAAACCCATAGACCTTCCTTTCCTGCCTTGAGTGAACTCCGTGCACGTTGTCGGTGAGCCAACACTTATGACAACACGAAAGGACAATCTTCGTTACGGGTGAGAGGTCCCCGAGCGGCTCGCTCCTCGAAGGTCATTGAGCGGCACGAGCGGCTTGTTCGCGTTGGAGCGGTTGGTTCCT
>CAZPJP010000170.1:0-2679 GCA_964586915.1 uncultured Anaerolineales bacterium
CGACCGCGACGGGCACCTCTACATCCTCGATTGGGAGGGCGCCATGCTCTCTCCGCCGGAGCAGGATCTCTTCTTTTTCGTCGGTGAGGAGACCTTCGAGCCCTTCTTTCTCCCGGCCTACGAGCGCGAGGTCGGCCCCGTGACCATCGACGGTGACCTGATCCACTTCTACTACCTCCGGCGCGGGCTCGAGGATCTCGTCGATTGGATCCGCCGGATCCTCGCCGGCGACGGCGGCGAGGCGCGCGATGCGTCCGACCTCGTTGGGGCTGCGGACAATCTCGCCGGGCTTGGCGAGGCGGCGCCCACGGTGGCGCGGCTGCGGCGTGAGGTGGCCTGTGTCGTCTGAGCGCGGGGCGCCGGCGCGGCTGACTGGCCGGCGCCCCCTGCCGGCGCTGGCTTTTGTGGTGGTCCTCACCGGCTGGGCGATGGCACGGGCGCCCTGGGCGCCGGCTGGCGCCTCGGCGACGGGCACCGCGGGGCCTGTGATCGCAGACGCCACAGCCACGCTATCCCCGTCCTCCGCGGCGAGCGCGTCGGCGTCGACGACGGTCACGGCGGCGGTACCGTCGCCGACCCCGTCGCTTACTCCGTCGCTGACGCCGACGCCGTGCGTGCTCACCGTCTGCGCGGCAGCCGAGCCGCAGGCCCTCATCCCACACATCGACCAGTCGTACACCGCCCGTCTCGTCCAGGCCGCCATCTACGACGGCCCCATTGACGTCGTGGACTACCGCCTTCGCCCGGTGGCCTTGACCGCGCTCCCCAACGTCGGGGATGGGGCCGACGGCTACGATGAGGCCGATGCCGAGATCGGCGCGGTCTGGGTGCACGCGGGCGACCTCGTGATCAGCGATACCGGCGAGATTGTCACGCTGGCGCCCGGCGCACGCGTGCGCCCGGCGGGATGCCGGTCGGCGGACTGCGCCGTGACCCACTGGGGTGGGGCTCTCGAGATGGAGCGGATGCGCGTCACCTTCCACCTCAGACAGGATCTCCGCTGGGCGAACGGCGATCCCGTCACTGCCCACGACTCGGTCTTCAGCTACCGGCTGGCGACCGATCCGTTGCTGCCCGCCAACTCAGCGTTGCAGCGGGCCACGGCGGACTACGTGGCCATCGACGACCGGGCCGTCGTCTGGACCGGCCTGCCGGGCTATCTGACGCCGGCCTACCGCACCGCCTTCTGGACGCCGCTGCCTCTCGCCACGTGGGGCAAGTTGAGCGCCGCCGAGATCCTCGCGCAGGAGGGCGACGTTCGGACGCCCTTGGGCTATGGTCCCTACACCGTGACCGCGTGGGAGCCCGGCCGTTTCATCCGCCTCCAGCGCAACCCCCACTATCGCGACGCGCAGGGTGGGGCGCCGTACTTTGATCAGGTGCGCTTCCGCTTCATCGCCGCGGATCCCGAGGAAGCGCTCGACGCGCTGGCGGCGGGGCGCTGCGACCTCCTCACCCGCGACCTAGAGCTCGAGGCCGCCCCGGCAGAGCTTGCGCGCGTCGAGGCCGAGGGCGCCGTCCGTCTCGTGGCCCATCCCGGCATCGTCTGGGAGCACCTGACCTTCAACGTCGGCGTGGGCGACCGGACACCCTACTTCCTGGAGCCGCTGACGCGGCGCGCCGTCGCGCTGTGCGTCGACCGCGAGGCGCTGGCCCGTGAGCGGGCCATACCGCTGGACGCCGCCGATGGTCTCGACCTGGTCCTCGAGACTTACGTGGCACCGGAGCATCCCCTCTACGCCAGTGACGTCGTGACGCGTGTCCCGTTCGCGCCGGAGCTTGGGCAAGCGCTCCTGGCGTCGGTGGGCTGGCGTGACGCCGACGACGACGGTGTGCGCGAGGCCCACGGCGTGAGCGGCGTGGGCGACGGCACCGCCTTTCGCGTTCGCTACGTCACCGTCGACGATGCCCGGCGGCGGGCTATCGCGGACTTCGTCTCGGAGGCGCTGTCCGATTGTGGCATCGCCGTTGAGGTCGAGACCTTCCCTGCCTGGATCTTCTATGCCCAGAGCCCTGAAGGCGTCCTGCGGGGCCGGGCGTACGATCTCGTCCAGGGTGCGTGGACCTTCTGTGAGGCGTCCAGTGGTGGTCTCGCGCCGCGGTGCGACCTTTACACCTCCGACGCCGTGCCGGGACCTGCCAACGACTGGGCTGGGCACAATGTCGCTGCTTACAGCAACGCCGATTTCGATGCTGCCTGTCTGCAAGCGATGCAGGCCATGCCCGGCGAGCCGGCCTACGCCGCGGGCCACCGCGAGGGCCAGCGCATCTTTGCCCGCGACCTCCCCGCGCTGCCCCTCTACCGTCGCGTCAACGTGCTTGCCACTCGGCCCGAGCTTGAGGGCTTCCGCCCCGACGCCCTCGCCGTCGAGACCTGGGCCATCGAGGCCTTCTCGGCAGTAACGCCCGCGCCCTGCCGTTAGCGCACACGCGACCCCAACCGTTGGAGTCAGCCCGACGCCGCAGCGCGTGATCGCGTCTGCGGCGGCGTCTGCACGGCCGGGGCAAGGCATTCCGACGAAGGTGACACGTGCCGCGGCGCTCTCCGCGTTCGGGGAGGCACACGTAACCAGCGCTTGTACAGGGAATGCGTTGCCCGCGCGCGGGCCGCATCCACGCACGGTGTCATCATCGTTTACAGCGGCGTCTGCACGCCCGAGGGCAAGGCATTCCGACGAA
>CAZPJP010000170.1:2779-8424 GCA_964586915.1 uncultured Anaerolineales bacterium
CGTAACCAGCGTCCATACAGGGAATGCCTTGCCCCTACCACAGCGTGCGGCATTCGGGTGTAGGGGCAACGCATTCCGCGTTGGGCCGTTGGCGGCAAGGTGGGTGACATACGCCAGCCTCGCCATCGCCGGGTTGCGACGTGGTCGGAATGCGTTGCCCGCGCGCGGGCCTTGACCTTGGCCCGGTGGTATGCTACCCTTTGAGTGCGTCACCTTCCGCTCTTCCTTGTCCTCGGGAGGTTGCCAGCCGGGGGAAGCCATGGCCAGCTCGTTGCGTGTCGAGCATCCACCATCCCAGAGGGACGTCATTCAATTTCGTCTGCTCGGGTCGCCTAGCGTCGAGATCAGCGACGGCGCACTCTCCATCCCCCGCCGCCAAGTCAGGGCCCTTCTCTACTATCTCGCGACGGCGATGGCGCCCGTCCCGCGCGAGCGGCTTGCCTTCCTCTTTTGGCCAGACATCTCGGAAATCGACGCCCGTCGCAATCTCACCCGCCTCCTCACTCATCTGCGGCGCGCGCTGCCCGCCGCGCACTTGCTTCTATCCGACGGTGACCGCGTTGCCCTCGACCCCGACCGCGTGGCCACGGATCTCGTCGCGTTTGAGCGACTCTCTGAGCACACGGACGATGCCGACGCGTTGCAGCGCGCCGCCGATCTCTACCGCGGCCCCTTTCTGGCTGGCCTCTCCCTGCCCGGCAGCCCGGAATATGAGGCATGGCTCCTAACGCAGCAGCGGGCCTGCGAGTTGCGCTATCTCGACGTCCTCTCGGAGCTGATTGAGGCCCACACGGCCCGCGGCGCCCACGCGGCAGCCATCTCCGCTGCCCGCCGCTACCTCGCCACTGACGAGATGGCGGAGGACGTCCACCGCCGACTGATCGCCCTCTATGCTACGATCGGCGACCGCGCCGCGGCCCTGCGCCAGTTCGAGCGCTGCGCTGCCGTCCTCGAGCGCGAGCTCGGCGTCCGCCCGCTGCCGGAGACCCGCGCCGCCTACGAGCGTGTGCTGCAAAGCCGCCCCCTTCCGACGCCCCGGGCCGCACCCGACCTCGCGTGGACCACGCTGCGCAGCCTGGAAGCGCCGCTCGTCGGCCGCGATGCGGCCCTGTCTATGCTGCAGCAGGCGCTCGATGACGCCGAGGCAGACCGGGGGCGCGTCGTGCTCGTGGCGGGAGAGCCGGGCATCGGCAAATCCCGTCTGCTGGAGGAATTCGCGACCCGCTCACGCGACCGAGCCGTCGTCCTGGGCGCGGCGGCGCGATCCGTGGAGCGCTCCTTGCCCTATCAACCCGTGGCGGAGGCGCTCCGCACCGCCTCAAATTGGGAGCCCCTCGCGGCGGTCCCGCCGGTGTGGCTGGCTGAGGCGGCGCGCGTGCTGCCCGAGCTGCGCGACCTGCGCCCCGACGTTCCACAGCCGTTGCCGCTGGAGCCGCACGAGTCCCGCGCGCGGCTTCTCGAGGCCCTCTGTCGCCTCCTACTCCGGCTGGCAGAGGGCGCGCGGCCATTGCTGCTCTGTCTAGATGACCTCCAGTCGGCTGATAGCGCGACCCGCGATTGGCTGGTCCATCTCGCCCCCCGGCTCTCGGACCGTCGCGTTCTGGTCGTGGCGGCCTATCGCATCGAGGCGCGGGCGCGTGTCGAACGGCTCCGCCGCGCTCTGACCCGTCTGGGCGAGCGCAACGAGCTGCAGCTGGGCGGACTGGACGCCGATAGCGTGGCTGCAATCGTGCGCCACGTCGTCCCTCCCGAGCACACCGCCGCTGAGATGTCCCTACGGCTGCATCGGGCCACCGGTGGCAACCCCTTCTTCCTCCTGGAGACGCTGCGCGCGCTCGTCGAGGCGGGGCCGCCACCCGAGGATCCTGCTGGGGGCGCCCAGGGTCCAGGTCAGGGCGCTGAATCGTCGTCTGACGAGCTTCCGCTCCCCGACTCCGTCCGCGAAGCTGTCGAGGCCCGGCTGCGGCGACTCAATCCCGCGACCCGGCAGGTCCTCGAGGCAGGGGCCATCCTGGGCGGCGCCTTTGACTTCGACCTCGTGCGCCACGTCGCCGGCCGCGGGGAGATCGAGGCTGCCGACGGGCTCGAGGAGGCGCTGGCCCGCCAGCTCCTCGAGCCCCACGCCGCCGGCTACCGCTTCCACCACGCCCTCACCCGTCAGGCGGTGGAGGCCACGCTGAGCCCGCTGCGTCGCCATCTGCTCCATCGGCGCGCGGCCCGCACGCTCGCCCGGGTCGAGCCTCAGGCCGCCGGGCGGATCGCCCGGCACTTTGACCTCGGCGGCGAGGCCGCGGCGGCGCTCCGCTACTACGCGGAGGCCGCCGCGGGAGCGCAGGCGCTCTATGCCTGGGAGGAGGCTGAGTGGATCCAATCCCGGATGTTGGCCTTGCTGGAGCGACTCGATCCTGACCGCGCGCAGGTCCCCTACCTCACACAGCGTGGCGAGATTCTCTCTGAGCGCGCCCACATCCGGTACCTGCAAGGGCGGCTCGACGATCGGGACGCCGATCTTGCTGACTTGGTCGAGCTAGCTAAGACGAGCGGTGATCGAGCCTTGCAGCTCGAGGCGTTGGTCCAGCGCGTGCGCTACCTGAACCTGGACGCCCGATACGAGGAGGCCATAGAGGCAGCTCAGGACGGCTTGGATCTGGCCGATAGGTTGGGGAGAGAGGCTGCTGCCTCGCGGCTCCTGGCGCAGATTGGCTTTGCGCACTATTTCCTCGGCCAACCACAGCTTGCCCTCACCGCGCTCGAGGCCGCCCTGAACGCTGCTGGCGATGAGGCTTCCCCTGACATGCGTGGTCGCGTCACCCATATTCTGGGCTATGTCCACTTCCATCTTGGAGAATACGAGCGCTCGCTCCGCTACCAAGAGGACGCTCACGCCTGCCATCGCGCTGTTGGCGACCAGAACCGCGTGGCGTGGGATGGTCTGGACATCGGCGCCGTGCATCTGGAGCTCGGCGAGGTCGTAACGGCGCACCGCTACATCACGGAGCATCTCGAGCTGGCCCGTCGGATTGGCGCTCAGCCGGCTGAGGCGTACGGCCTGCGGCTCCTCGGCTGCTGGCACCTCTACCAAGGTGATTATGCAACGTCCCTTGAGTGCTTCCGTGAGGCTCGCGCCAAAGAGGCGGGCTTGCGTAGCGAGCATGGAATGGTGGCGGCGGAGCTCGGTATCGGGCTGAGCCTGCGCAGTCTGGGCGAGCTCGACGGCGCTCGTCAGGCCCTGACTGGTGCGGTCCGGCGAGCTCGCGCCATTCGCCATCGACGGCGCCTCATCGAGTCGTTGGTCGCTCTAGGGTTAACCGAGATCGGAGACAACCGCCCCGCCGCTGCGTCACAAAGACTACAGGAGGCCCTTGCGATGGCCTGTGCGGGCGAGTGTTGGGAGAGCGTGGCCATCGGCGGCGCCGTGCTGGCGCGCGTCGCGCGGCTCGACGGTGATGCGGCGACCGCGATCGCCCGCGCGCAACAGGCCACCGACATCGCCGAGAACCACGGTTTTCGGGCGCTCAAGGCCTGGATGCGGACCGAGCTGGGGCTCGCCCTACTGAGCCAGGGTGACGTGCAAGCAGCCGAGATGGAGACTGAGCGGGCCGTCATTCTTGTGGGGGAGAGCAACGAGGATTGGATCGGGACCGAGGAGGTCCACCTGGCCCGCGCTCGCGTCCTGGACGCCCTGGGCCGCCAGGACGCAGCCCAGACGCACGTCGAGCGTGCCGAAGCGATCATCCAGGCCAAAGCCGACCGCATCCCTGACCCCGAGCTACGCCGTCGCTACCTCCGCTGGGCGCACCGCGCGTCACAACCATTGCCTGAATCTCACGCGAAGCCGCAAAGCCCGCAAAGAAAAGGCCCCTAGACGGCACTGGCTTCATTACTTCCTACTCCCCTTACTTCTTACTCCTGCTGTTGGCTGACAGCTTCCCTGTAGACACTTTGTGGGCACCCCTCTGATAGGATAGGCTCAATGACATGGGGCCCAACTATGTTGGGCCCAAATCCCACAACCGGAGGTGACACGATGTCGCTGGAACAGAACAAGGACGTGCTTCGCCGTTTCTGGACCGAAGTCTTCAGCGGTAAGAATCTTGATCTAATCGATGAGCTCTTCACGCCCGACTGGGCTTACCACGGCGCGGGTGGGCAGGAGCTGAGGGGCCGGGAGGCGCTGAAGGGCTTCCTGTCGGGCTTCCATCAAGCCTTCCCCGATATCAGCGCGACCGTCGAGGATCTGGTGGCCGAAGGCGACCGGGTTGTGAGCCGTGCCACCGGTCGCGGTACCCACACGGGGTCCCTGATGGGGATTCCGCCCACCGGGCGAGAGGTGACCGTGCCTGTCATCTGCATCACCCGCTTCGAGAATGGCCGCATCGCAGAGGACTGGGAGCTCATCGATCTCTTCGGCATGATGCAGCAGCTCGGCGTCATCCCACCGATGGGAGAAGGGCCACAGTAGCGGCACCCTTCGACCCTACAGGTGTCGTAGGGCGAATTGTCTTGTTCGCCCACCGCCGGCAGGCGGCAGCTTTGCGGGAAGGAGCCCATGATGGCAAACAGATCCCGACCCAACCACGAAAGCGGCTGCGCCGGCTGTGTCCTCCGCTGGATTCTCCTGATCGCCTTGGGCGTTGCCCTCCTGGCGATGCGACCGGAGCCCAGCATCGCACTCGCCAGCTGCGGCGATGGAACCTGCGACCCCGGCGAGACCGCCCAATCCTGCCCGCAGGACTGCGGGATCCCGCTGCTCGAAGAGGATTTTGAGGATCGAGAAGCGCAAGGGTGGGCCTACGATCCGGCCCGATGGGAGATCGTCACCGATGGCGGCTCCCTCGTCTGGGCCAACACGCAGCAGGCCTGGGCCTCGATCGGCTCGAACGCCTGGAGCGACTACACCCTCTTCGTGCGGATGCGACGGGTCAATAGCGACGCCAATCTCTACGTCCGCGTCGAGGGGGCCAATAGCTACGCGCTGCGAGCGGAAGGCGCGCGCGTCGTGCTCTGGACTGAGAGTGCGGGCGTGGATCAGGACCTCGCTAGCAGCGCCGTCGCGCTCGGTACAACCTGGCACGACTATCGGATCGACGCCATCGGCGCTCAGCTCGCGGTGACCATCGATGGCACCACCGTCCTGACCCACACAGACGGCCCATCAGCCTTGTTGAACGGCGGTATCGCGCTGGAGGCCTTCCAGGCTGACGGCGCTCACTTCGATGACATCCGCCTGTATAGCGTCGTGCCCCAATGCTATAACGGCGTCCGCGATGGCGACGAGACCGGCATCGACTGCGGCGGCGCCTGCGCCATTCAGGACTGCTGTGCAAACCGCGCGTGGGACGCGAACTTGGGCGAGGGTGGGGTCGATTGTGGAGGCCCCTGCGCGCTGGCCTGCCAACCTGCCGAGCGGCTCGATCGCTGGACGCAGACCAACGGCCCGTGGCTGGAGTACATACGGCGCATCCGCTTCGATCCCGACGATCCCGATACGCTCATCATCAGTTCGAACACCGGCAGCGGCGTCGCCAAGAGCACCGACGCCGGGCAGTCCTGGCACATCATCAGCGGCCCCGCGGGCGCGGGCGGCATCAGCCCCATGAACGTCTTCGGGCTGGCGATGGATCCTGTGGACAAGGACACGCTCT
>CAZPJP010000171.1:0-8400 GCA_964586915.1 uncultured Anaerolineales bacterium
CCCAGGCGCGCACCACCTCCTGGGCGACGCCCTCCGGAGAGAGATCCAGCGGCGGTAGTGATCCCCGCATATAGGGCGGGATCGACGGCGCGACAGCGATCAACAGCTTGTCATGCATAGCTCACTCCTCGATAGCGTCTAGCGAACAGGCCACGGCGCCAACTGCACCTGTGGATACAGGGCCTCGATCTCGTCCCGCCGCCCGACGGCGACGCCTTCGCGCATCGCGGCGGCTGTGCCGGAGGCGACACCCCAGCGAGCCACGTCGCGCAACGAAAGCTCCGCCGACAGCGCCCACAACAGACCTGCGACTAACGCATCCCCGGCCCCGACGGGGTTGCGGGCTCGGACCGACGGCGGTCGCGCCCAGACGTGAACCTCGCGGGACGCCAGCATCAGACCGTCAGCGCCGAGCGAGAGCGCGACCACCTCTATCCCCAGCTCCAGAAAGCCATCCACAGCGTCAGCCATCGCCGTGGGGTTCTCAATCGGCCTCTCAAGATAGGCACCGGCCTCGAGCACGTTGGGCTTGATCATAAACGGCTTCGCCTCCAGCCCCAACCGGAACGGCTCCCCGCTGGCATCGAGGAGCGCCCTGGCACCGCAGGACTGAATCCGGTCGATCAACCGCGCATAGATGTCGGACGGGACGCCCGGCGGCAGGCTGCCACAGAGCGCCCAATAGTCGCCGGGCTGCGCCCGCGCAGCCGCCCGCTCCACCAGAGCGGACACCTCCTGTCCCTCCACCCTCGGCCCGGCCTCGTTGACCTTTATGTACTGCTCGCCGACGGCGTCAGTGATCACAAAGTTCGTTCGCGTCTCACCCGAGATCGGCGTGAGATCGGTGCTGATCCCCAGGCTCTGGAGACCCGACGCGACCTTATCACCCGTCGCGCCCCCGACAAACCCCATCACCACACTCGGCGTGCCCAGGGCCCGCAGCGCGCGAGCCACGTTGAAGCCCTTCCCACCCCAGTCCTCGCGCGTCCGTAACGCGCGGGACATCTCGTTCAACACGATCCTCGAGACGGTCAAGGTCCGATCCAGCACGGGATTTGGAGTTACCGTAACGATCATCAGCGCCCTTTCTACCTGCTCATCCGAGATAGCGACGTATCGGGGCGTCGCCGAAACCATTATAGCGCCGGACTGGTTCGCTCCAAGCAGCCCGCCAGCGCGTGTTGCAGGCGCAGGCATCGTGCGGACCGGGACGGGTGTAGCTGGCACTCGCTAGGATCAGGTTATCACTCTGGGGTCGCAAACTCTTTTCTCATGTCCTCTGTCGTGGTACAATCATGCATGGAATAAGGAGAGATCTAACTGCGAAATATGAATACAGTAGCCGAGCAAGTTAACACAGATATGACAAATGTAACGCAATCCATCGTTGATAATCTGGATTCGTTGATGCAAGTGCTGCCCCCGGATGTGCGCGAGGCTGTCAATGCCATCGGGCGGCGCGATGACCTGCTCGAGGTCATCTTGGACCTGGGACGCGTGCCCACGGCGCGTTATACCGATGAGGAAATCGTGCTGCGCGAGCGCGAGGTCACCCGGGAGGACATCGATTGGGTCGTGGACCGCATCGGGGAGTTCGACGCGGACAACCGTGCGGGTATCGCCCGGACGCTGCACCGTATCGCTGCGATCCGCAACCGGAAGGGTCAGATTGTCGGCCTGACCTGCCGTGTGGGACGCGCGGTCTTCGGCACTATCACGATCATCCAGGATCTCATCGAGTCCGGTGAGAGCATCCTGCTGCTGGGTCGCCCTGCCGTGGGCAAGACCACGATGTTGCGCGAGGCTGCCCGCGTCTTGGCCGAGACAAAACGGGTGGTGATCGTCGACACGTCGAACGAGATCGCCGGCGACGGCGACATCCCACACCCGGCGATCGGGCGGGCACGGCGTATGCAGGTTGCACTACCGAATCTGCAGCACGAGGTGATGATCGAGGCGGTGGAGAACCACAACCCCGAGGTCATCGTGATCGACGAGATTGGGCGCGAGCTCGAGGCCATGGCAGCCCGAACCATCGCCGAGCGCGGCGTACAGCTCATCGCCACCGCGCACGGGAACACCCTGGATAACCTACTGCTCAATCCCACACTGTCTGACCTGGTCGGGGGAATCGAGAGCGTGACGCTCTCGGATGAAGAGGCGCGCCGCCGCGGCACGCAGAAAACCGTGCTGGAACGGAGAGCCCCCCCCACCTTCGACATCCTGATCGAGATCCAAGATCGCCAGCGTCTGGTGGTGCACAGGGACGTCTCGGAGGCCGTCGACGCCCTGCTACGGGGCCGTCCCCTCGCCGAGGAACAGCGCTATCGCGATGACTCGGGCGAGATCCATACCGAGCAATTCCGGTCGGAGCATCAAGGCCGGGAGGAGCCCGAGTATGCCAAGCGTGGCGATGGACGCGGAGGCACAACACAGGTCGAGACCCGAACAGGCCGCGGACGCCGCCAGCTTCAGGAGAAACGCATCTACCCCTTCGGTGTCGCCCGCAATCGCCTGCTGCGCGCCGCCCAGAACCTGCGCGTGCCGATCCGGATTGTGGACAATCTCAAGGAATCTGACGTCTTCGTGACGACAAAGCAGTACTATCGCAAGCGTCCCCGCGTCGTCTCCGACGCTGAGCGCCGTGGCGTGCCCATCTATGTCCTGCGGGCCAACACCTCGGCGCAGCTGGAGACGTTCCTGAGCGATACGTTCGAGCTTACGGAGCAGGAAACCGACGCCCTTACGCTAGCGATGGATGAGGCACAGAACGCCATCGGGCGAATCCTGGAGGGTGAACAGGCCATCAGCCTGGCCCCCCAGAACTCGTTTGTCCGCCGTTACCAGCACGAGATGGCCAAGCGGGCCAACCTGAACTCCCGCTCCTTCGGAGAGGAGCCCTACCGTAGCGTCCGCATCTATCGTGAAGGGTGAACCGAATGCGCACGTCTGACGCCCCCGCGGGGTCATCGACGTCTTGAGTAGCGTTACGCGTGGCTGGTTTATCACCTTCGAAGGCCCTGAGGGCAGCGGCAAGAGCACGCAGCTGCGGCTGCTTGCGCCCTGGTTAGTCTCTCAGGGCTTCGATGTGCTCACGACCCGCGAGCCGGGTGGGACCTCTATCGGCGAGGCGATCCGGACACTGCTGCATGATTGCAATCACACCGAGATGACGGCGGAGACGGAGATCCTGCTCTACTCGGCGTCGCGCGCGCAGCATGTGGCCGAGGTCATCCGACCGGCTTTAGCCGCGGAAAAGGTGGTTCTCTGCGACCGCTTTTACGACAGCACGTATGCGTATCAGGGCTACGGTCGAGGGCTTCCACTGGAGGCCCTCCGTCGTATCACCACCTTCGCGACCCAGGGGCTGGTCCCCGATCTCACACTCTATCTCGACGTGCCGCCGGAGATCGGTCTTCGGCGCCGGGAGGACAGCGGGGAGGCGTTGAACCGCCTGGACCGCGAGACGCTCGCCTTCCACCGGCGCGTGCGCCAAGGCTATCTCACGCTGATCGAAGAGGATCCGGCGCGCTGGCACGCTTTTGACGCTACCGGCCCGATCGAGGCGGTGCAGGAGAGCCTGCGCAGCACGGTTGTGGCCGCGCTGCGCGGACATAGCGCATAAGCCCAAGCCCGCGAGCTGCGATCTAGGCCTAAAGCCCGTAGCTCTGCAAACGACCTGCAATCCAGGAGGTAGAAGATGCCCATCACGGTTGCCGTCGCACAGATGGACCCCAAGCTCAGCCGCTACGAGCACAACATCACCCGCATTCGGACGCTCTTTGAGGAGGCGGTGGCCCAGGGCGCTCAACTCATCGTCTTCCCGGAGTGCGCGACGACCGGTTACGGCTTTGCCGACCTTGCGGGCGCACAGGCCGTTGCGGAAACCGTGCCAGGGCCTACGACCAAGACGCTTGCGGAGCTCTGCCGGTCGCACGAGATGGCGGAGGGCGGCCCCTATGTGGTCGTCGGCCTGCTGGAGCGGCTCAAGGATCCGGAGATTGTTTACAACAGCGCGGTGCTCGTTGGCCCTGAGGGCCTGGTGGGTCTGTATCGCAAAGCGCACCTGCCGCTGCTGGGCGTGGACCGTTTCACGACGCCCGGCGACACTGGATTCGGCGTCTGGGAGACGTCCATCGGGCGGATCGGTATGGCCATATGCTACGATCTCCGCTTCCCGGAGGCGACGCGGGTGCTCGCGCTCTCCGGCGCGGACATCGTCGCGCTGCCAACGAACTGGCCCGACGGTTCCCAGAACGCACCTGGATTCGTCACCCGCACCCGCGCACTGGAGAACCGGGTCTTCCTCCTGGCGTGTAACCGTTGTGGCCACGAGAGCGGTTTCTGGTTCTTCGGTCACAGTCAGATCACCGATCCGCGTGGCCTCGTTCTGACCGAGGCAGAGGCGGACGAAGCGATCCACTACGCCGAGATCGACCCGGCCCAGGCCAGGGAGAAGCGCATCGTCCTGCGTCCCGGCGAGTTCGAACTCGATACCGTCGGCGACCGGAGGCCGGATCTATACGGCCTGCTTAGCGAACCGGACCAAGCGTAACAACCGAAGCAGCGGTCCAACTCGAATCGGTGCACGCCCCGCGTCTGGGGCACGATTCCTCCCTCACCGACAAACTAGGAGGCAACATGGCAACTCCGAGGAATTACATCATCGATATGGATGGCGTTCTGGTGCGGGGCGACACCCTGATCCCGGGGGCCGCTGGCTTTGTTCAGGATCTGAAGGAGCGGGGCGTCGAGCACCTGGTGCTGACCAACAATCCGCTCTACACGCCGCGGGATCTGGCACACCGGCTGCACGCCATCGAGCTGGAGATTCCGGCGGAGCGCATCTTCACCTCGGCGATGGCCACGGCACGGTTCCTCCAGAGCCAGCGCCCCAACGGTACCGCCTACGTGATCGGCGAGAGCGGCCTGACCGAGGCGATCCACGCCGCAGGATATGTGATCACCGACATCGACCCGGACTATGTCGTATTGGGCGAGACGCACACGTACAACATCGCGCAGATCACGAAGGGCATTCGCCTGATCGTCGACGGCGCGCGCTTCATCGCCACGAACCCCGACACGTCCGGCCCCTCGGAGCGAGGGATCGTGCCGGCATGCGGGGCGATGGCGGCGCTGATCGAGAAGGCCAGCGGCAAGGCGCCCTTCTTTGTGGGCAAACCCAACCCGTTGATGATGCGCACGGCGCTGAACTACCTCGGCGTGCACTCCGAGGACACGGTGATGGTCGGCGATCGCATGGACACCGATATCGTCGCCGGGGTTGAGAGCGGGATGGAGACGATCCTGGTGCTCTCGGGCGTGACGACGTGCGAGATGGTGGAGCTCTTCCCCTACCGGCCAACCCACATCGTGGGGTCAGTGGCGGACATTGAGGTGTAGGGCACGCCAAGGCGCAAAGACGGCAAGTGGTAAGCATGGGCCCCGCAATGCGGGGCCCATATTGTTTAGGCTGAGATCAGTCCAGGGGAATGGGTGGCGGCGGGTCGGGGCGGAACCGAGGAAACCGGGGCCACCACTGCCAGGCTTTGAAGCCGAGCCTGCGCCAGAGCTCGCGGGCTTCTGCTTCGCTCAGACCGGTGTTCTCCTCGAAGCGCTGCCAGAAGGCCGCCCACCAATCAGCGGGCTCGATCTTGGACCCCTCGTACTCCGTTGGACGATCAGAGGGCCCGTCGACGACGAGGCTGCCGACGTAATCGGCGTCGTCGTAGACGCGCTCGATCTGCGCTGCGATCTCGGCGACGTCGGCCGCGGAGATCACGCCGTTGCTGGTCGCTTTGTAGAACTGGACGGTGACGCGGATCGGGAAACGAGGATCCCGTTCGATCTCCAGCCCGTCGATCTCAGTGAAAGGGCCCTCCACGGCGCCATGCCCGATCACCGCGGCCTCAACGTCGGACCGGGCCTCCATCTCTGCCCCCGCCATCGGCGCAAAACTCAGATCCGCTTCCTCCGCCATTCGGGGCATCGGCTGCTTCTGCTTGAGGGGGACCTGGATCAGGAGCACCATATTGAGCCCGCTCTGCCCGCTCGCCTCCACGGCGCTGCTGCCGGGCCCCTCGCCGGGGCGTTGTTCTCCCTCGTCCGCTAGGAAGTCGCTAAGCCGCCGGCCGGTGAAGCTGGCGCGCTCGCCGTTTTGGTTGAAGAAGAGGCGCTGGCCCCACGAGAACCCGGCGGGGAAGGCATCGCGAACGTTGTCGATGATCGTCGCGCTGGTGCCCTCACGGGTGGCGACGATGGCGAGCACTGCCGGGTCGCCCTGGTAGGATTGGTAGTTGAAGAGGACGGGATTGAACTCGGCCTCGCCCTCCTCGGGCACGGGCAGGAAGGCCGCCTGGGCGCTCACCAGAACGTGAGTGTCGCGGCGGGCCATCAGCGAGACCTCGTTGCCGGCCCAGGAGTCGGGGTCGTGCAGGTAGAAGGGCAGCTGGCTCAGGTACTCGGTGAGGGTGACGCGCTCCAGCGACTCGCCATCCTCATTGCCGACGAGCAGGTAGAAGCGGTCCGGGGAGACGTCGGCGGAGAGGTCGGCGAAGTTGGGGTAGCGGATCACGGGCATCAGGGTCAGCTCGTAATCGCCGGTCCGGGGGTTGCGGTGCTGGACCTGGATCGTCATATCGGAGATGTTGGGGCCGACGGCGGAGTCGTAGTATCGACCGGTGTCCTCCCAGGTAACGTTGAGAATCTCGAGATCGTGCTGGCTGACGAGGCGTTGCGCGACGGGATCCCAGACCATCGCTGCGGTCCTCTCAATCGCCTCCAGATATTCGGGGTCGGGCTCGCGCCCCTGCGCTGCCTGACCTGCCAAGGCCGGGACCACACCGACGGACATCCACACAAGCATCGCCGTTATCAAGGCTCGCATCATCTTTGTGAGCATCGCGCACTCCTCTCTTCCTTCGCGGGTGGCATCCGGGATTGGGACTGGGCTCAGCCGAGCTGATCTCGGCGCCGGATGCCCATGAGTGACTCTCTTCTGCCTCCTAGACGACAGAAGCGCGTGCTTTGTTCCATCGACGAGGGACGATACCTGTGGATAACCTCCCTCTAGCTGTGGATAACTCCGCTGAGATGTGGAGGAGGTGCGACAGGAACTCAGCATGCTGAGCTCCTGTCATCTACTACAATTTGGGTCCAACTGTGGATAAGACCCCCAGAAGTTGTGGATAGGCAGGCGAAAATGGGGATAACCGGGGGCTTTCACCGAGCGCGTATCTCCTTTTTGCCCACTCAACGGCCTTTTGTAGGTTCTACGAAAATGGGTTCGTTTCGTAAAAGGCAGCCATCAGCCATCGAGTATCAGGCATCAGCTCTCAAGGTTGATGTCGGACGCGTGCTGGCGCACGAAATGGGTTTGTTTCGTAATTTCGTCGATGTCGCGTGGCCCTGCGATTGAGTTTAATACGCCTTTTGTTCTACTGTACAACATGCGAGGAGGTCATTCAAGGCACCAGGTCCACTTTCTCCGTACGTGGGTAGGGGAACCTGCTCGGATGCCGAGATGGGAAGCCGCATCATCCGCTGGGCTGCGAGCTGACGGAGGAGGGCGAGGCGATGGGGGGAGAGATCTCCTATGTGACAATGATGATGAGATAACTCTGCCCAGGAGCATAGGGTAGTCTACAGAGCAGAGAAGCTCGAGGACGGATACAAGCTCGAAGTGGCTTGCGGATTGAGCGTCTGCGGCTACACTCAATGTACTCCATACCTATGGACATACTCTTCTAATCCGTCGCAGGCCCGATCGGGCTGCTGAAGTGGCTGCTTGGAGGAAGCACGAGATGGTCAGATCCTTGGTGTCCTGGGTGCAGAATATCTTTAGCCGCGGCGCGAAGGCCCCCTCCCTGGAGGCGCACGTGAAGCGGCTGTCACGGACGTGGCGCGTGAGCTACAAAGAGGCGTGGCGTGTGGTGAAGCGGCACTCCTTTTTGCAAGACATCTGGATGCACGAGGCCGCAACCCGGCTGCAGGATCTCAGTTATCAGGAGGCGCTGCGAAAGATCGGGGAGCGGTGATCGGCCAGGCAAAGCGCCCGCGGGATAGAAGCTGCATCATGCTCGCTCTCAAAAGATCGGGGATCACCCCTGCCTGGTAGGCTGGGTGACCCCCTTGATTAGCGCACGTTGCCGAGCGAATCGGCTGGTGCGTGGTGCCTAGGTGCCGAGACCCAGAATCGAACTGGGGACACATGGATTTTCAGTCCAGCTTGGGCGGGGAGGGGTGGATCGGGGGGTGTCTGTTGCTGGGGTGGAGTGTTGGACACCGCCAGAAAGGGTGTGGTGGGGAGAGGTGGACAATATGTCCATCTCTCTGGGGATCGACGGGGGTTGATGAGGACGTTGCCTGCGGTGTTGTGCGCTGGCGCTGGGTGTGAGT
>CAZPJP010000172.1:0-8325 GCA_964586915.1 uncultured Anaerolineales bacterium
CGGCGAGCTCATCGAGCGTATCGACGGCGACGTCGCGGAGCTCTCAAACTTCTTCTCACAGCTCGTGATTCGGGTCGTCGGCAACCTGCTCCTCCTCGTGGGTATCGTGGTGGCGCTCTTCCTGGAGGATTGGCGCCTGGGAAGCGTCACCACAGTCTTCGCCGTCGGCGCGCTCTTTGCGCTGAACGCGGTGCGCGGCCTGGCAATCCCCCATCAGAAGGCGTTCCGACAGGCCAACGCCGATCTCTTCGGCTATCTAGAGGAGCGATTGGCCGGCACGGAGGATGTTCGCTCCTCGGGAGCCGTGGACTACGTGTTGCGCGGGCTGTACAAGCTCCAGTACGAGATCCTCTCCCACTGGCGGAGACGTTCGCGGATGAATCTGGTGATCCGCACGGTCGGTGGCGGCTTGATGCTCATCGGCAGCGCAGTTGCGCTGGCGGGCGGCTTCTACCTGATGCGGGCCGGTCTGATCACGATTGGTACAGCTTACCTCATCGTGCACTACATGAACCTGCTTGGGCGTCCCATCCGCGATTTGACGTCGCAGGCAGAGAACCTCCAGAACGTCGGCGCCGCAACCGCCCGCCTTACAGACTTGCGCGCGATCGAGAGCACGCTCGGGGACGGTCCCGGCGCCGAGATTCCGTCGGCCCCCCTGAGCCTAGCGTTTGAGCGCGTCGACTTCGCCTACATTGACGAGGAGCCGGTGCTGAAGAACGTGAGCTTTGGGCTGTCCGCGGGATCGGTGCTGGGCCTTCTGGGTCGCACCGGCAGCGGGAAGACCACGCTGGCGCGCCTGGTCTTCCGCCTCTTCGACCCGCGGGCGGGCGCGATTCGGCTGGGTGGCGTCGATATCCGGACCCCTACCCTGAACCATTTGCGTCAACGCGTCGCTATGGTCACGCAGGATGTCCAGCTCTTCCAGGCGACCGTGCGCGACAACCTGACCTTCTTCGACCACTCGATCTCCGATCGTCAGATTGAGGACGTGATCGACCGGCTCGAGCTCTCAACCTGGTTTCACTCCCTCCCGGACGGGCTAGACACACAGTTGGAGACCGGGGGCCGGGGACTCTCCGCGGGAGAGGCTCAACTGCTGGCTTTCACGCGAGTCTTCCTGCGGGACCCTGGGCTGGTGATTCTGGATGAGGCGTCATCCCGCCTGGATCCCGCTACCGAGCAGCTCATCGAGCGCGCTGTGGACAAGCTGCTGCGGGGGCGCACGGCGATCATTATCGCGCACCGGCTCGGCACGGTGGAGAGAGCTGACGAGATCATGATCCTTGAGGACGGTGAGATCGCGGAATATGGCGACCGGCAGAAGCTCGCCACCGATGCCAGCTCCCGGTTCTCACACCTCCTAGCTACGGGCCTTGAGGAGGTGCTGGCGTGACCGCGACGTGGGGAGTCATCGATCAGTTGGCGCTGGCGTGGGGTGCGTGTGAGGGGAGAGCTTGGATATCCGCCGTTACTCTTGCGGAGGAGGCACGAGGATGACCGGTCAGGACCTGGAGAAGGAGTCCGTCAGCACACTGCCGACATGGCGGGTCATCCTGGACATGATCCGGTATCGTTGGAAGCTGTGGGCAGGCAACCTCGCGGCGATGCTGGTGCTCATCGCCTTCTGGCAGATCCCCGGTTTCGTGATGCGCGAGTACTTCAACCTGCTCTCGGACCGTGTCTCGGCGGACTGGAACGTCTGGACCCTTGTGGGCTTCTTGGTCGCCTGCGAGCTCGGAAGCATCCTGGGCATCTTCGGACTGATATGCACCAACGTACCGTTCTTCGTCCACACGATGACGCTGCTGCGCAAGAACCTGCTTACGCACATCCTGCGCAGGCCTGGCGCATCCGCGCTCCCGGACTCGCCTGGCGAGGCGATCAGCCGCTTCCGTGGGGATGTCTTTGAGATCTCGCTCTTCGCCCTCTGGATCAACGACATCATCGGCATGTTGGCCTTCGGACTCGTGGGCATTGTGACGATGCTCACCATCAATGCTCGGATCGCGCTCGTCGCAATCCTGCCCTTCATCCTAGTCGGCATCGTGGCAAACACCACCACCCAGCGCATCGAGCGGTACCGTCGCGCCAGCCGCAAGGCCTCCGGCATCGTCACCGGCTTCATCGGCGAGTTCTTCGGGGCCGTGCAGGCTGTCAAGGTCGCCACCGCGGAGGACAGCGTTCTGGAACATTTCGACAAGATCAATGACGAGCGCCGAAAGGTGGTCGTGAAGGACCGCCTCTTCCATACCCT
Source organism: uncultured Anaerolineales bacterium (assembly GCA_964586915.1). Classification (GTDB taxonomy): domain Bacteria; phylum Chloroflexota; class Anaerolineae; order B4-G1; family SLSP01; genus PWVB01. The sequence goes on from CAZPJP010000172.1 coordinate 2,258, forward strand.
TCTGGGCTCGCTCTTCCGCAACGCGGTGGACCTGGGGACCGGCATCGTGCTGGTCCTCGCCGGGCAGTCGATGGCAGAGGGCACATTCACCGTGGGGGACTTCTCACTCTTCGTCTTCATGCTCAGCGGGATCAGCGAGCTGACCACGTTCTCGGGCCTGTTGGTGGCGCGCTACAAGCAGATCGGGGTCTCGGTGGAACGTATGGGGCGGCTGATGGAAGGGGCGCCGGCTGAGGCGCTCACCGAGTTCAGCCCGATCCACATGGACGGGCGATTCCCCGACATCGTCTATCCGGCGAAGGCACCGACCGATCGTCTGAAGCACCTGGAGGCGATCAACCTGAGCTATCACTATCCCGAGACGGAGAATGGCATCACAGAGGTCAGTTTCTCCCTGACGCCGGGCACGTTGACTGTGATCATGGGGCGGATCGGCTCGGGCAAGACCACACTGCTCCGGGTCCTCCTCGGCTTACTGCCACGAGATGACGGTGAGATTCGATGGAACGGGGGCATCGTGGCGGATCCGGGTAGCTGGTTCACGCCTCCGCGCTGTGCTTACACCGCACAGGTTCCACGCTTGTTCAGCGATTCCCTTCGGGACAACATCCTGATGGGTCTGAACGGCGACGGAACCGCGGTGACCGACGCCATCCGGATGGCCGTGATGGAGCAGGACTTGGCGGAGTTCGATGAGGGACTGGAGACGAGGATCGGGCCCAAGGGCGTGAAGCTGTCGGGCGGACAGATACAGCGGACGGCGGCAGCGCGCATGTTCGTGCGGGAGCCGGAGCTGCTGGTCTTCGACGACCTCTCCAGCGCGCTGGACGTGGAGACAGAACAAACGCTATGGGAACGGGTCTTTGAGCGACCCGACGTCACGTGTCTCGCCGTGTCGCATCGGAAAGTGGCACTCCGACGCGCGGATCACATCATCGTGCTCAAGGAGGGGCGCGTCGAAGCGGCAGGCACACTGGATGAGTTGCTAGAAAACTGTGAGGAGATGCAGCGTCTCTGGCACGGCGAGCGCCTGCCAGTGGCAGACGCAAGCGCTCAAACGTAGACGCCAGTACCCGCCGAGGTGACCAGATCCAGGCGGAACGCGACGAGCGGCGCTGGACCGGGCCACGACCTCGAATCTTGCTAACACTTTGGAATCTCGACCTTATCAGACACAGCGGAATTCTGCCTTTGGCCAGCGGTTCAACAAACCGCTGGCTGCCACGCAAGAAGCCGAGAAGCCAGGTTGCCTGCTGACTAGGGGTTTGCTGTCACGGCAATCACGGGTATGCTCGACCTTAACGCTGTCGATGAGAGTGGAACGTGTATCTATGAGGCACCCCATATGATCGGAGGCTTGGCGGCCCTCCTGCTCTTCCAAGTGGCCGGCGAGATCGTCACTGCGGTCTTTCAGCTGCCGATTCCCGGTCCGGTGGTGGGCATGGTCATGCTCTTTGTGGTTCTCCTGGTACGAGGGGAGACGCCCGAAAGCTGGGAAACGGCTGCGCAGGGACTCCTGAAACACCTCTCATTAATGTTCGTGCCCGCCGGATCCGGGGTTGTCGTCTATCTCGCGTTGATCCGACAAGAGTGGATGCCGATCACTGTCGCCCTTGTCGGCAGCACCTTGATCACGATCATCATCACCGCCTTGACGATGCGCGTCCTCTCCCACCGACGACTAGAGGAATCACCCAAAGCGCAGCGGGATCTGCTGGACCCTCGACAAGATGAACCGAATGGCTGAGCTTTGGTCCTCGTTCTCGCAGATGCCGCTGCTGTGGCTGTCTGTGACGTTGGTAATCTACCAGGCCGCCGTATGGGCGTACCGGCGCACGCTGATCGCCTGGCTCAACCCAGTGCTCACCTCGATCCTGGCCATCGTCGCTCTATTGCTCTTGACCGGTACGCCCTACGCCGATTACTTCGAGAGCGTCCAGCTCATCCACCTGCTGCTAGGACCGGCCACCGTGGCGCTCGCCATTCCGCTCTACACCCAGGTGCGCAAGCTCCGCCGGCTCCTGGGGCCGATATTAGGATCGCTGATCGTCGGGTCGCTGACTGCCGTAGCCTCCGCCGTCGGCCTTGGTCTGCTTCTGGGAGCCTCAACGCCTACTCTGCTGTCACTGGCACCCAAGTCGGTGACCACACCGATTGCAATGGGCATCTCAGAGAAGATCGGTGGGATCCCATCGCTTACGGCAGTGCTCGTTATCCTCACCGGGATCATCGGCGCCGTCACGTCTGAGAGTCTCCTCGGCATTCTCCGCGTCCAGGATCACAGCGTCCGCGGCTTTGCTATCGGTCTCGCCTCGCACGGCATTGGCACTGCACGCGCATTTCAGATGGACGAGGAAGCCGGCGCCTTTGCCGGGCTGGGGATGGGCCTCAACGGCATCCTCACAGCTATTCTGGTCCCAATCCTGGTGGAGCTGATCCGCGGACTCTGAGCCCCACAACGTCAATGTCACGCCGAGGAGCTCGTAGGTGCTCGGCGCCTCGCAAGTGGCGAGCTTGTTCTTGCCAGCAGATGGCCCCCGACTATACTAGTCATCGTCACCTACCTGTGAGGGTGCCAGTTCGCAGAGCTTGTGGTGGGCCCAGCGTCGTCGCCGGACCCATCGTCGATAGGGTTTGACAGCCAGGTGCCGGGATACTCAAACTATGACCTTCGAGATCGGATTGCTTCTTTTCATTATCGTTGCGGCGGTCGCGCTCTTCTCAATCGACCAGTTCAGGGCCGACATCATCGCATTGGGTATCCTCATCGCCATCAGCTTGACGGGACTGCTGCCACCCGAGCAGATTTTCGAAGGTTTCGGCAGTGACACCGTGGTGATGATCTTCGGTCTCCTGGTGCTGACGGCGGCGATGATACGCACAGGGGTCATCGAGTATGCCGGTCGCAGAATCCTCCGCTCTGTGGACGATAATCCCAAACGCCTCCTCCCGGTCATTATGCTGATTGTCGCCGTCCTCAGCGGCTTCATCAGCAACACCGCTACCGCTGCGCTCTTCTTACCTATCATCCTTGAGCTGAGCCGCCGGACAAACACGCCCCGCTCGAAGCTGTTGATGCCTGTGGCGTTCGCTGCCATCCTGGCAAGCTCAATCAGCCTAGTTGCGTCCTCGACCAACGTCCTTGTCAGCGGGCTTATGGTGCAGTATGATCTTGCGCCGCTGGGCATGCTGGAGTTAGCCTGGGTCGGACTACCCATTGTGGCAGTAGGGCTCATCTATATGCAGGTCATCGGAAATCGGCTCATCCCCGTTCGCGATGAGGAGACCGACGAGGAGCCCTTCGGGCTACAGCCTTATCTGGCTGAAGTCGTGGTTCTGCCCGACTCCCCTCACATCGGTGAGACGCTTCAAGAAGCCGGACTGGGCCGCGACCTCGACCTAACGGTGGTGCGGATCGTCCGCGACAAGAATCGCTACCTCGTCCCCAAGCCAGATCTCAAGCTTCGGCAGGGCGATGAATTGCTGGTGAAAGGTGACCGAAGCGACGTTCTGAAGATCAAAGACACCGGGGGATTGGCTTTCAAGGCCGAGGTCAAGCTCTCCGATCCGCGGCTGCAGGCTGAGGACCTGCAGATGGCCGAGATCGTCCTGCTGCCCCGCTCTCCGCTGACCGGCCGAACCTTGAAGACGCTCCGGTTCCGCCAGCGTTACGGCCTGCAGGTGTTGGGCATCAACCGGCGTGGCAAGGATATGTTCAGCAAGCTCAGTCGTATTCGTCTCCAACCGGGCGACCAGCTTCTGGTCCAAGGACCGCGCACCAATATCGCCGCGCTAGATCCCGACTATTTTCACATCATAGGCACGGTACATCACGCACGTCTTAACCGCAAGCGGGCGCCTATCGCGGTGGGCGCCTTTGTCGGCGCGCTCCTCTTGGCGACCTTCGAGGTGCTGAGCCTCCCGGTTGCGGTGACCCTTGGCGTATGGATCGCCTTCATCACGCGCTGCATCACGCCAGATGAAGCCTACCAAAAGGTCGAGTGGAAGGCGGTGATCGTAATCGGCTGTATGCTCGCCCTTGGCGCCGCCATGGAGTATACAGGTACTGCCAACTTCCTTGCGGGACAGGTAGTCGCGTTGCTCCGGACCAGCAACCCGGTCGTGCTGCTCTCGGTCTTCTTCGCGATGACGTTGCTGCTGACGCAACCTATGTCCAACCAGGCGGCAGCGGTCCTCGTCTTTCCCATCGCCATCGAGACCGCCAACCGTCTGGGGCTAAACCCCCGCACCTTTGCCATCATGATCGCGGTCAGCGCAAGCTGCTCGTTCATCACGCCGCTGGAGCCCGCCTGTCTCATCGTCTACGGACCAGGCCACTACAAGTTCCTTGACTTCACCAAAGTGGGCACGCCCTTGACGATTCTCATTTATGTCATCAGCATCGTCCTGGTGCCGCGGATCTGGCCGCTAATGCCATAAGCCGCCGTCTAGGGAGTCGACAGACCGAGCCGAAGCTAAGGAACTGCGCACGGTCACCCTGTCCGCGCGCTCGACAGCAATGGATTGGCCGACCACTGATCGCCGCTCACAAAGGAGGCATTCGCAGGATGGAGCTCGAGACGCTCCGACCGCGGTTCACCGCATACCTCAAAAGGGACTCGCTGCGCGGGATACCGGGGTCGCGCAGCCAGATTTTCCCTGGAACGACCTCACGGGGCGGGATTGAGATTATCTCTCTTACTGACGAGACGTCGAAAGGGTCAGAGCCGAAGAGGATCACGCGATGGCTGAGATTCGACTAGAGAACGTGACGAAGGTCTTCAGGCCCGGCCTCGACCTCGGATCGATCTTTGACCGGAAGCGGTCCCGAGCCGCCGAGCCCATCCCCCCGGAAGCCGCACCTCACCCGTCGGAGCAGGACAGCGATGCGACATCGGGCGTCGTGCGAGCGTTGGACAACCTCGACCTCGTCGTGGTCGACGGGGCGACGATGGTGGTGGTGGGACCCTCAGGCTGTGGAAAGAGCACACTCCTGCGTGTCGTCGCCGGTCTCACCGACTATAGCGGCCTTGTCGCGTACGATGGCCAGGATATGCGGGATGTCCCGGTGGGAGATCGCCAGATCGGTATGGTCTTTCAGAACTACGCGCTCTATCCCCACTTTCGAGGTCGGGGCAACCTAAGCTTCTTCTTCCAGGTCCATGGCGCCCCCGACGAAGAGGCGGAGGAGCGCATCCAGATCACGTCGGAGATTATGGGGTTTGGCTTCAAGCAACTCCTGCGGAGGAAGCCCGGCACGCTCTCGGGAGGCCAGCAGCAGCGCTTGGCCATCGCCCGCGCATTGGTGCGCCAGCCCGAGCTCTTCCTCTTCGATGAGCCGCTCTCCAACCTGGATGCCAAGCTCCGCTCGCAAACCCGGGTCGAGATCAAACGGCTGCTGCACCGGTTTGGCATCACGGCGCTTTACGTCACCCACGACCAGACCGAAGCGATGGCCCTCGGAGATAAGATCGCCGTCATGCGCGCAGGACGGATCGAGCAGGTCGGCACGTTCCACGAGATACTGCAGAACCCGACGAACGCCTTCGTCGCCGGCTTTCTCGGCCTGCCGCCGATGAACCTCCTTGACGGCACCCTCCAGCAAGGACAGCTCATCATCGGCGATCGCCGCTTCCCAGCGCCGACAAGGGTCGTTACCGAAATGGCAGAGGGACAGACCGTCACCATTGGGATCAGACCGGAGGCGGCACGCGTCGTGACCAATGCCGAGGTCACGACTGAGGACCTGACTCTGACAGGCGTGATCGACGTCGTGGAGCCGGACTTCGGGCGTCGTCAGCAGATCGCCTACATCACCGCCGACGAGATAGCCTTTCGTGTGGCAGCGTCGCTCGATATCCGTCTGACACCGGGCTACGAGGTGCGTGTCGCCTTCCCAGAGAGCGCCCTCTTTTTCTTCGACCGTGAGACCGGAGCCCGGATCGCATCTCAGTAGTCGCGGCAAGCAGCCTGTAAATCTTTGTCGCAATCCATATGGAGTTCGGGTCCTGTCCATTGTTGCACGAAAAATAGACTCGGCTATAATACGGCGTCAAGTGACACATTGC